>JBDHAS010000087.1:0-16809 GCA_039588015.1 Gemmatimonadota bacterium | reverse complement strand
GAAGCGGAACCTGAGGCGTCTGAATGAGCATGGGTTCTACCAGATGAACATCGGCCCGGAAGCGGAATTCTACTATTTCGCCGACGACAGGACTCCGGAGACGATCGACAAGGCTGGGTACTTCGACATCGTTCCGGTGGACATGGGAGACGACCTGCGCGAGGTCACTGTTTTCGCCCTCGAGTCGATGGGCATTCCGGTGGAGTACATGCACCACGAGGTCGGGCCCAGCCAACACGAGATCGATCTGAAGTACCAGGAGGCGCTCCGCATGTCGGACGCGCTTCAGACCTACAAGTGGCTGGTCAAGGAGATCGCTCGGCGGAACGGCGTCCACGCCACCTTCATGCCGAAGCCGCTCGTCGCAGAGAACGGCAGCGGCATGCACACGCACCTGTCGCTCTTCACCGATGAGAAGACGAACGCGTTCTACTCGAAGGACGAAAGCTATCACCTCTCACAGACGGCCAAGCACTTTCTTGCGGGCGTGCTCGAGCACGCGAGGGAAATGGCCCTCGTAACCAACCAGTGGTACAACTCGTACAAGCGGTTGGTCGTCGGCTTCGAGGCGCCGGTCTATATCGCGTGGGCGGAACGGAATCGCTCGGCCCTCGTACGAGTGCCGCTCTACAAGCCGGGTAAGGAGCTGGCCACGCGTATCGAGCTTCGCTTCCCCGATGCGGCCTGCAACCCGTACCTCGCCTTCGCGGTGATGCTCGCCGCCGGACTCGAGGGCCTGGACCGCGAGCTACCGGCACCCGAACCGATGACGCTGGATCTCTATGGGCTCGATGCGGTCGAGCGGGAGCGGCTGGGAGTGAAATCGCTGCCTCACGACCTCTACGAGGCGATTCAGGTCGCTGAAAGCAGCGAGTTGCTGGTGAAGACCCTGGGCGAGGACATACAGAACAAGCTGCTCGAGACGAAGCTGGCTGACTTTGAGAACTTCCGCCTCTATATCTCGCCGCTCGATCTCGAGCGCCACTTAGAGCTCTAGCCACATGGACTCGGGCCGGCGGATAGCCGCCGGCCCGACGCCTCACCCCTGGGTTAGAACGTCATCACGGCCCAGTCGCCCTTGAGCATGTCGGTCAATGGGCGGCCCATGTACTTCACCTCGACCCCAAGCTCCTCGAGCTTGTCGGATACCCCGTACATGTCGGCGCAAGCCTTGCAGGCGACCACCTCGACGCCCGCCTCCTTCATTTTCGCGACCTCCATCTGCAGCTCCTGATCGACCGAGAGTAGCTTGGAAGAAGGCCCCCACACGATGAACTGGACTTCGTCGAACCAGGCCTGCTTCTTGGCGTTCAGCGTGTACATGAAAACCATCTTCAAGGCAACTTCGCGATCGCCGCTGGTCCAGAGCACGCCCAGTTTGGATGGCTGAACCGATGCTCCCTGCGCCGTAGGAATTCCGTCACGCGCGATGGTCCCGGCGGCAAAGGCCGCTGCGCAAAGCAAGGCGATGCCCGTAAGAGTCTTCTTCTGCAATTCTACCTCCCGTGGCTGGTCGTTTGGACTAAAGATCGTCCTTCGACGCCCTTATTTCCAGATGCATGGCTCCACGGCCTCTCTACGGCCATCTTGTGAATCACACGCCGACAAGATACCAGACCCGGGAATGGAGGATTCGAGGACATGCAGCACCTACCCAGCTTTCCGACCCTCATCACGGTTGGGATGACCGCCGTCTTGGCCGTCTCCGCCTGCGAGCAGCGAGCCGGGGACGCCGGCTCAACGAGTTCGCTCTCGACCTCCGAGCCCTGGCTAGTGACGGACGCACAGCCGAATACGGAGGATGGCATACGCATCCTCGTCTTGCACGATATGGAAGGACTCTCAGGCCAGGATGACCCGAAGACGTTCGATTTCGGAAACGACGAGTACCCGCTTGGCCAGGACCTGCTGGTGGGGGATGTCAACGCGGTGGTCGACGGCCTGTTTGCCGGGGGAGCGACCGAGGTGCACGTCGTCGATGGGCACGGCAGCGGCAACCCCGGACCCGATATTCCCGCCGATCGACTGGATAGTCGCGCCATACAGGTGCTCCGCGATGAGAGCTTCGATGCCTACTTCGACTTGGTGGAGCCCGGTGCCTACGACGCTGTCGCGCTGGTTGGGATGCACGCCAAGACGGGGAGCGGCGGCTTCGCATCGCACACCTATACGCTCGGCATTGATTTCATCGTGAATGGCCGCTCCATCACCGAGACGGAGTTGGTGGCGCTCTCGTGGGGACGCGTAGGTATCCCCGTGGTCTTCGCTTCGGGAGACGATCGTCTGGCCGCCGACCTCGGGACTATGCCGTGGATCGAGTATGTCACCGTCAAGCAGGCGACGAGCGCTTCGACGGCGATCACGAGACCGCTGGAGGAGGCCCGCGCCGATCTGCGCGGGGCGGCGCAGAGAGCGGTCGAGGACCTGCGATCCGCCAAGGTCATGCAGGCCGTAGCCCCCATCAAGGCGACGCTGCGGGCGGTCCCGCCGGCGAGCCTCGAGCGCTTGGAGAAGTTCCCCGGCATAGACTACGCGGATAACAGTGTCACTTTCGTCGCCTCCGACATCGCCGAAGCGTACGAGGGGTTTCAGGGAATCGTACCTGTGGCCACCGCGGGATACTACTCGGTCCTGTTCGAGCAACTTCGCGCTCGCCCGGACATGCCCGAGATATGGGCAGCTTGGACTGAAGCACTCATGACGCGCTGGTTCGATGTCGAGTCGGGCCGCTGGCAGCCAGAGGAGGAAGAAGCGGAACCGGCGGGCGAGCGTAAGTACCACGGCTTTCAGTAGTAGAACAGGACCCTCCCCAACCGCAGCGACTGTCCGATCCCAAGGCCGGCCGCCGGCATTGACCGTGCGCCGGCGAGGTGATATCATACGAACGTATGAAGGGAGTCAAACGTATGAATCAGATCCCCGAGCCCAAGCTCGCCTACGACGGCACCGCCGCTGACTTGATCCAGGCAGCCCGAGCGCTGTTCGCCCTGCACGGGTACGAAGGCACATCCGTGCGGGCCATTACCCAGCGTGCGGGCACCAACCTCGGCGCCATCACCTACCATTTCGGTTCCAAACGGGCCCTCTACGAGGCGGTGATCTCGTCGGCCCTCGAGCCGACGCGCGAACGCTTCGCCGCCGCGGTCGCTGCAGCCGGTGACGAACCGCTCGATAAGGCGGAGGCGTTGGTGAGGACGTTCTTCGATTTCCTGCAGGAGAATGCCGATCTGCCTCCCCTCATGGCTCAGCAGTTGACCAGCCCTGAACCGATCCCGGCAGCGGCGCTGCGGACCATAAGCGGCAATATCGGGATGCTCGCGTCGTTGATCGCTGAGGGGCAGGCGAGCGGATCGATGAGGCCGGGTGATTCACGACTCATGGCGCTCAGCATCGCTGCCCAGCCGATCTGGCTCACGCTGGCTCGGCGGGCGTTAAGAGAAGGTGTCGCGATCGATCAGGACGATCCCAACACGCGTGCGCGTCTGGTCCAGAGCGTGGTCGACTTCGTGCGCGCGGGACTGGCAGCGTATCCGGAGAACAGAGAATGAGAAGCTTCAAGACACCACTGGCGGTTCGAGCCGTCGCCGTGTGCGGCTGGGCCGCGCTGGGGGCCGCGTCGGTGGCTATTGCGCAGGAGCCGGCCCTTCGAGATGCGCTGACGTTGGAAGGCGCCATCGCGCTGGCCCGGCAGAATCATCCGAGCGTCGGCGTAGCGCGAGCCGGCGAGGATGCGGCGGCGGCCGCGTTGAGGCAGGCGAAGTCGGCGTGGTGGCCGCAGCTCGCAACTCAAGCCAACGTGACGCGTTTTCAGGAGCCGATGTTGGTGGCTCCGATACACGGTTTCACGGAAGACCAGTTCCAGCGGATCGAGTTTGCCAATACGCTGATCCAGGGTAACCTCTCGCTCGGCTGGACCATACTCGACGGCGCCCGCGTGAACAGGATCAGAGGCGCCCGGGCCGGAGCCGAGGGTGCAACCGCCGGTCGTGCCGCCGCCGAGATGGGGCTCGCGGCCCGTACCGCCGTCGCCTTCCTCGACGTGCTCACGGCGCGTGGCGTCCTCGATGCGATCGAGCGGCGCACGAACTCGCTCGCCTCCGAGCGGAGCAGAGTGGAGCAGCTCCTCGCCGAGGGTCAGGCGGCGCAGGTCGAGCTGCTGCGCGTAGATGCCGCGCTTGCGGAGGCAGAAGCGCAACGCGTTGCCATGCGGACGAGGCTGGATCTCACGGAACGGAACCTGGCGCGCCTGATCGACCTCATGCCTGACGAGACGCGGGCCGACCGTTTGTCCCCCGTCCGCCTTGCTGCTGGCGTAGCGCTAGATGATCGTGCTGTTCTGGTGCAGCGCGCCCTGGCCGGCAACCCGGAGCTCGAGGCCGTCATGCAAGCGGTGGACGTGGCGGAGGCCGAGCGCCGCGTTGCCACGGCAGCCTGGATACCAAACCTGCGGCTGGGTGGCGGCTACAAGTTGTTCAGCAGCGACAACGCTATCGACGGCGACGGACGAACCACCGCCGAGTGGAATCTGGGTGTCGCTCTCTCGTATCCGTTGTTCACCGGAGGCAACCGTTCCGGCCAGGTCAGCCGGGCTTCGGCACAGGTTGACCGGGCGAAGGAAGAGCTTCGCCTGGAGGAACTGCGGATCCGTGAAGATGTGGATCGCGCCCTGAATGCCGCATTAGAGACCGGTGCCCTGGTCGATGCGCTGGATCGCGCCGTCGAGCATCAGAGCGAGGTGGTCCGTATCGAGCAGCTCTCTCTTGAGGAAGGTGCCGGAACCCAAACCGACTACCTCCGAGCCGAGGCGGATCTCGCACGAGCGCGATCGCTGCTCGTGGAGGCCCAACACGCTGAAATCGCGGCGTGGGTACAGCTCGCCAGGGTCGTCGGCGAGCTCACGCCCGAGTGGCTTGATAGGAATCTGGAGAGCGTACGATGAGCGGTAGGAGACGTATCGCAATTCCGGTCGTGGTCGTGATCGTGGCTGCGGTCGTGGTCTGGCTGACCGTACTTCGCGACGGCCGGGACGACATCATCTTCGCGTCCGGGACGGTGGAAGCCACCGAGGCCGATCTGGGCTTCCAGGCACCCGGCCGGATCGAAGACATCGCCGTTCGCGAAGGCGATCGCGTGGTTCGCGACCAAGCGCTGGCGCGGCTGGACCGCACCGAGCTGCTGGCCCGGCGCCAGGCGGCTCTGGCCCAAGCCGAGGCCGCCGGAGCCGTACTGGCCGAGCTCGAGCGTGGCTTCCGTGCGGAGGAGGTCGCTCAAGGGCGCGCGGCGGTACGCGCTGCGTTGCAGCGCCTGAACGACACGGAGCGGGACCTCGAGCGGACACGACGCCTGCATGAGGGCGGTGCCGTGAGTCAGCAGATGCTCGATAACGCGGAAACCGCGCACGAGCTCGCGCGAGCCGACTACGAGAGCGCCCAGGAAGCGCTACGGATCCTGGAGACGGGTCCGCGCCGGGAACGCATCGCCGCCCAACGCGCGGCGGTGGCGCAGGCCGAGGCCACCGTTGCGCAGATGGATGCCGCCCTCGACTTCGCGCTGATACGCGCGCCGTTCGATGGGTTGATCACCGTGCGCCATCGCGAGCCCGGCGAGACGGTCGGCGCGGGGGCGCCGGTGCTGACGCTGCGCAACCCCGACGACCGTTGGGTACGCATCTACGTGCGAGCCGACGAGGTGGGGCGGATCTCCGTCGGGCGTCCGACAACGATCACGGGCGACGCGTACCCCGACCGCACGTATGAGGGGAGCGTCGTATTCATCGCCAGCGAAGCCGAATTCACGCCGCGCAACGTGCAGACCACGGAAGAGCGCGTGAAGCTGGTGTACCGTGTCAAAGTCCAGATTACGGGAGACCCGGGCCACGATCTCAAGCCGGGCCTGGCCGCCGACGTCGTGATCGAAACGGCGGAGCGCTAATCCAGCATGGAAGCTGCCGTCTCTCTCCAGGGGCTGACCCGCGACTTCGGCGAAACGCGCGCCGTCGATGGCCTGACGTTCGATGTGGCTGCGGGTGAGCTGTTCGGGATCGTAGGTCCAGACGGCGCCGGCAAGACGACGACCCTGCGCATGCTCGCCGGCGTCTTACGACCCACGTCGGGCGATGCGGTCGTCGCGGGATCCAGCGCCGCTGGCGATCCCGAGGCGGTCAAGCACCACATCGCGTACATGTCGCAGCGCTTTGGCCTCTACACCGACCTGACGGTCCGGGAGAACATCGAATTCTACGCCGACCTGTATCGGGTTCCGCGTGGAGAACGCGCGCCTCGGCTTGAACGTCTCTACTCGTTCTCCGGCCTCGGGCCGTTCGAGAATCGGCTCGCCGGTCAGCTTTCCGGCGGTATGAAGCAGAAGTTGGGCCTCTGCGCCGCGCTCATCCACGAGCCCGATATTCTGCTGCTCGATGAGCC
The DNA here is from genome assembly GCA_039588015.1 of Gemmatimonadota bacterium. Taxonomy (GTDB): domain Bacteria; phylum Gemmatimonadota; class Gemmatimonadetes; order Palauibacterales; family KS3-K002; genus JASFMO01. The sequence continues at coordinate 10,387 of JBDHAS010000087.1, read as the reverse complement.
GACGTTCGGCGTCGATCCGATATCGCGGCGCGACCTCTGGCTGATCGTCCACGAGATGGTCGCGCGCGGCGTGACTGTGATCGTCTCGACCGCTTACATGGACGAGGCGGAACGCTGCGATCGGGTTGCACTTCTACACAAGGGTACGTCCGTACAGATCGACACGCCGGACGCGCTGCGAGAACGGTTGGCTGGCCAGGTGCTGGCCGTGCGTGCCGATTCTCCGCGTCGCGCCCGCGACCTGCTCCGGCATCACCCGGCCGTTCGCCAGGCCGTCCTCTTCGGTGAGATCATTCACGTCACGCTCCGAACCGGTACGGAAGGTTGGCCTGCCGTGCGCGACGGGCTCACATCCGCCGGGATCGCCGTGGAGGGGGAGGATCCCGTAGAGCCGTCTCTGGAGGACGTCTTCATCGATCTGGTACAGGAGCGAGAGGCAGCCGATGGCTAGGGCCGTCGAGGTACGCGAACTGACGCGCAAGTTCGGCGAGTTCGTCGCGGTGGATCGCGTGAGCTTCGATGTCGCCGAAGGCGAGATTTTCGGGTTCCTCGGGCCGAACGGGGCGGGCAAGACGACGACCATCAAGATGCTCACGGGTCTATTGCGCCCGACATCCGGATCGGCGCGCGTGGCGGGGTTCGATGTGCAGAGCGAGATCGAACAGGTGAAGCTGAACATCGGCTACATGTCTCAGCTGTTCTCGCTCTATCCCGATCTCACGGTTCTGGAGAACGTGCAGCTATTCGGGGGCCTATACGGCGTGACCGGTGATCGGTTCGCCGAGCGACGCGAATGGGTTGTGGAGATGGCGGGGCTGAGGGACAGGCAGGGGCAGATGACGGGTGAACTGCCGCTCGGGTTCAAGCAGCGGCTGGCGTTGGGCTGCGCGGTGGTGCACGAGCCGCCGATCCTGTTCCTCGACGAGCCGACCTCGGGCGTGGATCCCATTTCGCGCCGCAACTTCTGGGATCTCATCTACGAGTTCGCTGGCGGGGGGACGACCGTCTTTGTCAGCACCCACTACATGGAGGAGGCGGAGTACTGTAATCGCCTCGCGCTGATGAACCGCGGCAGCATCATAGCTCTCGATCAACCTCACAGCTTGAAGGAGGCCATTCAGGAGCCGATCCTCGAGGTTCTGGCGGACGACGCGCCGCGCGCGGTAGAGGTGTTGCAGGGCGCACCGGGCATCCTGGAAGTGACCATGTTCGGCCGCGCGGTCCATGCCATGGTGGAAGACGAGGCGGCGGGCGCCAAGGAGATTCCCGAACGGCTGGCGGCGGCCGGCCATGCGGCAGAATCGATCCAGCCGATCGAGCCATCCCTCGAGGACGTCTTCGTCTCCTTCGTCCGCCGCTCTGGAGGGACGGTGGCCGGATGAACGCGTCGCGCCTGCTCGCCATGGCCCGCAAGGAGGCGATACAGCTCCGCCGTGACCCACGCAGCCTGATCATGGCGTTCGTGCTTCCGGTCTTTCTCATTCTGTTCTTCGGCTACGCGATCAGCTTCGATGTGAAGAACATCGAGATGGCGGTCCTGGACGAGAGCGGAAGCAATGCGAGTCGTTCGTTGATCGAGAGGTTCGAGAGCTCGGGTTACTTCGATATCCTGACCTACCCGGGCAGTCAGCGCGAAATCGACGCGCTTCTGGAGACTGGGAAAGTCAAGGTCGCTCTGGTGATCCCGCCGGGATTCAGCAGAGACCTGGGCGCCGGACGGGGAGCGCCGGTGCAGATGCTGCTCGACGGCTCGGATGCCAACACCGCCACAATCGCCCAGAACTACGGTCAGGCGATCGTCGCCCAATACTCGACCGAACTAGTGCTGCAGGGGCGGAGGTTGACGCTTCCCGTAGCGGCGGAATCGCGGGTCTGGTATAACGAGACGCTCGAGAGCCGCAACATGATCGTCCCCGGTCTCATCGCCGTCATCATGTCGATCATCGCCGCCATGCTGACCGCGCTGACCATCGCTCGCGAGTGGGAGCGGGGCACGATGGAGCAGCTGGCGGCGACACCCGTACATCGCCTCGAGGTCGTGATCGGCAAGCTGCTGCCCTACGTGGCGATCGGAATATTCGACGTGGTGCTGGCGATCCTGGCGGGTCTCCTCGTGTTCGACGTTCCCCTGCGCGGTAACCTGCTGCTGCTCGCCGGCCTCACACTCCTGTTCTTGCTGGGGGCGCTGAGCTTCGGTGCCTTCATCTCGGCGGCCGTCAAGACACAGGTGCTCGCAACGCAGCTCGCCTTGCAGACGACATACCTGCCGGCGCTGCTGCTGTCCGGATTCCTGTTCTCGATCTCGACGATGCCCGTCGTTCTCCAAGCGGTGACCTACATCGTGCCGGCGCGCTACTACATCACGGTGACCAAGGGGATCTTCCTCAAAGCTGTCGGCCCGTCCGTTCTGTGGATCGAGGCCGTCGCGATGATCATCTTCGCTACCGTCGGACTCTCGCTAGCGGTTCGCGCCTTCAAGAAGGAACTGGCCTGATGCGATTCGCGCCGGCGCGGGTCCGCGAGATGCTCAAGAAGGAGCTGCGGCAGATATTCCGCGATCCGAGGATGAAACGGGTCCTCTTCATCGCGCCCGTGATTCAGCTAGTGGCTTTCGGGTACGCCGTCAACACGGACATCAAGAACACCGCGACCTTCGTCGTGGACCACGACCGCACGGCCGCCTCTCGGGAACTGATCGAGGTCATTACCTCCACAGGATACTTCAGAGTCGTGGGCTACTCGGAGCGGCCGGGCGATCTCGTGCGCGCTCTGGACTATGGCGACGCCGAAGTCGGGATCGAGATTCCTGCGGGCTTCGCCCAACAGCTCGCCAATGCCCGCGGTTCGAAGGTCCAGATCGTCCTTGACGGCACGAATTCCAATACGGCTACGGTGGCCCAGGGATACCTCACGCAGATCGTGCAGCGATTCGCCATCCAGCGAGCCTTCGCGTCGGGGGCCGGCTTGGCTGGGGGAGTGGACCTGCGATCCCGCGCTTGGTACAACCCGGAGCTGGAGAGTCGCGTCTACAATGTGCCCGGGGTGATCGCGATCATCATCCTGCTCATGTCTTTGCTGTTGACGGCGCTGGCGGTCGTGCGCGAGCGGGAGCTGGGGACGCTCGACCAGCTTACGGTAAGTCCCCTAACTCCGACCGAGCTGATGCTCGGCAAGACCGTCCCGGCCGCGATCATCTGTCTCATCGACCTTTTCTTGGTCACGGTGATCGCCGTCCTGTGGTTCGGCATTCCAATGCGTGGCTCGCTTTTCGTGCTGCTGCCGGCCGCGCTCATCTACATTGTCTCGGGACTGGCCGTCGGGCTGCTCATCTCCACCATTTCGCGGACACAACAGGAAGCCTTCATGTCGTTGTTCCTGTTCCTGCTGCCGGCCATCATCCTCTCCGGCTTCTTCTATCCCATCAGCAGCATGCCGGAGATATTTCAGTGGCTGACGTTGGCCAATCCGGTGCGTCACTTTCTGGAGGTCGTGCGCCCGGTCTTTCTTAAGGGAGCCGGTTTCGCGGAGTTGTGGCGCCAGTACGTGGCGCTCACACTGATCGGAGCGGTCACACTGCAGTTGGCGATCGTCAGGTTCCGCCGCACCATGACGACGTGACCACGACATGGCGTTGTGGCGGGGTCTCCGACGTTTAGATTCTTCACTGATACCTAGGACACGGAGTTGACGTGCCGCAGAGCCCGGCCAAGAAGAGACGCCAGGAATCTATCCTCGAGCTCATCCGGACACAGCGGGTCCGAAGCCAGGACGAGTTGCGCCGCGAGCTGCTCGAGCGTGGCTTCGACGTGACTCAGGCCACCCTCTCCCGTGACCTGAGGGAACTCCGTGTAGCGAAGGTCCCGCATGTGGAAGGGGAGAGCTACTACGCTGTGGCTGCGGACGGCGAGGAGACTGGCCCGGCGCTGGGAAGGCTGCTTCCACATCTTCTCGAAGGTATCGAGGGCGTAGGCAATCTGATCGTCGTGAAGACGAAGACCGGCTCGGCCCAAGCCGTGGCGGAGGCCATCGACCTCGAGAGCTGGCCCGAGCTACTAGGCACCGTGGCGGGCGACGACACGATCTTGCTGATACTCCGACAGGAAGACCGGCGGGCCGAAATCGTGGAGCGGATGAAGCGCATCGCCGGTCACTGAGCCGCAAGACGCCGCTCGCTTGGACCAAGACGGTCGCCAGCATCCGGCGACCAGCGCCCAGATCCCGCGGGCGCCTCGGTCTGATTCCGCTCGCGGTCCCGCCTCAACGGTCCTGGCCGCTCGGGTGTTTAGAGAGTTTGAGTCCCTTCCGATCTTCCCATACGTGCGTGGGAGTACCCGAGAGATTTCGTATCCGGTTGAGGCTCGCCGGTACCTGGCAGAGCGAGTCATACAGGGGAGCGTGCATGAAACGACAGCTAGCAAAGCTGACTGTCTTGTCCACAATCTGCACTGTCTTTTCATGGTCCGATGCGGCCGCCCAGGAGCCTGCAGCCGATATGACGGCGCAGGCTCTCAATGTGTTTCTCGACTGTAATGCACGGAACTGCGACTTCGACCACTTCCGGCGTGAGATCACTTGGGTCAACTGGGTTCGGGATCGACAGGATTCCGAAGTGCATCTGCTCGTGACCGATCAGCGAACAGGCGGCGGCGGCCAGCACTACACGCTCGACTACCTGGGCCGAGGGGTCTTTGCCGGACTCGAGAAGTCGCTCTCCTACGTCACCGACCCCACCGACACCGATGCGGAAGTGCGCGAGCGACTCACGCAGACCATGGCCTTGGGACTGGTACAGTTCGTCGAGACGACAGCGCTGGCTCCGCTTCTGCGGGTCGTGTACGAGGCCCCCGAGGTGGCGGTCATCCAGCGCGAGGAGCATGACCCGTGGAATCTCTGGGTGTTCCGCCTCAGTGCCGACGGATCGCTCGAAGGCGAGAAGCTGGAGAGCAGCTATGGGATCAGGGGATCGGCTTCGGCGGACCGTGTGTCAGAGGACCTGAAGATCAACTTCCATGTGCGGGGCCGGTACAATCGAGACGAGTTCGACTTCGAAGACGACGGTGTGGAGATCTATGAAGACTGGGACTATTCCGCCGACTTTCTGACCGTCTGGAGTCTGACCGATCACTGGTCTGCCGGTGCCACGGCAGAAGCCGACGTGTCTACGCGCGTCAACCGGGATTTGGCGCTGTTCGCGGGTCCGGCCGTCGAGTACAACATATTCCCCTATTTCGAGTCGACTCGACGCCAGGTCACGTTTCGTTATTCAGTTGAAGCGGCGGCCTTCTGGTATATGGAGCAAACCGTGGAGGGCGAGATCAAGGAGTTTCTGCCGCGGCATAGCCTGATCATCGGGGCTGCCGTTCAGCAGCCGTGGGGCGAAATCCACGGATCTGTACATGGAGTCCAGTACCTGCACGATTTGAGGACCCATCGGCTAACGGCATTTTTGAACTTCGAGTATCGACTATTCCGCGGCTTCAACTTCGATGTCAACGCCGAGATCTCCAGAATAAAAGACCAGTTCTACCTGTCGGGGGAAGGGATCGATCCCGACGACATTCTCCTCAGGCGGCGGCAGCGGGAAACCGACTTCCGCTACGAGCTGAGCCTTGGGCTTAGCTACCGCTTCGGCTCGAAGTTCGCCAACGTCGTGAACCCGCGGATGGGCGGCGTCGGTCGCTTCTTCCGGCGCTAGCGAAGGGGGCGGAAGGCGGCCCTTGTCGCCGGCTTTGCGTGCTCGGCCCAAGGAAACGGTAGCGGAGAGCCTTCCACTACCTCAGCCCTTAGGCCTAACCAACTCCTGGTAGGGCGGGTAATCTCGCAGGGACTCGAGATCCTTGTCGGCGTGAGGGTTGTACTGACTGAAGGGGAACCCTCGCGCGAACGCATCGCGCAATAGGCTCACGGCGCGATCTCGCTCTCCGAGCAGCGCTGCGATGTCGGCCCGCCAATAGAATTCTTCGCCGAAATCGTACGGGCCGGTTAGGCCGACCAGGGCATCACTGATCCGCAACGCTTCCTCACGGTCGCCACGCCTGGCGGCCAGAGTGCCTAGCGCGCCTCGGTAGAAGATGCGGCCGGGGAACTCTTGCGCCAGCTGCTCGTAAAGAGCCCGGGCTTCATCCCACCGCTCGGCCCGGTAATACGCCGCGGCTAACCTGGCTCGGTGCGCCCTCGTCGCTGCCTCCTCAGCGGGGCGGTCCATCAGCCAATCTATCGCGCGCTGGGCTACCTCTATCGCGGCCGCCCGATTGCCATGCGCACGTAGCTCTATCGCTCCTGCGCTCATTACCGTCGAGTGTGCCCCCCACCAATCGGGCTCGGGTCGCATCGTCAGAGCCTCATCGATCCGCGCGTTAACTTCCTCCACTCTGCCCAGCGCGGCCAAAGCTCGCACCTCGTAGTAGACACGGCTCAGGCGATCGCGATCACCCTGGCGAGCTCTGCGGGCAGCGACTAGCTCGGCCTCGTGGTCGCCGAGCATGTGGTGTGATGCCGTCAGGAAGAACCAGTAGTCGTTCAAGCCCGGGTCGACATCGTCCAGGGCCTGGATTGCCTCGAGAGGATGGTTACTCCGAAAAGCCACGACGACGAGGTCCATACCGCCCAACTGACGGGCGGTCTGGAGAGCGCCAGCCAGATCGCCGCGCAAGTGCCACGACAACAGCAGATCCAAAAAGAGTAGCTCAGATGGCGACAACCGATCGCGGCGCTGAGAGACTATGTCCGCGAGGGAATCCGCCACGGCCGGCCGCCCGAGATTGACGTGAGAGAATGAAGCGGCAAGCAAGGCCGACGCGATCAAGCTGGTGTCGAGTTCGGCAGCGCTGTAGAACTTGGAGATCGCGTCCTCATAGTAACGGGGCTGGCCCAGCGCGAGCGCGCGGTTGTGAAGCTGTCGCCCTTCACTGAGCGTTTGGAGCCCCGCAGCGGTTTGGACCTCCTCCTGTCTGTCGATGAGCAACACGGTAGCTGCCGCGACGGCGAGCCCCGCGGCAGCCACCACGATCGCCTTCTTGGACACAAGCCGGGGCCAGCCCCCCTTCGCGGCTTCACGAGTTGGCGCCGTCAAGGCGCGGGAAAACGCCTCGGCCGTCGGTGCCTGTCCGCGGGCGTGCTGGAAAGTGCCTTCAGTACGGTTCGCTCGAGGTCTCTCGGCACATCGCTGCGAAACTTGCGGGGCCGCTTGACGTGCCCTGCGGCCTGCTGTGCGAGGACCGCCATTGGTGTCGGTCCGACGTAGGGCGGCAGCCCGGCAAGCATCTCGTAGACCACACATCCCAGACTGTAGATGTCTGTGCGCGCGTCGACCTCCCTCTCACCCGTTGCCTGCTCCGGGCTCATGTAGGCGGGAGTCCCGATTGCCATGCCGGTGCGGGTCAGAGCTTGGCCGCCCGCCGTGGTGATCGCGAATGCGATCCCGAAGTCCGCCACCATGGCGTGCCCACCGGAGAGCAGGATGTTCTCGGGCTTGATGTCGCGGTGTACCACGCCGGCGCGATGAGCGTAGTCGAGGGCGTCCGCGGTCTCGCCCGCGATCTGGAGCGCGGTTTCCAGTGGGAGCTGGCGCTGGTAGGACAGTCTGGCCCGCAGAGACTCGCCTTCTACGTACGGCATCACGTAGTAAAGCAAGTCATCGGCCTCGCCCGAGTCGTAGAGCGGAACGATATGCGGGTGCTGGAGCCGGGCTGCGATCTTGATCTCACGCAGAAAGCGGTCCGCGGCCAGCGTGGCGCCGAGTTCGGGGTCGAGGACCTTCACGGCCACGGGGCGAGTGTGCTTTACGTCTTGCGCGAGGAAGACGGTCGCCATCCCGCCGCGCCCGATCTCGTGCTCGACGCTGTAACGGCCTGACAGGCCTGTCTTGAGGCGCGAAAGTAGCTCGTTCACTGTGGGTCCAATATGCGGCCGCCGAGATGAGCCGACCAGCACATAACTGCGGTTACCGAGTCGGCACCGTCTATTTGGGTTTGCGCCGGGCGAAGCGCAGCCCAGACCATGTAGCGTCGATCGCGGCGACCTTGTAGTCGACCAGCCCGACGGCGAGCCCGGCCGCTCGCACGGCGGTTTGGGTCAGGTCGGTGCGAACCCCCGAGGCCTGCTTCGGCCACGCGATCCACAGTCCACCGGCGCCTGCCAACTCTCCTAACGCTTTGACTCGCGTCTTCAGTTCCTTTTGCGACTTGCAGAACCAGATGATCAGATCGCAGCGCCCACGCGCCTGCCGGCGGAACTTCACGCCTTCGGGTAAGTCGCCCGACATCGTCTTCTCGAAGTTTTGCGGCGCCCCGACCAAGGCCACCGTGAACTCGGGCTTGATGCCGAGCTTCTTAGGCAACGGGGTTCCCGAGTAGCCGGCCAACGCCGATTCGATGACCACAGGTTTCGGCGGGGGGCTGCCGATAGCGCGCTTCAGCGAGCTACGAATACGGCTCCAGGGCGTGTAGACCGCGTCTGGCAGCAGCTTCTTGAAGCGCTCCACCTTTTCGGGGTCCCCACCGACGAAGACGATGGGGATGAGTCGGGTCGATTTGCTTTGCCGCATGGCCGCTCCTATATCGCGGCCCTGCGCAGGCAGCCGCGACAGATCGATCACCACCGCCGCCGGCGGCTTCTGCCTCAACTCCCGCAAGAAGCCCGCGCCGATCGGGGCGGCGTCCACGTCGTAGCCGGCGGCCGACAGCCGTTCGATCTCCGCCTTCCCCTCCTCGGGCTTCCAATGGATTAGCCGAACCCTCGGCTTGGAACGGCGCATACTCGCTTCCTTGTCGTGCTTCTTCTTAGCCATGCCTTGGTCGTTCTTAAGGTGCTGGTGGATTCGCCCGGGCGCTGAGCCCAAGGCCGTCGACTGGCCATCATAGGGTCCATGAGTGCGCCGATACAACCGGGGCCGCGGTAAGGCCCCGGGGCTCGCCAATCTTCCGGTTGACAGGATTGTGAGTAATTGTATATTCATGCATCTTATATGCATATAGATGAAGATAATCACTATAAATTTAGCTAAAGACGTCTGTGTAACTGTTGAATCATATGTGCATGATAGTGCGGAAGTGGTTGAGGCACGTCGCGTCAAGATCGGATAGCGTCCCCGGACAGCTAGAGATGGAGCGTAACTCGAATGATCCTGCCTAACTCCAAGCCCACCGTCGTGCTCGCCTACTCCGGCGGGCTCGACACCTCGATCATCGTGCCCTGGTTGAAAGAGACGTATGAGGCCCGGGTCCTGTGCTTCGTCGCCGACGTCGGCCAAGACGACGACCTGACGGCTCTGCCGGAAAAGGCAAGACGATCGGGCGCCGTGGGGTGTGAAATCGCCGATCTCAAAGGACCGTTCGTGAAGGACTTCATTTGGCCGACGTTGCGGGCGGGGGCGCTTTACGCGCGGAAGTACCTGCTCGGTACGGGAATGGCGAGGCCGCTGATTGCGCAGAAGCAGGCGGAATACGCTTTGGCTGTGGGCGCCGATGCGCTGTCGCACGGCTGCACGGGGAAGGGAAACGACCAGGTTCGCTTCGAGCTCGCCTACATGGCCTTTGCGCCTCAGCTCCCGGTGATCGTGCCGTGGCGCGAATGGTCGATCACGAGCCGTGAGGGCGCGCTCGGTTATGCGGAGGAGAAGGGAATCGTCGTGGACGCGTCTCCCGAGAAGATCTATTCGCGCGACGGCAACCTCTGGCACTTGTCTCACGAAGGCGGCCCTCTGGAGGACCCCGACTACGAGCCGCCGGAAGACCTGTTCATGATCACGACCGCGCCGGAACGGGCGCCGAACGTGCCGGAGTACGTCACGCTCGGCTTCGAGCACGGGTATCCGGTGTCGGTGAACGGCCAGCGGCTCGAACCGGTCGAGCTGGTCAGCCGACTCAATGCGATCGCCGGAGCCCACGGCGTTGGTCGGGCGGATATCGTCGAGGATCGGCTGGTGGGGATGAAGTCGCGGGGCATCTACGAGACCCCCGGAGGCACGCTGCTGTTCACGGCGCTGCAGGAGCTCGAGAGCCTGGTGCTCGACCGCAGGAGTATGGCGCTGAAGGACGGGATCGCAGCCCGTTACGCCGACCTCGTGTACGAGGGCCGCTGGTGGTCGGCGGAGCGAGACGCGATGGACTCGATGGTCGATTCGCTGCTGGCGCAGGCGAGCGGCAGCGTTCGGTTGAAGCTGTACAAGGGCTCGCTCAGTATCGCCGGCCGTAACAGCCCGAACACACTCTACGAGCCGGGCTTGGCCAGCTTTGGCTCCAGCGAGTCGTTCAATCCCGAGGATTCGACCGGGTTCGTGCAGCTGTTCGGGCTGCCGATTCGTGTGGCGGCGACGCGTGACATGGTGGCCGAGGCGAACTCGGGCGATGTTGTGATCGGTAGCGCCGGAAAGACGGCGGCGATCGAG
>JBDHAS010000086.1:0-14010 GCA_039588015.1 Gemmatimonadota bacterium | reverse complement strand
CAGCGCTATGTGGTGCCGCTAGGCGCGGCGCCGGTCATATCGGGCGATAGCCGTTGGGTGGCCATGCGGCTCGAGCCCTCGCTCGAGGCCAGGGAGAAGGCGAAGGGCGACGAGGACGACGCGCCCCAACCCGGATTGGCCCTGCTCGCGACAGAGAGCGGGGAGGTGATGACGTGGGAGAAGGTTCAGCGGTTCGCGCTGGCGCCTTACGGCGGGTGGTTGGCATGGCTTGGTTTCGGGGGCGAGGGCGATGCGGATGGGGATGGGGAGCAAGAGGAACAGGAGGAGGAAGGGCGGAAAAGAGAGAAGCCGGGCACGCTGCTTGTGATCAGAGATCTTGGCTCCGGGGAAGAGACGGAGGTCGAGCACGTGCGGAGCTTCGCCTTCGATCAGGAAGGCAAATACCTCGCTTACGTGGTGGCGGCGCCGGATGGCATGGGTGATGGGCTGTATCTCGTGAGCCTCGCACCAAGCGGCATTCTGACGACTGCCCTGGATACCGCAACGTTCGCTCATGTCGAGACGCTCGCCTGGTGGGAAGAGGGTTCGCGCCTCGCCTGGGTGTCTGCGATCGAGGACGAGGAGGGCGAGCCAGGGCCGGGCTCTCTTGTGGCATGGGACGGAGACGAAGTTCGCACCGCCGTGGCTGCCGCCGACGTTCCGGAAGGGTGGACCCTGCCGGCGAAGAACAGGCTGCGTTGGACCGATGATGGCGATCGGCTCTTCTTTGGCTACCGACCGGAAGCCGATGCTCAGCGGGAAGAGCCCGAGAAGACGCCCGGGCCGGGGGGCGAAGAGTCGGGGACCGAACCGGACAGCACGGAGGCCGAGGAGCCGTTCGACCCGTACGACGTGGATGTGATGCTCGAAGACCGGGGAGTCGATGTCTGGCATACCGACGATCCGTTGATCGTGCCGAACCAGAAGCAGCAGTGGGATGAGGTTGAAGACCAGACCTACGCGGCCGTCTACCACGTGCGCGGAGGCCGCGCGTTCCAGCTCGCCGATACAGTCGTTCAACTCCGGGGGTCGCCGGAGAATCCGCGCCGGGCTCTGGCCTCTTCTTCAACACCGTACCGAAAGCAACGCACCTGGGTCGGTTCGCTCTCCGATCTGTACGTCGTGAGCTTGGAGAGCGGTGAGCGTACGAAGGTGGTCGACGGCTATGGGGGAGGTGGGTCCGCTGTAGGTCAATGGTTCAGAGGGGCTGGGGTGTCCGAATCGTCAGCGAGCCTGTCTCCCGAAGGCCGGTACGTGGTCTACTACCAAGATGACCACTGGCATCTCTTCGACGCCGAGAAGGGGAGCACTCGGACTCTCACCGTCGGCCTGGATATCGCATTCTACGACGAGGACCACGACTACCCGAGCCCGCGCTCTGGATACGGGGTCGGCGGCTGGGTCGAAGGCGACCGCGCCGTGCTGATCCACGACAAGTACGACGTCTGGCAGTTTCCGACGGGTGGCGGCGAGCCGGTGAACCTCACCGGCGGGCAAGGCCGCGCCGAGGGGCGCGTGCTACGCGTCCTACGAGTGGATCGCGAACGGGAGGCCTTCGAACATGACGGGTGGGTCCATCTGATGTCGTTCCATGAGCGGAACAAGAACTTCGGCTTCTACCGGACGCGCGTCGAAGCTGGAGGGCTCGAGCGACTGCTGGAGGAGGAGCGCAAGTTTCGCTTCCGGGCCAAGGCCGACGACGCCGACGTTCTGCTCTACACGCGAGAGGATTACAACGAGTTTCCCGACCTTTGGGTTGCAGACCTCTACTTCGCCGGGCCGCGCAAGCTGACCGATGTGAACCCGCAGATCAGGGAGTTCGCCTGGGGCACTTCCGAGCTAGTGGAGTGGACTTCCGACGACGGGATCCCGCTCCAGGGCGTAGTCATCAAGCCGGGCAATTACCAGCCCGGGCAGCGCTACCCGGTTCTCACCTACTTCTACCGCTTCTTTTCGCAACGCTTGCACGAGTTCAATGAACCGGTGGTGAATCACCGGCCTAGCTTTCCCATCTATGCCTCTGACGGGTACATCGTCTTCTTGCCAGATGTCCGCTTCGAGGTGGGCCGGCCCGGACATGCATCGCTGAAGAGTGTCGTGCCTGGGGTCAAGAAGCTGGTGGAGCTTGGTTTGGCCGATCCCGATGCCCTCGGTCTGCACGGCCACTCGTGGAGCGGCTACACGACGTCGTATATCGTCACCCAAACGAACATCTTCGCCGCCGCGGTGGCCGGGGCACCAGTGTCGAACATGACCAGCGCCTACGGCGGCATCCGCTGGGGTACGGGGCTGGCGCGCCAGTTCCAGTACGAGATGGGTCAGAGCAGGTTGTCGGGCAGTCTGTGGGAGGCTCGCTCGGACTACATCGAGAACTCGCCGCTGTTCTATGCCGACCGCATCGAGACGCCTTTGGTCATCATGCACGGGGATGAAGACGAAGCCGTCCCGTGGTACCAGAGCATCGAGTTCTACCTAGCGCTGCGGCGCCTAGGAAAACACGCGGTGTTCTTGCAGTACCGCGGCGAGCCGCATCACCCGCGGAAGTATGCGAACAAGTTGGACTACTCGATCAAGATGAAAGAATTCTTCGACCACTATCTCAAAGGCATGCCGGCGCCCGACTGGTGGACCGAGGGCGTGCCGTATCAAGGGAAATAGTGTGACCGGGAACCCAGCTGCGAGCTGCGGACAACCTGGGCTAGTGACCATACCGACCGAGGGAGAGAACCGATGGTCAATGAGATCAGGATCGAGGATCTGAACCCCGAGGCGTTCATCGGCCAGAAGGTGGAGGAGATCTCCACTACTGTTGGGAACGACACCGCGATCAGTGCCCTTTCGGGCGGCGTCGACTCGTCTGCGGTCACCCTGCTTGGCCACCGTGCGCTCGGAGAGCGACTCAAGACTTACTTCATCGAGAACGGGCTCATGCGCCGGGGTGAGCCGGAGCAAGTGGTCTCGACGTTCCGCGAGCATGGAGTGCACGTGGAGCTGATCGACGCCCGGGAAGAGTTCTTCGCGGCGCTCAAAGGGGTGACCGACCCCGAGGAGAAGCGGGAAGCGATCACCCAGACCTTCTATCGTGATGTCTTCGGCCGGCTCGTGCGGGAAAGCGAGGCCCGGTCGCTGCTTCAGGGTACGATCCTGACAGACGTAGACGAGACGGTGGCAGGCATCAAGCGCCAGCACAACGTGTTCGAGCAGCTGGGGATCGACCCCGAACAGGCGTTCGGCTACCAGATCATCGAACCGCTCGTCCAGATCCGAAAAGACGGCGTGCGGAAAGTCGCTGAGGCGCTGGGGCTACCCGAGTCGGTCTGGAACCGTATGCCCTTCCCCGGCCCCGCCTTGGCCGCGCGGGTGATCGGCGAGGTGACGCCGGAGCGTATCGAGACGGTGCGGATCGCGAACGCGATCACCGAGGAGGAGTTGGCTTCCGTAGATGCGTTCCTGAAGCTCGCGATCCTGCACGAGGATCGGGTCACCGGTATGCGGGACGGCAAGAGGGACTTCGGGCTGCAGCTCGAGGTGCGGTGTTGGAACAGCGTGGATGCGCGTGAGGGAACTCCGACCGAACTTCCGTGGAAGACCCTGCGCCGGCTTGCGGATCGGCTGGTGGCCGAGGTACCTGGCGTGGTGAGCGTAACCTACAACATGGCGACGAAGCCACCCTCGACCATGGAGGCGATCTAGGAGCTGACGCGAACGGGACAAGCCGACCTCTCGTTGCGCAGGTGACGTCCATTCTGGTCGCGGACAATCAAGACCTCGATCTCGAATCCGTGATTCCTGTAGTCGCTGGTGCCCTCCGTGTGCCGGTAGCAGGCGGTTTCCTCGGCGTGTTTGCCGCTATCATGATCACTCGCTTTCGGGAAGGCTATCCATCTCGTTCGTCCGTTGCTTGGACGTCGGGACGACTGGTTCGGTTCGTGACGGCTGAGTCCTGGCGTCTCCTCAAGAAGACAGACGACGAGAGGAAAGTTTCAGGAAGCTCGAGCGACTCTTCACTGCGATGGAGTTTCTTCCAACTCGGCGTTTCAGATATGAACGGGTCGCCTAGTTCGAGGACCCGGTTGCGTGAGGAGTCCACGATCCGGGCCCAGTCACAGATTCCCTTGCGTCGTTGGGATTTCAGAAGCTTGATCTGTTCACCGCGCACGCGGCCGCGACCAGCGGTCGGGGGCGCATCCATGGCGACCGCGATCTCTTCGTCGGACGAGATGCGATGGTCTAGCACGCCCTGGCGGTCAAGTGAGTCGAAGATACCCAGGGGTCCCAACTGGCCGAAACGGATGTTGATCTCGCAGAGTTCGGCGCGCAACGCCGTGTGCGATTCCCAAAACTCCGAGGGTGACAGGCCACGCAGTTGGGGCTGTTCGACCAGGGCATCAGTCACATCGGGCAAGTCAACCGCCGCTCGCAGCATGGCCACCAGGCCATCGCGGTCGCGCGGCAGCCGCTTCGTCGGTTTCTTGCGGGCGAGATGGCATCTCAGGGCTCGGTTCCAGATGGGGAGCGAATCCCATTCGATGCCACGGTGATGGGCTCGCTGCTTGAAGATCGCCAGCTTGATCGGCCAATCGAGGACGGTGTCCAGCGTGGTGGGCTCTCGTTCTAGCGCGTCTAGGACCAGCCGCCACGTGGTGCAAACCTCATCCGTCCACGGTGGCATGAAGGGCGCTCCGCTGTATGACTTTACCTGCTGCAAATAGCGACGCTGGATCTCGAGGGCAGAGATCGGATCGCCTTGCCGGACGGGCACGCGTACAGTGCAAGAGGAGTCGGAAGCGAAAGCACGCGTCGCCGCTAGGGGCTCTTGCAAAGCCATGTCCTCGACTGGCCTCAGGCCAGCATCACACAACTTGAGGACCAGCGCCGTGGTTCCCAACCGCAGGTAATCCGACACATGGGAGCAGAGGCTCTCTCCGGCAACGACGTGGAGTCGGTGAAAGGCGTGCGCGGCTAACGGTTCGTCCCGTGTGTTGAAGACTGCGTGCCGGTTGCCAGTATCGGAATCAAGACGCTCTACTCGGGGGGACAGCGAATAGTCGATCCCGGGCGAACTAGGGTTGAGACCGCCGGCTCCGGTGAACACGACCCGCGATGCCAGATGCGGGGTCATCTGGCGGGAAAGCTCGGAGAGACCACACCTGGTGTAGAGGTAGTTCTCATGGGCACCCCACGTGGCGCCGGACACGTAGTCGACGTTGCACTTGAAGAGCACGGTCCGGCCCAACTTGGGTGACGACTGCTCCAGGCCGGTCGCGGCCTCCAAGAGCGTTTGCTCACCCGCTCGACTGAAGCGAATAGCCTCGTCCGGGCTCATGACCTCGGGGGTGGCCCACTCGGGGTGCCCGCAGTCCACGTACAGGCGCGAACCGCTGCCCAAGAACGCATCGTACGGCGTCCTGCCTAACAGGGACGGTCTCTGCCGCCTGACCGAGTCAACGAGGCGGGCTACCCATTCTTCATCCGAAAGCCGTTGGCCCGAGGGGTCAAAGGCCGCGAACCCGAACTCTGTCTCCATACCCATGAGCGTGCGGTCCACGCTACTGTCCTCCGGTCTGTCTGACCTCGCGAACGAACTCGCTGCTGTTGCCGGACAGCGCGTTGCCGATGGCGGCGCCGGCTGCTTCCAAGAGACTGGCTGTCTCGGCACGCAACTCGTCGATACCGTCGTCGTCCGGCCCGTCCTCATCATGGGGAGCGCCTGGACTGTGACGCCGGCGCTCTTCCTCAGAGTGCTGCCTCTCGCGGTCTCTCATGTCTGCCTCCGTCGTTTCATTGGCTTGCTGTTACCCTTTTTACTCTTCCGCTCGTTACCGACTGCCGGAGCGGAACCGTGAAGGCGTGCATCCAGGTACTCCTTCGTGAATCCGAGCGGATCGTACAGGTGGAATGTGCGTGCAGTCCGGCCGTGCGATGCGTTGGGAGCCGCCAAGGTGATGTGGTCCCAATCCACATCTTGCACGCTTGCGGCTGCCAGCGCGTTGAGTAACCATGCGCGCGTCCAGGCACGGGTGTCGGTCGGCGCCTGGCGCGTGAGATTACTGATCTCGGCGTGGGTCACGATGTGCTCGACCAAACCCTTGCGCTCGCAGGCCCAGTAGAGGCCCTCGCGCTCGTCGAGGCTGCTGTAGATCAAGTCCAGGTGCTTGACTTCAGGCGAGCGCCAGTCGAGACCGGTCCGATCACCCAGCGTCGCCTCGATCAGATCTCGCTTGAGCACCCAATCCAACCGCGAGCGAAGGGACTCGATCGAGCCGGCTTCCAGCTTGGAGAGAGTGTCCTCCCAGAGCTCGAGGATCGCCGCCGAGTCCGGCACGTATTCTCCGAAGCCTTGGGTCTCGGCGAACTCTTTTGCGCGCTCTAGGAACAGCCACTGCAATTCAACGGCTGTCAGAGACCGACCGTCAGCGAGCAGGACGCGCGCGGCGAGGTCGGGGTCGCGGCTCCAGGTGTGCACGGCTGCGACGGGATCTTCGAGGATGAGCCCGGCGTCTACGTGCCCGGCTTCGAGCATCGCGAGCACCAGCTGCATCATTCCTACCTTGAGGAAAGTGGCCCCCTGACAGAGGGTGTGATCGAAGAAGATGCAATGCAGTCGCGCATAGCGGTCGTTAAGAGACGAGGCCCTGTCAGAACCCCAGGAGTGGCCGCAGTGGGCCTCGTCGCGCGTATTGATGAGAGGTCGATTGAAGGTGGTCTGAATACCTTGAAGCGTCTCGATGAAGTCGGCCCGTTGACTGAGCTGATAGTCCACGGGCTCGTGTCCGTTCTCGCTGCCCACCTTTCCCTGGCCGGTGATGACGATGCTCGAGGCTTGGAAAGCGGCGAGCACGAAGAGGTCCGGGTACATGCGATCGAAGATGCGATGCCAGGTTTCACGAGAGATCAGGAAGTTCAGATGGCTGCCGTAGGACTGTCCGTGGCCGTCGCTGTTGTTGGCGAGCACGACCAGCCGTTCGCCGGGTGAAAGGTCGGCGCTGGCTGCGCGCATCGCGTCGCGGGCGATCACTAGCATTGAGCGGGAAGCAGCTACGAAGTCGCGGGCGCTGAGGACTTCTGGTGTACACACCTCGAGGTGGTTGAGGTCTATGTAGCAGCAGGCACCGTTGGTGCGCAGAAACTTCCGTCCCCAGTCCTGTGGATCGGTCTGGCCGCCGGTGGAAGCGTTGCCCTTGTCTTCTGTCGAACCGTAGTCGGGGCTATGATCCGCTGCATAGCCTCCAGATCCATAGTCGTAGTCACGGTTCGGCTCTGCGTGTCCGTCGTGCGTGCGCCATCGTCTCCGGGCGGGGTAGTAGACCCCGGAGCGGTAGGTCCATTCGGAAGCGGCGTAGCCACCCCAGCCGCCGGATGCGGAGCCGTTGCCGCCGCCCGAGTTCCAATTCGAATAGGATGTTCGCGTCACACCGTCGATCTGGCGGAGCAGTATCCGAGCGGCCTCGGCACCCGTTCCCTGAGGGCTTTCGCGGCCGAGGATGAAGTTCCCCAGCTCGGTGTCGCTGCCGATGAGCTTGACGACTCTCTCCTGCAAGTCGCGGCTTCGCAGCAGACTGGCGCTCATCGCATATCTCCTTTCGCTCCGTTGGGGCCGCTGCTCAGGCCACGAGGTATCGACGGCGGTTCACCTTGCGACGAATCGGTTCCACCGCCACGACGTCGGCCTCCTCGGTGAGGTCGGTCAGGTAGTGGATGGCGTTGTGGACGCTCAATGTCGTGGAAAGCTTGTCTATGGCCTCCGCAACGGCTTCGTCGATGTCAGCGACAGCGATGCCGTCCTTCCGATCTCGACCCACACCGATGCCGTTGTCATCACGCTCGGATCCTGCCGCACGTGCGAGGGCCCGATGTTGAGCGGCCCGGCATATCTGCCGGATCAAACGCCCGCTGATGAGCTCACGCGCTGTGACCCTGCGCTGTGACCCGTCGCGAAATCGCAGCACGGCAACCTCGTTGTCGGCGTTCGGGTCGAAAAGGCGAGAGACCGCTGCGTCGATTGCCGCTGTACGAGTCGCGAGCGGTGCGGCACCGTTGACTTTGAATGGGAGCGTTTCGGGAAGATGTATCTGGAAGATCTCGTGAGCGCCGTATCGTGACGGCCGGCCAATCGGCACTTCGAGACCCGAAAGGCGCTCGAGGATAGCAGGGTCCAGCAAGTCTTTGCGGTTTGTGGCAGCGATAACCGCGACGCGATCGCGTTGCCTGAACCCGTCGAGGCACGTCAGCCATTGGGAGAGGAATTTGTCCGAGTGGTAGGAGGCGTACCCACCGCGCCGACGACCGATGGCCTCGACCTCGTCGATGTAGAGGACGGTCGGCCCGTCGTGGTCGTTGAGCGCCTTGAACAGTTGACGGATATTCCGCTGAGACTCGCCTACCCAGGGAGACTCTAGCTCGGAACCGGAGACGCTGGCGAAGCGGCACGGTACCCCGGTCTTTTGAGTGACCTGATAGGCGATCGTTCGAGCCGTCAGGGTCTTCCCACACCCCGGGGGCCCCACCAGCAGAGCCGAGTGGTTGTACTCGTCCAGGCCGAAGAGGCGAGCGAGTTCCGGCTCGACGAGACAGGTGGTGAACAAGGAAATTAGTGGTTCGATCTTGCCATCGAGGCCGCCGACTCGAGGAGGCTCTTGGGTGATCTCCTCTATATTCGCGAAATGAGGATTTGATTCCGTCGTCGGGATCTTCCCGAAAGCGAGCGCTACCTCGCGGCTCCAGAGCACCTGGTCACCTGGACTGGGAAGCTCTTCGCGCAGATCGTCTGTGGTATCGACGACCACTTCCGCATCGCGGTCGCGGACCACTAGCCGATTCTCGGGCAGGCAACGTTCAACTGCCGCCGTCTCGCCGATCTGACGTCGGTCCTTTGCCTTTGCCAAGATGACGCTGAGGTTATGCGTCAGGAACACGCTGTCGCCGGGCGCGAGCGGCTCGTCCACCGAGTCCTGATCGATGTCCACGAGATGTCGCGCTCCCTGGTGAGATACCGTCGCCAGGGTTCGGCCGGAGGTCTCGACGGTGCCAAGGAATGTCGCCTCGTGGAGCGGCGGTGCCCGGAGCTTCTCGATGGACGCTACGAGGGCGTCCTGCTTGGCGCGGAGTTCGTTCAGGAGGACCTGGATTTCCTCTAGTGAGGAGCGGAGGTTGACGAGCTCGGTGAGCAAGAACTCGTCCAACTCGCGGCTCTCGGCGGCATCCCGGCGCCGGCTCTGTACGAACTCCACCTTTGCCTCGATGGTTGGAGCACGCTCACCGGTTGAACGGAGGATCGCGGCGTACTGGAAATCGGGACGGGATCGTGGCATCAGGGCACCTCACTGTCACAAGAAGATCTCGGTCCACGGCCGGGCGTACCCGTCGAGCAGCGTTCGGAGTCGGGCTTGGTGCCGACGGCCCCACCGGTACGGGCCAACACAGCCTCGCCCCCCGGCAACGCCGGACGACTGCTTGGCGCAGGGAGAGCGTGCTCCGTAGCGGCGGGGCCAGTCAGGTAGAAATCGCGCGACATCATCATCCCAAACCGCCAACCGAACACGTCGCAGCGTAGGTCGGGTTCGCCGAAATCGCTGAGCAGGACCGCGATGTTGAACGCCCCGGGGAACACCGTACGGTGCAGTGCGACATCGTCGCGGCTGAAGAAGGGCCGCATTAGGGGACAAAGTTGTCGTCGCTCTTGGGGGCACGAGCGACACCAGAACGGGTGCGAGTGTATCCAGCCGATGAGCATCTCATCCTCACCGCGAAGGTCCACGGCTGCACGGACGGCGGCCCAGGTGTCGGCCGTAAAAGTGAGGCGGGATCTGTCTGCGACCGTATGACGCGCGGGAATGAATGCGGTGATCGCTGAGAATATTTCGGTGCTATCAGAGTCCTTGAACAGCCGGCCGATCAGTACACCACCAGTCTCGATGTCACCCGCATCGCGGGCCAGCGCTTTAGCCTCGTTGATCACGTGCTCCGGGATGAAGACCGGCATGTCAGCACCCGACGCAGACGTGTCGAGTGCCGGATCGATCGGAGGTTCTTGTTTCGCGGCCCGATCTATGTGTGCGGCTAGCGAAGCAGTCCCAAGTGGGAGGGCCTGTGTGACGTCCTCGACGCGAAAGCGCTGTGTGAGGGTGGCCGCCTCACTCGGGGCCGCCTCGTGCCTCTGGAAGGCGCTCAGCTGATACAGGAAGCGCTGCCCGTCGACCAGCTTGCCCTCGCTGACTAGACGCGAGGCGCATCGCTCGACCTCGGCTCCCAGATATGTACGCGGGATGGTGAAGGCGAGCGCTTCATTGTCTGGGAGTGGCTCGGCGGCTTGCGATCCGCCGTCGGCATCCAGGACAACGTGGAAGCGGCTGACACTTGGCTCGCCTTGGTCAGGATCCCAGAGAGGTTTCACGGTCGCCGACGGGGCGCGCATCAACGGGGGCACCTGCCCGCGCCGAACGGCTCGGAAGTGTGCCCATTGTACAGCCGCGTCCCAATCCGGCTGGACGGGAAGCTGAGCGATCGGCTCCCCGTCCAGGTTGGTGATGTCCGCGACGTAGCGGTACTGGTCGGTGACGCCCATCCCCCTACGCTCCAGCTCCCGCGTTGATCTTGGGATGCAGAGAGATGACGTCGCCGGTCTGGAGTGCCTCGCCGACGATCTCCGAGCTGTGGAGATGCCGTGCCTCGCGCTGCAACCGGCCGTGGTAGACGACCGGCGCTCCAGCCGAGTTGGAACGGCTCAGCTCCATTTGGTCGACCAGGTCTCCAACGAGGTCTCGGACCGTGGCATCGGCCGGATAGCCGAGCAGACGCTTGCGGCGCTGTCCGGTAACGTCGATCGCCTCGAGGTCCAGGCCCTTCCCGTTCCCGTTCAGCTTACGGGCTGTGGATTCTTTGAGCGTGACCATAGGATTCCTCCTTCGTGATAGGTGGTACATGACGATCAGTGCGCATGCGACGCGGTTTCCCCCCGTTCTCGGGAAGTCGGTGCTGTGACGCGTCGCCGCGCTTTCGTGCCCGGCAGGGAACGCGGATGGCACACTTCGAGAAATGCCCGGGCAAGTTCCGGATCTTCGGCCAGGGCTCGCACCTCTCGGCCGCACAGGTCACAAGCCACCGAAAGGGCGGAGAGTGAATGGGCGAGGTTTGTGCTGGAAGTCGTCGCAGGGAGTCTGACCTGGAAGTGCGCATCGTGGCCCTTCTCGGGTTCGCCGTTGGATCGACGCGAAATGGCCGAGACCATGCGCACGGACCCGGTGACCGACAGCATAAGAGCAGCGATGGCCAGACGCGAGATTTCCTCACCGGGTGGATCTCCGCGGTTAGGGTTAACCCCAATGTGGATACCTGTAGGGTGGTGCTCGACGTTGGCCTGGTAGTAGGCACCGTCGGCGACGTCGAGGTCGACGCTAATGCGACCCTCGGAGCGTTCGCTGAAGCTCCAACCAACTTCGGCGCAGAGCTTGGGCAGGCTGGTAAGTTGTTCGGCAACGGCCGCGCTACCGAGGACAGCCTTTGGCGGCGCGCCAACCGAGTCGGCGCCCAAAGCGACGGAAACGCCCACAATCGACCGCATCACAAGCGCTTCGAGTTCGTCGGAGTCCTGAACGGCCGGCTCGTCGATCGGCACCTCCGCCCGGAGGCGCACCAACCCGCCGTCGAACACGAACTTGGCATTCCCCGAGAATTGGGCGTTCTGCGCCAGGAACCCGGTCGGTCGTCGCGGCCGCCCGGGCCGGCTGGGGAAGTCAATGACGAACCACTGATTAGCGAGCGTGGCCGTACCACGCCGCCCGGCGATGACCATCTCCCAGCGATTCCCCTCAGCCGCGCCGGTCACGCCGTGGCGGTCCAAACCCGCGGACGCCAAGGCAGCCTGCAGTCTGGCTCTTCCGGATCGAGGTGCGGACGAGTTGTGGATCATCGTTCGTCCTCTGTCTCATGGGTCGAACTTCCCTTTCCTTCACCCTGCTCGGGCTCGGAACGGGCAGGGTACGAGTCGTGCGGCGATGCTGTCTTCGTCCGTCGCTTGAGTGGCCGCCGGTCAAGCGGGAAGCGATCCATGTTGTTCCTGGCCCAACGGCAGGCCTCCTCGTTGAGCGGGTCCGTCAGTCCGACCGTTTCCCAAGTCAGGATCTCGAAGGTCTGGAACAGGAGGTCGACGAGGCCCGTTCCGGCCGGCATCATCCCGGGGCAGATCACCGGAAAGCGCACGTTGGGGTGCCATAGATCTTGAGGAGCCAGCAACGTGACCAGCGCTCGAGAGTCGGGGCGACGACAGTAGTCCTCTGGGAAGGCGAGTCCGACGAGGAAGTGATCCCAGGTCTTGATCTCGCCGTCCGTATAGACGAGGCCCGTGCAGTGGAACTCGGCCAGGTAATGGCTCCCAGGTGGCGGCCCCATCGGGACGAGCGTGAGAATGTCGCTCGCTTCAGCCAGAGCCATCCCGGCCGCCTGCTGGCGTTCCAGGAACGCGTGGTACACCCTGTCTGCCATAGTTCACGCTCCCAACTCGAAGTGCCGCTCGAGCGCACCGGCGCTGAGCGAGAACACGTCGCCTGGCTGTAGCCCGATATCGGCGAGCGAACGCCGTAGCATGTGATTCGGCAGCGCGTCGGCGGCCAGGCTATCGAGCGTATAGAAGTGCTGAGGCACCATCGGGCCGCCGCACAAGGAGCACTGCGTGTTGGGCGTTCGCCTGGACAGGAAGAGCACATCGCCGGCGTTGCGGCATTTGTCGCAGCGCGTCTTGGTGACGAAGCGGCAAGGCTCGACCCTCAGTTCGACTCTGCCGTCCGCGCTTTCCCGTTCACCCGTAAGCAGCTGCCCGTCCAAGACCTGCTTGAGTGATACCTCGTGAGGGCGAGTCTCGAGCTTCTCGACGACCCAGCTCGAGTGATCGAAGCGGCAATTCGGATTACGGCCGAGATTGGTGACGAAGTGAGTGTAGTGCTGAGCGGACATCACCAACTCGCGCCCGGCGAGCGATTCGTCCCACCTCCCGCTGAAAATGCGCTCGCACTCGGAGGCCGCTAGGCTCGCCGCCAGCGCTCCCAAGTAGGCGGGGGCCCGCGTGCTAGGCGCTGTAGCCACGTGCGGATCAACCGGGTCACCGGCACAGGGCAGCACCTGGTCCATCGTGTTGTACGCCTCTTCCGAGAGAGAGCACTCCATACAAGGACCGTCGGAGCTTGGCCGGTATGCGCTGACCCGGACGAGGCGACCGTCTGCCTCGACGCCGGCGTCAACCCAAGGCAGCGCCAGCCGGGTCGCGATCTCGTTCACGAACGTCCGTGCGCGAAGCGAGTCCAGCGCTGCGACAATCACGTCCACAACGCGGAGAATCCCCCGAGGTAGCTCCTCTACTTGCCGGTGCAGGGGGACGACTTCGAGACCAGGGTTGATCTGGCGTAGACAATCCGCCGTCGCGATCACCTTTGGCTTGCCGACATCCCGGACGCCGATTTCTTGGCTCGCCAAGTTGGACGCGTCATAGATATCGCCATCGATGAGGATGATCCTGCCAACCAAGTCGGTCAGCCGAGCCAGCAGGCTGGCCAACGGCGAACCGATGTTCCCGAGGCCGACTAGACAGACCGTCTTCGCCGGGTGGCCCGAGGCCGTCTGGGCTGTGCCCTGGATTTCAGAGTTCATCGGCGGGACACCATCGGTACTGGCCGTCGAGCGCGGTCGGGTAGCCGCACAGACAGTTTTCCGAGTATGTCCAACACGGAAACTCTGGCGACTCGTGATACCAGCTGCCGCACGTTACACAGCGGACTGCAGGACTGCCGGTTTCGATCGACGCCTTGCAGCGCGGGCAGAAGATGGGCTGATCCAATTCCGGGAGAGGCTCTACGACCGGGAGTCTTTCACTCGAAAAGTAGATCGGTGGACGGTCCGCCAACTGGATCGAGTCACGGTCACGCAACACGCGCAGACCGGTCTGAAGCCTGACGCCGTTCACTTGGGTTGGATGAGATGGCTGAGCGAGGAGCGCAAAGGCTTCTCCGGCAGCCGAGCTCG
>JBDHAS010000085.1:26017-29647 GCA_039588015.1 Gemmatimonadota bacterium | reverse complement strand
GCAGGATGGTGCTGGTTGGCATGGTCGTCGGGTTGGCCGGCGCGCTCATCCTCTCGCGCTTCCTGGCGAGCGCGCTGACCGAGGTCGGGCCGTTCGATCTCCAGACCTACGTCACTTCGTCGCTAGTGCTGGCCGCAGCGACCCTTGGCGCGGCCTTCGTTCCTGCGGTGCGCGCGACGCGCATCGATCCGGTGGACGCGCTCCGGCACGAATGAACCTTCACTCCGGACTCACTCTCTTCAGCAGTACGGAGAGCCTCGAGTCAGAAGTCAGGCTATCGTAGTAGGGGTCGACATTGGGTTCTTCCAATAGGACGTCAAGTCACGGGAGCTACAGCAACGTGGGTATGAAGGCGAGGAGACGCTTTTCCGACGACATTCTGGACGAGATCCAGGACGCCAAAATCCTCGGCCTGCGGGCCGGATCACAGCCGCACCGCTTTACCGGCATCTGGGCCGTGGTCGTCGAGCGACGCGTGTTCGTGCGGTCGTGGAGCTTGAAGCCGCGTAGTTGGTACCGAACGTTTCTCGAGGAGCCGCGGGGAGCCGTGAACATCGGCGGTCGGGAGATACCCGTACGCGCCGTGCGCACGCGGAGCGAGCGTTTGAAGGACGCCATCGACCGGGCCTACCTGGATAAGTACAACACCCCGGGTTCGATCAAGTACGCCCGCGATCTCGGGCGCAACAAATCCCGTGCCACGACCACGGAGTTGGTACCGCCGTGAGGGCTGCAGCCAGCACGATGGGGACCCGATCAGCCTCGCCGACGACGAGCAACACAGCGAGTGAGATGTGCGTGAGAAGAGGCAACGGAAGGCTCAGAATCGGGCCAGCGGGAGCCTCACGGCTCCCGTCCTCCCACACCAGCGGCGTTCTCAGCGTATCCGGAGGTTTCTTGGCCTAACGCCTTGCCTCATTCCTGCATGTCCATCTCGGGCAACGGTGTATTGCTGTTCCAGACGTCGTACAACATCTTCCACGACCCGTCGTCCCCGCGCCGATACACGTGAATTCCTTTGATCGATTCTTCCAGCGGGTCGCCGCCATCGACGGGTGTAAAAGTCACCGTTCCCTCAAAGCGCTCGATCGCCAGGTCACCAGACACCGTGATCTCCGAGGTCGGGTAGCTCAGCGATACCTCGAACAATGACATCACTTCGCGCAGCCACTCGCTCACGGCTGTCGAGCCACTGAGCGCCGGCTCGTTTGGCGGCATCCACACAATGTCAGCGGCGAGGTAGGAAAAGTCGCCTTGCCCGGATTGCACGGACGCTACTTCCTGGTCTCGGACTAGTGTCACCGCAGCGATATCAGCCTCGATATCCGCCTGAGATGGCTCGCCCTGAGGGGCACACGCCACAACAGCCAAGCCGACTGCGCACAGGAAAATGCGGGTTGGGGCGATCATGGTAACCTCCTGATTGTCGAGAGGGGAACGTGATCCGTCGCGCGAATTCGGAAGATGAACGGAACTCGCGGGCGCGAGTGATCTCGAACACGACCCGCCAGGCCACCGGGCAGATGCTCAGCACCTTCCAGACGGAGCGCTCGTGGATCTCGCGTATCAGCTGTCGGAAACGCGACATGACCCTGCCCGCGACGAGGGTTTCAATCTAAGTTTGGGGCTATTGAATCCAGCGATCAGATCGCGCCAGAAAGGTGGCGCGAATCCTGAGCTGGATCAACAGGGACTCAGAGGTCGCTTGGGCAAGGCCGCAAGCCGAAATGGCCCCTCCACGCAGCAGGCCGCGGCGATTCTCGGCGCCGCCTTCGTTCCCGCGGTACGCGCGACGCGGATCGACCCAGTGGAGGCACTAAGGCAAGAGTGAACTACTCGGGCTCGAAGCAGAGCCCCAGCTGGCGGGCGGCGGCTTTGAGCGGCCTGTCTAGAGTCCAGAGACCGATTCCCGCTAGCCGAGCCGCGGCCAACAGGTGTACGTCTACCCACCCGATCCCGATGCCCGCCAGTCGGTTCGTGTTCACAAAGGCGAGCACTTCTTCATGACCAGCCACTGGAGCCTGCGGCAGAGCCGACAGCAAGGACAAGACCTCGGACCGGTCTTCCAGTTGGCCGCAGGCAAGCTCACCCAGCACGAACGGATGGCACCAGACTTCGCCCTCGTTCAACTGTCCAGCCAGGGCCGCATTGCCCCGGCGTAGGTGGTCAATCCACACGGAGGTATCGACCAGCAACTAGCTGTCCTTCTTCCCGCGCCGCCGGCGGACCGCCTTCAGCGCTTTCTGGCTACCGCCTAGAGCCGCTAGCCGCCGGGCGCTCTCTCGGGCGATCAGGGCGCGGAGGCCCGCATGAATCACCGCCGTCTTCCCCGCGATCCCACTGAGCCGCTGGGCCTCTTCAAGCAACTGGTCATCGAGATTCAAGGTCGTCCTCATGCATACTAATCTGCATGTATGATGCATGTCGAACAAGGCCATACAGCTTCACGCTTTGGCGAGTTTAGTCTACAACCCAATGGTCAAAGGATCGTGAACTGGCCTCAAGGTAGGAGTTCACAATGCCGCTCGCCGTTTCACCTCGGCGAGTTGGCCTAGAAACGCGAGGCATCAACCAACTTCCAGATGCCTTTCGCCGGCCTGGACAGGCAACCGCCCAGTGGTTTAGTTGTTCCACAATTCCGAACCAAGATAAAATATCACGAGAGATTTTGATGCTCCGTCTTGCCCAGATGTGCACCCGGCTCGCCGCCCACCTGTGGTTGTTGCCTGTAGTGTCGCTCCCGTTCTTGCCGTTCGGCCCCGTTGACGGCAAAGCCCAAGACGACCCTGCACAAGCGATCATCCTCGAGCGAATCGAGCAGCTGCAGACCGTCGGCGAGCTGACGATCCGCGATCAGTGGGTCGCTGCCCGGCACGCGGTGACGGGGTTGTACGAGAACCGCGACTACACGCGGGCATGGACCGACACGCACGCGCTCGAGGAGTTGCACCGTGCAATTCTGGACATGCGGCTCGACGGCCTCGATCCGGAGGACTACCACCTGACGACGCTGACCGAGTTGTTTCGCGAGCTGGAGGCGAGTCGGAACCCCGACCCCGAGTTGCTGGCCGACTTCGACATGCTCGCCACCGACGCGCTGGCACGACTGATCTACCACTCCGAGCTCGGCAAGGTGGACCCCGAGAGCCTGGACTCGCACTGGAACTTGATCCGTCAACTCGAGGGGATCGAACCCGGCTCGTACGTTCAGCAGATCATCGATTCAGGCGAGCTGTACGAGCGGGTCGCGAGCCACAAGCCGCAACACCAATTCTACACCGGGCTGAAGCAGGCGCTGGCCGAATATCGCGAGATCGAGGCGGCGGGCGGTTGGCCGATCTTCCCCAACGGCCCCAGCATCGAGGCCGGATCTTCGGATCCGCGCATCCCGGCCCTGCGAGAGCAGTTGACGATGATGGGAGACTACACGGGCCCGAAATCTCAGAGCACGCTCTACGACGAAAGGCTCGTGGAGGCGGTCAAGCTGTTTCAGTTTCGTCACGGGCTTCCGACCACCGGCCTGGTCGGCTCGATGACCATGGCAGGGCTGAGCGTGCCCGTCGAGAAACGGATCGAGCAGATACGCGTTAGCCTAGAGCGCGGTCGATGGGTCCTGCAGGACCTCGAATC
>JBDHAS010000085.1:0-26003 GCA_039588015.1 Gemmatimonadota bacterium | reverse complement strand
CGTAGTCAACATCGCGGCCTTCAAGGTCTACCTCATGCGCGATGGCAAAGTGGAGTGGGAGACGCGGGCGCAGGTCGGAAGAACTTACCGCAAGACCCCGGTTTTCAAGTCCGAGCTTCGCTACATGGACGTGAACCCGACCTGGACAGTGCCGCGAACGATCCTCGAGAAGGACATGCTGCCGCGAATCAAGCAGGATCCCAGCTACCTGCAGCAGAAAGGCCTGAAACTCCTCGACCGAAACGGCGACGAAGCTGATCCGGCAACGGTCGAGTGGTCGCGCTACTCGACGGCCGCGGGCTTCCCCTACTTGCTGCGCCAGGGCCCCGGCCCGTCCAACGCGCTTGGCCGCATCAAGTTCATGTTCCCGAACGATTACGCCATCTTCCTCCACGACACGCCTTCACGCAATCTGTTCGAACAGAGCGAGCGTGCCTTCAGCTCGGGCTGCGTCAGAGTCGAGGGTCCGTTCAAGCTGGCCGAATTTTTGATGGACGACCCGGAGACCTGGCCCGAAGAGCGCTTCTTGGAGATCAAGGACAGCGGCGAGACCACGAGCGTCTTCTTACCGAAGGAGAAACGTATCCCGGTACTGCTGCTCTATTGGACGGCGGACGCCGGTGTCGACGGCTACCTTCACTTCCGTGATGACATATACGAAAGGGATGCCGCGATCCTGGCAGGATTGGACGGCGACTTCACGCTGCGGGCTCGTCCGGTCGTGGCGCCGCCGTCGCAGTAGACCGATCGGCAAGCCAGCTACGACATGCGACGACCGAAGCGCGGGACCGGCGCCCAGACGCTGCTGCTAGCAGCAGTAGCCGCGTCGCCCTGCCCAGTCGCCGGGCAGGGATCGACGGCAGCGTCCGGTAGCATCGTGCGTGATGCCACCCTCGCACCGGCGCGAGCCGCTGATTTCCCGCTAGAGGGCAACTTCGATAGCGGCATAGCCGGATTCACCCTACGCGTGAACAAGTGGCTGATCGCCTATCGCCACATGGCCATACTGGCCCTGCCGGGCGACGACTTCGAGATCGAGGTGGTCGATCCCGGCGATGGCGCCCACCGAATTCGGATCGCAGACGGTGCCGCGCAGACGACCGCAGCGGCCAGCTGGACCTGGACCGCTCCCGACGAAGTCGGCGCGCATGCCGTACGCATCGAGAGCGTAAACGGAACCGGGTTCGTTCACCTGAACGTACTCGTGATGCAACCGATATCAGCAGTAAAGGACGGCGCCCTGAACGGCTACCCCATTGGCAGCTACCGGGCCAAGCCTTTCCGCGGCCTAGCCCGCTATCTACCGCCTGCCGGTTTTGCCGAGATCTGGACAGCGGATGAAGATCTGTTGGCATCCCCGCATTTCACCGTCGGGCAATTCCTCTGTAAGGAGCCGGGCGAGCCGCGATACCTGGCGCTCAGTACGTTTCTGCTGCTAACACTGGAGGCGGCGCTGTACGAAGCGAACGATGCGGGCTATGCGGCGCACAGCTTCTTCATCATGTCAGGGTTTCGCACACCAGCCTACAACCGTGCGATCGGCAACCGGACATCATACAGTCGCCATCTCTGGGGCGATGGCGCCGACATATACATAGACAACGATGGCGACGGCATCATCGACGACCTGAACGGAGATGGCCGCTCCGATATCGCGGACGCTCGCCTGCTGGCCAGAATCGTGGACGGCGTGGAAGAGGACGCGCACGTCGGCGTGATACCGGGAGGGCTGTCTGTCTACGGCGCCACTTCTTCCCACAGCCCCTTCGTACACATCGACACTCGAGGTTATCGCGCCCGCTGGTAACTTCCAGAAAGTAGTCAGACCCGACCGCCATCGACCTGGACCGCGGCCCTTGATCGAGATTGCGGGTTCGCCTGGGGCCCTGTAGGTTGGCCGCCTCTGACAACTAGAAATGCCCCCAACGGAGGAATGCTGAAATGCGCACACTACGTAGAATTGTGTCCATCGCCCTGCTCGCCGCGGCATTCGGCATCGGGTTTCACGGGCAAGCCGACGCGCAAAACGCACCCGTTCTGGATCGCGTCCTTCAGAACGGCGAGCTGAGGGTCGGTATGTCCGGGAACCAGCCGCCCTTCAACGTCCGCAGCCGGGGCGGCTCGCTCATCGGGATCGAGGTCGATCTGGCCGCGGTGTTGGCCGCCGCGATCGGGGTCGAGTTGAACATCGTCACCAAGCCATTTAGCGAACTGCTTCCCGCGCTCAAATCCGGCGAAGTCGACATCGTGATGTCGGGTATGGCGATCACCGCTCAGCGGAGCCGTGATTTCGTCTTCGTCGGGCCAACCATGTTCTCCGGCAAGTCGATCCTGACCAAGTCGCAAACCCTGGCGGCAGTGACGGAAGCCGCCGAGATCAACCGAGCCAACATCAGGCTGGCGGCGCTCGCGGGATCCACCAGCCAGGAGTTCGTCGAAAAGGCCATTCCCGAGGCCCAGTTGACCACCGTCTCGGACTATGACCAGGCGGTGGAGATGCTGCGCAGCGACCAGGTCGACGCGGTGGTGGCCGACATGCCGATCTGCCTGCTCACGGTTCTCCGCTACCCGAACGAAGGGCTCGCGACGCTGACGCAGCCGTTCACGATCGAGCCCATCGGTATCGCGGTTCCAGCTGGCGATCCGCAGTTCCTCAACCTGCTCGAGAACTATGTCGAGGCGCTCGAGGGAGCGGGATTGATGGAGCTGATGCGAAAGAAGTGGCTCGAGGACGGATCGTGGGTCGCTGCGCTTCCCTAATCTGAGCGCTTTGACTCCGCTGCGGCCGGGGGCCTCTGGCTCCCGGCAACAGCTACCTCCACCACTGCATCGCCCCTTGGACTGCCAGCGGCGATCCTCACCAGCTACAGTGGCCATCGTAGTAATCATTGAAGGTTAGCCTGCGCGCTTCTGAGCCGTCTGCCTCGCCTACATACAGTTCGAGCCTAGCCAGTTCCTCCGGCGCCGGCGGGAAGCTCATTACGCCATCTGGAATGGCCGTGAAGGCTATCCGCGTCCTGTCTTGGGAGGAGCACTGCATGTGTTTGTGGCCCTGGTTCGGTTTGGGGCCGCACCACTCCTCAACCAAAGTCCCCTCGAGGTCCATCACGCCGTAGCAAAGGGTGCCACTCTTCATGGAGGCAGGATAATCCAAGAACCACACGCCATTTTCATCGTCCGTCCACCCGCCACCGTAGCCCGGGCCAATCACCTGCACATCGCCTCCGTCGGCCTGCATGATATAGATCATCGGCGACCCGTCACGCTCCGATGTGAAGACGAGTCGGCCATCGGGCGACCAAGAGAAGACGGCGTCCAACACGTCGTTGTCCGTCAATTGCTGCTGGCCCGAGCCATCCGGACTCATCACATAGACCTCTTCATCTCCGTCCCGCGATGACATGAACGCGATCCTCGTTCCGTCCGGCGACCAATGCGGGAAGTAGTCACGCGACCCGACCGGCGTGAGGCGGCGAACGTCAGCCCCGTCCCCATCCATGACGTAGATGCTGCTCCTGCCATCGTCATCCTCACGGTTCGACGCGAAGGCGATTAGCGTGCCGTCCGGTGACCACTGCGGAATGTTGCTGTTCTTTCCATTGCCGGAATACGTGAGGCGACGCTCACCGGTCCCGTCAGGATTGATGATGTAGATCTCCTCACCCTCGTGTTCTGGAGGGCGAACCGATACGAATAGTATCCCTCTTAGAGTAGGTGCCCGTTCACCAACACAGGCAACCGTCGCAGCAAACGTAATCACGAGAGCCGCAAGCGACGTGCGACACATGAGGACCTCCATTTGAAAACGACACGCGGATCTCTCTTGTATCCCGGCCAATCAACGCCCCTAACGCTCGTGCGTCTCGGGATCGAGCGGTTCCGCCAGCGTCTGCGGGCCGCGCAGGGCAACGAGGCGGTCGATTTCTTTCTTCGAGACGAATTTCGTGAATCCTCTCGCGCGTGCTTCTTCCCAGAGAGGGTGAGCTTCGTACGGGACCGGGCGCCAGAAGCTGGGTCCACAGCGGTGACAGACGCGGAGCTCGAGGACGAGGATCACGCCGGGCTCGATGTTCGGCTCGGTCTCGAAAGGGATGAATGCCAGAAGATTCAGCAGCGGTATGAAGCCGAGTATAGACCTCACGAGACACCCAGCTGTGTCTCTTTTCCGTACGCTCCGTTCCCGAACCGTGGCCAAACCGAACGTGAAGATCTCTAGCTCGCCTCTGGCACCACAGCTGTGGCACGTCTTCACCTCCCGCCCCAGCAGCCTCATTCGGCGCCCCAAATACGTGGGTGGCCGCGGGCAAAGTCTCTAGGCCCGCATAACGTTATCGAGACGTGCACGAGCCCCTGAGAGTCTCCAAGGCTTTGGAGAACCCAGTCAACGAGAAGACATCGGTGAATGTCTCTCCGTCTAGCGGGTCCGTCACCTGAAACGTGACCTGTTCCGCGCTGTTGGCGGCCGTCAAGAAGCTCTCCACCGAATCCGCGGGCATCCACGCCCCCAACGATCCCGCTGCCATCATAGCCTGGAACATGGGATTGGACTCGATCTCGGCAGGATCGGCGCCGGCAAGCATAGTCGCGAGCATTTCCATCTGTGCCTTCGGTACAGGCAGCTTTTCCCACGACTGTGTTGGAGACACGGCCTGGTCGTCGAACCGGTAGCGGATGCGTACCGCATTGTCCTGCCCCACCAGACCAGAGTCGTACAAGTACACAACGACGAGGCTACCGGATATGCAGGCCCAGACGACGGCCGGATCTCGCTGTGAGAAGGTGATTCCGTCATCGTCGATCCGGTCGATGATCCCTCCGAAGGATCGCACGTAGGCGTAGATCCCCGATGTCATGCCGTCGTCGTACTTGGCAACCCGCACTTCATCGCCCTGGGCCACGGTCTGTGCCCGCATCAAGCCGTGTGCGGCAGTCAGCAAGGCGATCGTCACTACTAAGATCTTCACCACCATGGTCGATACTCCCTTCATTGCTTTCGGGATTATCCTGGCACGAGCCGAGGCGGAATAGGCAGTCGAGAACATCTGACATGAAGGCTCCTCCTGGACGAGGAGCTCGAGGGTCAGCGGTAACGCTAACTACAAGATGTGATGCCAGCGGACGAGGAGCAATGATCGACGCCCCAAAATCCTATTCCTGCCCGAGCAGCTTTCGCCTCCGCCGGCCGGTGACGGTTCCGTAGATCGGCATGACGACGGCCAGTGGCAGATAGGCCCAGCCGGGAACGCCCACCCAACTCGGTGGCGTCGCTATCGCCAAGAGCATCGAGAGAACTCCCGCCGATCCCACAGTCAGCCACGCTCCGATCTCGGTCCGTGTGTCGAAACGCTCCAGCTCGTCGAGTTGCAGCCCCTCGCGATTTCGCCAGGCGTGGAGGTTGAGCAGAACGATGGCGGCGCACATCGCCACGAAACCGGCGCTATAGACGATGAACAGCCGGTTGATCTCGCTCGGCGCCACTTCGACGGCAAAGCCGCTACCGCGCGCGATGCCCGTCACCTGGCTCAGCCAGCCGGTCAACGCGCGCGTCATGAACTTCAGCGGATAGACGTATACGAGAACCGTGAACACCAGCAGGCAACTCAGCAGGATGGTGGGCGCGTCGTCCAACCCGTAACGCCGACTCCAAGCGTGGTGACCCGCCCAGAAGAGCATCAGCAGCGTAGCGCTGAGCCCAAACGCAGGTATACCGCGAAGCACGTCCGTCAGTTCGCCGTAACTCGTCGGTATGTCGAGGGAGACCACCAACAGGGTCAAAGCGAAGGCGAACGCCGGATCGGTGAAAGTCTCGATGCGGGTCATATCCATGCCCCGCAAACGGAAGCCGTTTTTCTTCGGAAGTCCGTCTAGAGCCTCGGCGCTGTGTATCATCGCGGGCAAGCTCCCAAGTCTAACCGTGAGCCAGATCGTGATACCCTCAGGGCGTGCGTCAAGTCGACCATCGTGCGCGACGGTCGCCAAACCACCCGACCGACTACGCCGGGGCCCACCGCAAGATGTTGCGTTTTTCAGCGGCTGAAGGAGAGAAGACCGTCAGTAGGCTCTATCTAGCAGCCAGTACACGATCCAGGATCCGCTCGCTGTGGCCCTCGAATACGTTGTACTCGCCAGCGAACACCGTGACCACGAGGCGCTCGGCCGGGATTACGAAGAGGCGCTGGTTTCCGTTCCCCACCCCGGCGACCACCCTTTGGCCAGTGGGCAGGTCGCCGACCCACCACTGATATCCGTAGCCCCAGACGCCACCGTCACTCCACTCTCCGACCTCCTGTACATGCCGTGCCATCGAACGATCGACCCAAGCCCTTGGGACCACTTGACGACCGCGCCAGCCGCCGCCGTGCAGGTAGAGCGAGCCGATCTTCGCGAGGTCGCGCGCGCGAAGTCGCAGACCGGACATCGCCGCCGGGTTGTCGGGCGTCCAGTTTCCGGGACCGAGCCATTCGAATTCCGTTATCCCAAGCGGTTCGAAGAGGCGCTCTTGGGCGAATTCATCCAGCCGCTGGCCGGTGAGTTTGGATATTACGCTGGCGAGCACCTGGGTCGAGCCGCCGCTGTAGTACCACGTACTTCCCGGCTCGTGCTCGATCGGGCGGGTCATGACATAGAGCGCGGGGTCGCCGGCCGAGTAGAGCCGTATCTCATCGTTCGTGGGGTCCGTGTACGGGACGGTCATCTCGTTCCACTGCAGACCCGTAGTCATCGTCAGGACCTGATGCAGCGTGATCTCTCGCGGACCCGCCTCCAATTCCAGATCGGGCAGGTAGTCGGCGACCGTGCGGGCCACGGCTTCGCTGAAATCACCTGCCAGGGCGATCCCTAGCAGCGCGGAGGTCACGCTCTTCGAGACCGAGCGGAGGTCGTGCAGGCTGTCCGGCCCGATGACGCGGGTCGGGATCGGCTCGCCCCACCTTTCGTCGGACCCGGAGAAATAGCGCTCGAACACGAGCGCCCCATCGTGTTCGATCAGAAGAGCGTGCGTGTTGGGGAACATGCCGGCCTCTATGTCGAGGACCAGTTGATCCAAAGCGGCCGGGTCGAAGCCGGCCTCGGCTGCATCGCCCAGGACCCAGTCGTTCGCAGCATCTGCGCCTGACTGAGGTTCGGGTCCGGCGCATCCGGACAGCAGCAGGAGCCCCAACGCCGTTCGAAGTAGCAGGTCACGGTTCTTCAGAGTCGGCATCGCATCCTCAACTATGATGGAATCACGTCCATACGTATCACCGGCCAACGAGAAATTACTGGCTGGGGCACGTGGTGCGAGTGATGCGAAGCTTGCCGACCAAGTGGTCGGTCGACGTCGTTGCTATTCCTACACCGGATCTCGGCCTAACCTCGCTCGAGTCGTAATGCCCGTCGCGAATCGATAGTTCAGGGAAGCGGCGGTTCTCGTCGATCAACGTCAACATCACTCTGGTTTCCTCGGTCTCGTGGAACTCGGGGTTGACCGTGAAGTCGACCCGCACATCGAATTCCCCGTGCGCCACGAAGTCCTGCGACGTAAGTCCCGCGAGTCGGAATTCGCCGGACACCGGGTCCGGTCCCTCTTCGATAACGACGGTCAGCACTCCGTCGCCCTCGCAGGCGAAGGCCCCCCGGCCTGACTGACAGCTGTCTCCCGTTCCTCCCCATATCGGGCTAATCACGCCGTCCTCGAAGTCGTCGACCAGACCCTCTGAGATATTGAGATCGCCGTAGGCGTAGATGTTGTCGAGCTCGACCCAGAACGCCGAGTAGCTCCACCTCCAGTTCGCAACGTCGATCCAGATTCTGACGTCGGAACCCAGGAACGAAGCATCCCACGCGGCGTGCCTCACCCAATCGCCGTCCTCCCAGTAATAGGTGGTGATCTCCATGTCCGGGGCGACGCAGGTGGGAGGCGATGTGGATTCCTCCTCACCGCACGCCGCGAACAGCGCGAGGGCGGAAAGTGCGGCAACGATCGATGCGGTCCGCATGGCATCACTCCTGCCTCTCAGCGGTCGGGCGATAGGCGGGCTAGCGCTCGTCTCGCGTCCCGACCCGCGGCTGCAGCTCGGGATCGGCATCCTGCCACGCTTCGGCTAAACGACAGCGATCGAACGCCCAAGAAAGATGGGGCGACGGTGGGGCGGGATCAACAAGCTGACGCTCTGTATTTACTATCGCGTCAGGCCTCGCGCCGGAGCGCTTGCGCGCGCTCGACCAATGGCTCGAGCCCGAGTTCCTTTGCGAGCGCGACCGACTCATCGAGGAGGGCTTCGGCCTCTCGAACGTCGCCGTGCCGACCCCGCTTCACGAACAGGGCAGCACGCTCGTAAAGCGACCAGGCCAGCTCGACGACGTATCCGGGCTGCCTGCACGCTTGAATCGCTTGGTGGAAGTGCGTGTCGGCCACTTCGACACGACCGAGACTCGACGCCAGGAGCCCCAGGAGGCGGTCTACGGATGCCGGGCTCCCGCCATGCACGAACGTCCCCCGTCGGGCTTCGAGGGCCTGATACTGATCCGACGCGGCCGTGGCGTCGCCCTCCATCACGCTCGCGACCGCCAGGCCGGCGCGCGCCCACAGGGCGAGGAACGGGCTGACGTCCGACGACGAGATCACGGGTTCTGCTGCCCGCTTGGCCGTCTCGAGCCCATCCGCGGATCTGCCGATATAGGCCACAGCAGCGAGCGCCATCGGCGGGTATGCGTATTCATCGGTTGGCCCAGGCGGGTTGGACTGCATGACGTCGACCACTCGTTCCAATTGGCGCTCCGCTTCGTCGAAGTAACCAAGCTGGGCCTCGAACACGGCCCGCTCTCCCAGCAGTCGCGGGTCCGCCGGCCAGACGTCGAGACCTCGGTCGAGCAGTCTTCTAGCATCCTCCCACTTCCCGCCGAGTCGGGCAGCAACGGCGGCGAACCAGAGGACCGTGGTCAGCCAGGTCCGAGCGGCCAGCTTTTCCGCCAACGCGACGCAGGACGGCCAGAGCGAATACGCTTCCGACATCTTCCCGGTCGCGTCGAGGGAGGCAGCCAGGAGTGCCTGTGTGTTCATCTCGACGGACGGGTTCCCGATTTGCCGAGCGAGCGCCAAAGCTTCGGAAGCGGCGCTAGCACATTCTTGCAGGCGTAGATGAAGCGCGTTCACGAAAGCGATGCTCCCCAGCGTCGTCATTCGCAGCGCGAGATCGTCCTCGCGCTCAGCAATGACGAGTGCGCGCTGAAAGGCATCCATAGCTTTGTCGTAGTCTCCCTCCTCCTGGCTGACGGCCCATCCGTAACGATGCAAGAGCCGGCCCGCTTCGTGCGAGTCTTCAGGCACTAGCTCCAAAGCGCTAGACAGGAGCTGGCCGACTCCTTTTCGATGCCCTGCGGTGACGAAGATCGGGTAGGCGGCGACCTCGACGGCGCGGGTGACCTCTCCAGCGGCAGCGTGGATCTCGAACGCCCTGGTCAATGTGGCGACGGCGGTCTCCGAGTGGTGAACGTCGAGGAGCGCCGCCTGCGATCGACCGAGGCCGAAGAGCAGGCGAGCCGTTTCGGAATCGGCCGCGTCCGGATCCTTCAACTCAAGTCCCCTGCTGAAATGGCCTGCCGCCTCCTCATACGCGTACTTCTCGAGCGCCCGCTCGCCCGCCATGAACGCGTATTTCACGATCTTCTCCGCAGGCACCGCGGCGCCCGCCTGGAAGAGGTGCCAGGCAAGCGCCGAGGCATGGGCCTCGAGGTCATCCGCACGCCGGAGCTCGATGAGCTGGGCGACTTGTGCGTGCAACCGTTGGCGTCGTAGGAGGGACAAGCCGCCGAGCGCCGTTTGTCGAATCAGCTCATGGTTGAATTCGTAGCTCCCCCGCACGTCGGCGGCGGGCACGATCAGCCTGGCCGTCTCGGCCTCCTCGATCGCCTCCAGGAAAGACTCGGAATCGAGCGCCGCGGCGGCCTCGGTTAGGTCGAGGTCGAACCGCCGCCCCAACACAGCCGCGACGGTCAGCGTCCTGATCGCGTACTCGCCGAGGCGCTGCAGCCTGCGGCCGACAACCAGTCGCACGCCCTCGGGCACATCGAGCTCCTCACGCGTCAGGTCGGTCCTCCACTGGCCGTCCGCAGCAAAAAGCCTTTCCTCCTCCTTCAGATGGAGGAACACCTCCTCGACGAAGAACGGATTGCCGTCGGTCTCGTGAAAGATGATCTCCGCCAACTCCCGGGGGGGGCGCGGATCCACCCAGCGCGCCGAGCATGGCGCTCACCGCCTCCTGCGGCAGCCGCTTGATCGCAAGTCGCTCACTCAGGCGCTGGCGTCAACGTGCTCATGGCCTCGGCGAAGGGCTTTCCAACCTCGAGCTCGACATCGCGGTAGGTGCCGACGATCAAGACGGGTATTCCCGCAAGGCGCGGGGCGAGGTGCTGGACCAAGAGCGAGAGACTCGACTCGTCCGCCCAGTGCAGATCGTCAAGCAAGATCACCATCGACTGCTCACGACTCACTTTTTCCAAGAACGCGACAACGCTGTTGAACAGCATCCGACGTTGCTGCTCGGGCGGCCACTCCACGGGGTCAGGGAAATCCTTGAAGCGCCGACTCAACTCGGGCACCAGTCTCGCGATTTCAGAGGCCTCGTCGCCGAGGTGGCGTCGGAGATGGTCCGCCGGCAGCAGCCGCATGAGTCCTTCGAGAATCTCGACCACGGTGACGAAGGGCGCGCCTTCGTCTTCATAAGCATGGCCTTCTAAGGCGAGCATCCCCCGTTGCCGTCCGTCCGCGAGCAGTTCCTCCGCCAGGCGCGTCTTACCGACACCGGGCTCTCCACCGAGCAGCACCAGGCCACCGTGTCCCGCCGATGCGTTGG
Organism: Gemmatimonadota bacterium; assembly: GCA_039588015.1. Classification (GTDB taxonomy): domain Bacteria; phylum Gemmatimonadota; class Gemmatimonadetes; order Palauibacterales; family KS3-K002; genus JASFMO01. The sequence continues at coordinate 15,171 of JBDHAS010000085.1, read as the reverse complement.
CCAGCATCCCACCGAGCTCGGCACGCTCGAGGTCGCGACCGATCAGCGGAGCCCGGCGCTCGGCCGCAACCGGTGCGGCCACAGGAGTCCCCGGCGGCGTTCGCGAGGGCGCAGCCCGGGCCGCGTCGTCGGCCGGCCTTTCCATTGCCTCCAGCCAGTCCAGCGTGGTCGCGAACCGATCCGCCGGGGACTTGGCCAGGGCGCGCTCGACCGCCGCACCGACGTGGGCCAGAAGCGACGGCCGCGTGGTCGTGAGCGGTGGCACGGGGTCGAGAGCATGTCGCGCCATGAGCGCCTGAGCCGTCGGGCCGGAGAACGGTGGGCTACCCGCCAGCATCTCGTACACCACGCACCCCAGACTATACTGATCGCTGCGGCCGTCGAGCGGGTCACCCGCCGCCTGCTCCGGGCTCATGTAGAGTGGCGTGCCTACCACCATCCCGGTCTGTGTCAGCTTCTCCCCACCCGCCGCGCTCACCGCGCGCGCGATACCGAAGTCGGCGACCTGCGCGTGGCCGCCCTCCAGCAGAATGTTCTCGGGCTTGATGTCGCGATGTACCACTCCGCGGGCATGCGCGTAGCTCAGGGCGTCCGCTACCTCGCGGGCGATTAACAGCACGTCATCGACGGGAAGCTGCTTGTCACGGTCGAGGCGATCCCGCAGCGATTCACCGTCGACGTACGGCATCACATAGTAGAGAAAGCCGCTGGCCTCGCCGGAGTCGTAAAGCGCGAGGATGTGGGGGTGGTGCAGGGCAGCGGTGGTCGTGATCTCGCGCAGAAAGCGTTCGTGACCCAGGGCGACGGCCAGTTCGGGGCGAAGCACCTTGACTGCGACTTTGCGCTGGTGTTTGAGGTCCTCGGCGAGATAAACCGTGGCCATACCGCCGACGCCGAGCTCTCGCTCGAGCAAGTAACTGCCGGCAAGTGCTTGAACGAGGCGGTCCGGGATAGGCGACGTGGAATCGTGCATTGAGCACGTCACCGAAGGAACGGTTGGGGCATCGTCTGGGTCCTCTGTTTCTCTCCCTTGCGCTGGCTGACCAAGTTGCGTCGCGGAGCCTCGAGCACGCAAGCTGACCACTCGCGCCGACTTTCGTCCCGGGCTAGTTTGTCCCGTCGCAGGCCTACGCGCCGCGATCGCCGTTGCCGAAGCGCATCCGCGCCTGCGGGTGGCGGTTCTCTCCAAGGTCTACCCGATGCGGAGCCACACCGTCTCGGCCGAGGGCGGTGCCGCGGCGGTCATCAGTGCCGATGACAGCCGCGACGCCCACGCCTACGACACGATCAGCGGCGGTGACTGGCTGTGCGACCAGGACGCCGTGGAAGCGTTCGTGGACGAGGCACCGGCCGAGATGCTGCGGCTGGAGCACTGGGGTTGCCCGTGGAGCCGCGAGAGGGACGGACACATCGCGGTGCGGCCGTTCGGCGGCATGAAGAACCAGCGGACGTGGTTCGCCGCGGACAAGACGGGCTTTCATCTGCTCCACACGATCTTTCAGACCACCCTCAAGTACGACTCGATCTCGCGCAAGGACGAATGGTTCGTCACCCGACTCCTGGTCGAGGACGGACGCTGCAGCGGCGTGGTCGCGATCGAGCTCAGCACGGGAAAGGTGCAGGCGTTCCCTGCCCGGGCGGTGATCCTCACCACGGGCGGCGCCGGCAAGATCTATCCGTTCACCACGAACGCGTCGATCAAGACGGGCGATGGGATGTCGCTCGCCTACCGAGCCGGTGCCCCGCTCAAGGACATGGAGTTCGTGCAGTACCATCCGACGGGCCTGCCTTTCACCGGCATCCTGATCACCGAGGCGGCGCGCGCGGAGGGCGGATGGCTACTCAACAAGGACGGCTACCGCTACCTGCAAGACTACGACCTCGGCGAACCGCAGCCGCAGCCGGTGCTGCGCTCGATGGAGCTGGGGCCTCGCGATCGTCTCTCGCAGGCCTTCGTGAAGGAGATGGAGAAGGGCCGCACGATCGAGACCGAGCACGGTCACGTGGTCCACCTCGACATCCGACACCTGGGCAAGAAGAAGATCGACGCCAAGATCCCTTTCGTGCGCGAGCTGTGCCTCAAGTACGAGAACCTGGACCCGGTCGATGAGCTGATCCCGGTGCGACCTGTGGTGCACTACATGATGGGCGGCGTACATACCGATCTCACCGGCGCCACACAGTTACCCGGGCTCTACGCCGCCGGCGAGGTCGCCTGCGTGAGCATCAACGGCGCGAACCGGCTGGGCTCGAACTCGCTAACCGAATTGCTGGTTTTCGGTGCGCGCGCGGGCACCGCTGCGGCAACATACGCGCTCGAACGGCCCGCTCCGGCACCGACGCTGGGGGCCCAAACCGCCGACGAGGAACGCCGTCTCCGCCGCGAGTTTCTGGAAAAGTCAGGCGGCCGGGAGCGCGTTGCCGCGTTGCGGTCGGAGATGCAGGAGACGATGGAGGCGGGCGCCGGAATCTACCGCGACCGGTCGGGTTTAGAGGCGGCGGCGGCGCGGCTGCACGAGTTGCAGGACCGCTTGGCCGACGTGGCGCCGGACGATCGCAGCCGCACCTTCAACACCGAACTGGTGGCCTGGCTCGAGCTGTGCTGCATGCTCGACGTGGCGGAGGCCGTGATCGCTTCGGCGCTCGCGCGGCGGGAATCGCGCGGCGCGCACCAGCGGACGGACTACCCGCTGCGCGATGACGAGAACTACCTGACCCACTCGCTCGCCCACCGTGCCCAGGATGGCGGAGCGCGTATCGATTACCTGCCGGTGACCCTCACCCGCTGGCCTCCCGGCGAGCGGACATACGGAAGGTAGGTGGGCATGGCCGAGACCGTCACGATCGAAGCGCGACGCTACCGCCCGGAACAAGAGTCGCTACCCGTTTGGCAGAGTTACGAGGTGCCGGTCCGACCCAAGTGGATGGTGCTCGATGCACTGAACTACATCAAAGACCATCTCGACGGCACGCTGTCTTTCCGCTGGTCCTGCCGCATGGGCGTCTGCGGTAGCTGTGGATTGTCAGTGAACGGCGAACCAGTCCTCACCTGCGCGACCTACTTGGAAAGCGTCCTGCCCGGGCCGATCCGGGTCGAGCCGCTGACCGGTTTCCCCGTAATCCGCGACCTGATCGGCGACATCACCGATTTCCTCGAGAAGCTCCAGCGCGTGAACCCCTGGCTGGTCCGGAACGACGAGCGCGATCCGTCGGAAGGCGAGTATCTGCAGACGCCCGAACAGCTCGCGGAGTACAAGAGCTACGCCATGTGCATCAACTGCATGCTATGCTACACCGCCTGCCCAATCTACGAACTCGAGCCCGAATTCATCGGGCCAGCAGCGATCGCGCTCGCCCAGCGCTACAACTTCGACTCGCGCGACGAGGGTAAGGAGGCGCGGATGGACGTGATCTCGCAGGCGGACGGCATCTGGGCCTGCACATTCGTCGGCGAGTGCTCTACCGTGTGCCCAAAGAACGTCGACCCAGCGGGCGCTATCCAACGCTACAAGGTCGAAGCGACGGCTCAGTACATGAAGTCGATGGTGATGCCATGGGCAAAGCGCTGAACCCGGACTACACGCCGTTCCACCCAAAGTGGTACCGCCGGCGGATCCCTATCTTCTGGTGGCTAAGAAAGCGCGCCTACGTCAAGTTTATCGCGCGGGAACTGACCAGCCCGTTCGCTGCCTACGCGGCGCTCTTACTGCTGATCCAAGTCTGGGCCCTGGCGAGCGGTGCGGTGACATACTCGCGATTCATGAGCTTGCTGGCTCGCGGACCGGTCATCCTCTGGCACGCGTTCGTCCTGCTTTGCCTCCTCTTCCACTCCATAACCTGGCTGAACCTGGCGCCGAAGGCGCTGGTGCTGCGGCTGGGGAAGAAGAGGCTGCCCGACTGGACGGTGCGGGTGGCACACTACGCGGCTTGGTTCGCGGTTTCCGCGTTCACGGCGTGGATTCTGATTGGGACGGGGTAATGGCGCGCTCGAACGAACCGATCCTCTGGGCGTTGTTCAGCGCTGGCGGGATGCTGGCGGCGCTTTTCCTGCCGGTAATTGTGTTCTTATTGTGGATCGCGGGCCCGCTGGGCTGGGTGACGCCGCCGTCGTATGTGACGCTGGCCGCCCTGGCGCATCATCCGCTAACCCGGCTGTTCCTATTCGGGCTGGCCGGCCTCACGTTTTATCACTGGGCCCATCGTTTCCGCTACACGCTGTACGACGGGCTGCAACTCTACCATCTCAACCAGTTGATCGCCGTCCTCACTTACGGCCTGGCAACGGCCTTGACCCTGGCAGCGGGTCTCCTATTGGCCTTCGGCGTCTGAGCGCTACTCCAGCTGTTGCTCCATTACATCCTCGCGCGGCTCCAGGTGCTGGGCCTTGTCGGTCAACATCCGCGCGCAGGTGTTCCAGCGCAGGATCGCGTCGTCGCTGCCCGGCGGCCGGAGCGGCTCGGCCCGCTCGTAGAACTCCATCGCCTCTCGCAACAGCTCGTAGGCCGCAGCGCCCGACCCCGGTGCGCCCCGCGTCAGCGATGCCCGGGCGCGACGCTCCGCGATGATGCCCGAGTAGTAGGCCTTGGCGTAGTCGCCCTTGAGCCGCGGGATCAGCTCGCGCGCGGCGGCCGGGGCCGCACCCAACTCCTTCCCGAACTGGTCGGTGAGCGCGAGCAGCAGGATGACCAGCGCCCGCTGGCTGTCGGGCTCGACGGCGAGGATATCGCGGCAGATGCTCTCCGCCTGCCACGGCTGGTTGAGGACTCTGTAGCGCTCCGCCTTCTCGAAGGCGGCCGGGATACCCTCTCTCGAGAGCGGTTTGAGCTCGAACATATGCGCCCCCTCGCAACGAGGACTGGGTGATGTCTTGGGGCTAACCGAGACGCGATCGATTCATACTTCAATAATGCGCCGCCCGGAGGCGGGCGGCAACGACCCATCCAGCTTTCTCTCGCTACCGTAGCAAGAAAAGGTTGACACCGGCCAAGCTCGGACCGGATATTACCTAGTTTATCACTCCAAAGTGATAATTCGCGAGATTGGCTGTGGAGTCTGGCCCCAGCTCCGGAGGTCTTCAGCAGTGAACCCGCTTGAGCATTCTACCTGTCGAGCAGTACTCGATCGTTTTATCACCCTAGGAGGCTGAAATGCGCACGATGCTTCGATGGACGGTTCCAGTAGAGAAGGGCAACGAGGCTATCAAGGATGGCACGATAGCGAAGACAATCGAGTCTCTGATGGCAGAACTCGAGCCAGAGGCGGCCTATTTCCTAGCCGAGGACGGAAAACGAGCCGGAATGGTGTTCTTCGATATGACCGACCCGGCACAAATTCCACAGATCGCCGAGCAGTTGTTCCTGAACCTCGACGCGACGGTAGAGTTCGTGCCCGTCATGAACCCGGATGATCTCCGTAGAGCCCTCGAGCGAGTGTCGGCCTAGAAACGGGCGCGCTGAGTCGTAGTCAGCGGGAGCCAAGCGAGCCACTGCTGGCCGGTAGGGCACCTCTGAGCGAATAGGCGTGACAACATGACCGCATTCGAGTTCCTCTCGGTGGCCATATCTTTCGTACTGGGTCTGGCGGTCACCCTGCTGTTGACGTCACTCCTCGCGGCCTTCCGTCAGCGAAGGCAAGCCAGAATGGACTGGCTCCCATTCCTCTGGGCCGCATATGTGCTTGCCTTCCAATTCCAGTTCTGGTGGACGCTCTGGAAGTTGGTCGCGCTGCCGCAGTGGACCGTCGCCACCTTCGGACTGCTCCTTTCCCTAGCCGCTCTGCTCTTTCTGGCCGGCGGTCTGGTCCTTCCCAGCGGCTCCGGATACCCCTCGGATCTCGGCACTTACTTCGATGAAGACGGAAGGTGGGGCGTCGCCGCACTGGCAGGATATAACGTCCTCGGAACCCTCGGTAACGTCACGCTATTCGGCGCGAGCCTCTTGGGCACGCTCCACTACTTAATGCTAGCCGAGACAGTACTTGGGCTGCTCGTAGTCTTCGCGCCGGGCCGCCGCACTAGGATCGTGGTCACCCTGCTCTTCGGCGTACTCCTATTTTTTTCGATCGTCCGAGCAACCACGTTCGCTTACGATGCGAGCTACTGACCGGTATCTCTGCAGGGATTCCGTCGATTGACTGCCAGGTTCAGCGGACGTCGCTTCCTTCGTCGGCACGCGGCCAGGAACGACCAGGCAATGCCGGCGCATCGTAGTCGCGCACGAGACCGGAGAGGCGATCGAGAAGCCTTGCCAAAGCCCTGGACTGCCGGCGTATCCGGGCACGGAACCATGCGCGAGTAATGCCATAGGCCCCGCCCACCGTTGCGATGCTGAACAGGACCCCGAGCCCGGCGACATTACCGTCGATGCCGGCAGCCAGCATGGACATGCCTATGATGCCACCTCCGACGATCGCGGTAGTGGTCAGGGCAGTGCCATCGAAGCTGGGGAACTTCGTGATCTTGATTCGAGTCTTCCCGTGCAGCGGGCTGACGTGGACCTTGATCCGAGGCGTCTTCTTGAGGAACCCTTTCTTTGATTCCCAGGAAAGGAACTGGCTCAGCGTCTCGTTGATCTGCCCAGGCTGACCGACCTCGTCACGGATCTCCTCCAACAGGATCCCGTAGGTACCGCCGGTCACTTGTACTTCGATTGCGCGCTCCAGCTCTACCTTGCCGGTGTAGCCAAAGAAGCCGCCCTTCTCTATGGCCCCCAACGGATCCGTGGGGATCGGCACCGCAGGGGGCGGTGCGGCTACAACGTCCGGGCGAGCGGCCTCCCGCACGAGCTCCGGTGCGATCCCAATCTCGGCAGCCATCTGCTCGACCCCGCCGAGCGAGAGCGCCGCATCCTGGTGCCGGTCCTGCTTCGCCTCCAGGTCAGCGGCCCGCTGCACTATGCGTTGAGCCTCCTGCTCGTCGTAGACTTTCGGAGTGCCGAACGACGCTTCGAGCGCTTCGGCAAACTCGCCCGCCGTCACGTAGCGCTCGTCGGGCCGCAGACGCATCGCATGCACAAGGGTGGCCTCCAGCGAGCCGGGCAAGCCATCGAGCTTCAGACGCTGCTTCGGCGGAGCGTCGATGAAGCGCCCCATGCGGCCCGTTTCTTCCGTGACCCACATGCCCGGCGGCTCGCCAATCAGCATCTCGAACACGACGCATGCCAGGCTGTAGATATCGGTCGCCTCGGTGAGGTCCGAGCGCCCCGCGGCCTGCTCCGGGCTCATGTAGCCCAGAGTTCCGACGGGGTACCCGGTCCGCGTGATCCTGTCTCCTCCGGCCGTGGAAATCGCCTTGGCCACACCGAAATCGGCCACAACCGCATGCCCTTCAGACAGCAGAATGTTCTCCGGCTTGATGTCCCGGTGCACGATCCCGCGTCGGTGAGAGTAGCTCAGCGCATCCGCCACTTCGAACGTCAGCTCCAGGGCCTGCCGCGGGGCCAGGCTGCCCTTCCGTTCCAGCAGTGCCCGGAGCGAGTCGTCCACGTACGGCATCACGTAGAAGAGCAGGCCGTCAGCGTCGCCCGAGTCGATGAGCATGAGAACGTTCGGGTGGGTAAGCTGGGCGGACAACCCGATTTCGTTAAGAAACCGGCCGCCGGCGATCGACGCGGTGAGATCCGGGTGCAGTACCTTCACCGCTACCTGCCGGTCGTGGCGTACGTCGTCGGCCAGGTAGACCGTCGCCATACCGCCGCGCCCTATGATACGTTCGAGCTTGTATCGCTTGGGCAGGAGCGCGCTGAGGGCCTCGGGAATCTCGTTCATAGAAGCCCTAAAGTACGCCGATGGGGCTGCCTACGGTAGCGGCCAGGCTGGACGGTGGTGCGTTTCTACGGCCCTCCACGTTCGCCCCCCAGGCGAGCGAGGGCCCGCTCCGCCTCCTGAAGGATGGGTCGAAGCTCCGGGTCGGACTGGCTCCACAGTTCGATGAAGCGCCTGTAGTGGAATGCGGCCTGCTCCCGCTCGCCGCGCCGCTCGTAGATCCGCGCGCGCTCGAGGTGAGACGGAGCGAGATAGGCGAGGGCGTACACCGAACCTCCGATGAAGCCGTTGTACCAGATCAGCGCTTCCTCGTCCCGATCGCTCGCGGCCAGCAGCTCGGCTCGTAGGTAACGCTCCCGGTCCTGCGAGTAGAATGGGGACGAAACCATCGCTTGATACCACGACTGGAGACGAGCCGACTCCAGCGCGGCGAGCGCTTCTGCCGAGTTCCCGTTGGCAAGAGACACCTGCGCGCGCACGCCTTCGGCGAGATCGCGGGCGAGGCTGACGACTGGATCCGGCCCGTCGAGATCGATCAGCTCTTGTACGTATCGTAGAGCGGTGCTGTCCTCACCCAACTGGGCACTCAGCAGCGCCATCAAATACAGACGAATGTGCGGGTGCGCTCCGTCGTTCGCGCTAACGAAGACGACGGGATTCCCGCTCGGGCGCGCCTCGGCGACATTCCAGTCTTCCAGTTCAGCGCGTGCGGCGCGCAGTTCTTCTGGCGTAGAAGAGAAGAACGGTACCGCGGCGAGCAGCGCGCGATACTCAATGGCGGGCGCCGGCAGGATATCCGCGCCGGCGTCGAGCGCCGCCTTGGCATCGATCCAACGGCCCTGCGCGAATCTGAGGAAGTAAAGGTACGTGTAGCCCAGCGTTCGGACTTCGGGAGCGCGCGCCGACTGCGTGAGGATTTCCGCTATCTTCTCCGCCCCCGCCAGGTTCTCGGTGAAGACCGGTATCGACCAGGCCGCGACCAGCAGCGCCCCGTCATCGGCCGCCCTGAGTTCGGCCAGGGCTCGAGTCTGGCTCTGCTCGTCACCGATTGCGAATTCCCTCAGCGCGCGAGCTTCCAGGACGCGGTCCGACTCAGGTTCGAGGTCGATGAACCGGCTGGCCAAGGAGTCGAGCTTCGCGGCATCCGGCACGCGAGATTCTACTCGCAAGAGATGTATGAACGCGTGGGCTTCCTCGGGCTCGAAGGACAGAACACGCTCGAAAGGCTCGCGCGACTCCGAATTCGATCGCCCGAAGAACGGCGCGTAGTGAAACAACAGCTCGCCGAGCTGGAACCACGTCTCCACATCATCCGTGTAGGTGGCAAGAATGTCGCGGTAGATCGCGTCCGCTCCCGAGAAGTCACCCCGGCGGGCCATCAGCGTCGCTTCGAGCAAGCGGCGCACGCGTTCGGGCAAGCGGCTGCTGTGGCGGACGGCCTGCTCCGCCCCCTGCTCGACAAGATCTCCGCGAAGCAGCCATTCGCCCGCTATGCTGAGCCGATACCAGGCGAGCGCGAAAGCGGTGTCGCTTTCCGTAGCACGCCGGAACGCTTCGGCAGCTGGGCCGAATTGTCCGGCACGAAACTCCCGCTCACCTTCCAAATACGACTTCAGAGCGTCGAGAGAGTTCGTTGTCACTGCAGCGATCTGGGTGACACCGGCTCCCGGGCCAGCGCTTTCGCCCACTAGCAACTGTGCTGCCAGGTCGTCCACCATCTCGAAGATCCTGGCCGCTTCACCCTCCACAGATGCTTGTGCAACCGCTTCGGTACCGCGCTCGCGGTCATACAACCGGGCGTCGAGTTGCACGACTCCCTGGACCTCGACGATGTTGCCAAGGACGTAGAGGCTCGCGCCGAGACGCTGCGCGATTTGCTGGCCCTCCTCGGGATCGAGGAGGTCGTCGCTCTGCTGCTCGACGAGACTGAGGACGGCCCTCGGATCCGCGCTCCTCAGGTCTGCCGTACCGTCCAGTTTGGTGCTCAGCAGGTCAACCATCCCTTCACCCAGATAGTCGAACTCGCCGCCAGCACGGACGGAGAATGGGAGGACGGCCAACCGCGTCGATGATGTTGCGGGCGCCGGTTCGGGACGTAGCTGCCAGATGGCCATCCCGGCGATGCCAACGGCGCTCACCGTCAGTATCGAAGCCGTAGCGATTGAAGCGAATCGCCTACGGCCTCCGCGCCTTGCCCGCGAGAGTGCCTGGCGGAACGCTGCAGCGTCCGGCCACCGGTCCGCGGGCGACCACTCGAGGGCGCGGCGGAGGGGCCCTTCGAGTCTTGCGAGCAAGCCCGACATGTCGGCAGTCGCTGGTGGTTTGTGCCTCGACCATCTTCGCCCGGTGAGCGCCTCGTACAGAACCATGCCCGCCGCGTACACGTCCGTTGCAGGCGTGATCTCGCCGCCTTCGATCTGCTCCGGTGCCATGTAGGCCGGTGTGCCAACGGCGTAGCCGGTGGCGGTCAGTTTGTCGCCGGGTTCCACTACCTGCTTGGCGATGCCGAAGTCGGTGAGCACGGCTTTGGGGCCGACGAGGAATATGTTGGCGGGCTTGACGTCTCGATGGACCACCCCTTGCTCGTGCGCCGCTTCCAGTGCGGACAGAATGTCGTCAGCGATGCTAGCTGTCTCGGCAGCGGAGAGCGGTCCGCGTTCCAGCCTGTCGGCCAGCGTTTCGCCTTCCAGGCACTCCATCACGTAGTAGGAGAACCCCTCGGTCTCGCCCGCCTGGTAGACCGGCACGATGTTGGGATGCTTCAGCCGCGCCAAAGTCCGAGATTCTGAGAGGAAACGCTCGAGGGTCCTGTCGGTGGCGATGTCGGGGTGAAGCACCTTGATCGCGACCGGCCGGTCGAGCACGCGGTCGCGGCCCACGTACACCGAGCCCATGCCGCCGCTCGCCAGTTCGCGCTCGACTTCGTACTGAGGCGCTAGAGCCTCCCGAAGCTTCTCGAGAACAGAAGACATGCCAAGCAAGATGCTGCGGCAGCGGACGACGAGCAACGATTTCAGGCCTCAGCGCCTAAAGGGCTTTCATCTCTGGCCGGTGTTAGAGCTGCGAGCGCGCCTTTGACTGGCCGTGATCTTGGATCGGTTCCTGCATCGTTGCTGCTATCGGCCGGTGCTGGCTGGGGGCGAGATTATCTGACGTATCTTGATCGGCCGAAGGGGCGGCCGGGAGGCGCCTCTTTCTCTTATTTTGCTCGCCATGCGCGGTTGAAGGCCGGTACCTCGCCCACTCCACAGCACGATCCCAGTTAGGCGGGCCGGACCAGGATCAGGAGGTATTCTGTTGGCTATCCAGGTAGACGACCTGTGCCCGCTCCTTCAAGTGTTCGACATGTCTACCTCCGTCTCGTTCTACCGCGATGTCCTCGGTTTCGAGATCGTCGACTCCGCTCCAGCCGGAGAGGAGTGGGATTGGGTGTGGCTTCGTCTTAACGACACGAACTTGATGCTCAATACGGCCTACGAATCGCCTCACCGGCCTGCGAATCCTGACTCCGCGCGCGTTCGAGCCCACGCCGATACGGTCCTGTTTTTCGGATGTCCGGACGTTGATGGAGCCCACGAACAACTTCTGGCACACGGACTTGATGTCGAGGCGCCAACGGTAGCGCCCTACGGAATGAAGCAGTTAACGGTCGCGGATCCCGACGGGTACCAGCTCTGTTTCCAGTGGCCGGCCACGTAACAAGCGGAAGCAGACGGAGCGGCCCGGTGGTGAAAGGTTCGGAGACATGTGGCAAAGAACTCTGTGTTGTATGGCATTCCTCTTACTGACGTCGTGTGATCAAGACACATCCCGGTCGCCCGTGAAGATCGTTGACCTTAGTCCAACCATCACGGAGATCCCAGTGATCGAGCAGTTGGTGAATCTAAATGCGATTGTGGGTGAGGAGGACGTAGTCTTTGTCGGATTCCCGCTGAAGCTGACGGGCAAGGCTGGCGACGCGGGCGTGATGAGAGCGGTGGCGTTGGTCTACTAGACTGCGCCTTCGCCTGTCTAACTGCCTGCGAGCAAGCGCGCCGTCTAACGCAAGCCGTTTCGGTGGCAACCCCAACCGGATGGCACAATGACGCTCCTCGAGTATCTGGCCATTGCGTTCGGGCTCTTGTTTTTCGTGGCTGGGCTTGGCTTGCTCGCTAGAAGGTGGGGGCACGGGACGTGCCACAGGCGTCATCATAGTGCTTGAGTGACAGGTGATCCAACTCCTTAACCGCTCTCACCCGAATTTGGTTCTCCGATCCGTCCCCGCCTGAAGGCAGCCAGCCGGGTCCGGGCGCCCTGGGCGTGTTGGGAATCGGGGTGGCGTTGCAGGATGCGCTTCAGCTCCAGGGCCCCTTTGTCGGGGGCGCCAACCGCCTCGTATATGTCGGCTAGCCGGACGGAGATGTAGACGTCGGTCTCGGCGGTCGTGCCGGCTGCCTCGCGGGCGCGGAGGAAGAAGCGAATGGCGGACTCGGGGTCGTCCAGTTCCTGCAGGCAGAGGGCCGCCGCCTTGAGGCAGGGCCCGGGGTCATCGGGGTATTCGGCGGCCTCTTCCTCAAACGCCTGGAGCGCCTCGCTGTGTAGGCCCCGTACGGATAGCGCCTGGGCGCGCCAGGAGGTAGGGGCACGCGGCGTCGAGTCGCCGGAATGGTAGAGCCTGCCCAGCAGCGACCCGGTTCCGCCTATCACGTACTTGTAAAAGAGGCCGTAGGCTATCCAGGGACCGAGCAGGCCGAGGAAGAGTCCGAACACCAGTGCCTTGCCCAGGCCCATGCCCCCGAGCTGATCCGCGGCCAGCGTGATGAAGAAGAAGAAGATGAGGCTGACCGGCGCCAGCCACGCCGCCGCCCACAAGAAACGGGTCCGCTCTACCGCGTCTACGTCCTTGAGACGCCGCGTCGGCCGCTCCGGCTCGCTTGCCTTCTTCGGGGGCTCCCCGTTCTGCATCAGTCCTTCCGTTACCGAGCACCCTAGTCTTCACGCACCACATTCAGTGCAGAGAAGCTAGCGAAATATGAGCAAAGAGGTTACTCAACCACCAGTTGATAACACCGAACAGGGGGTAACGTGTACGCATTGGCAGTCAATGGCAGTCCGAGAAAAGGCGGGAACACGGAAACACTACTCAACGCAGCACTGGCGCCCCTGTCCGCAGCCGGCTGGGAGACGGAACTGGTTCAGGTGGGCGGCAGGAAGATCGAAGGGTGCAAGGCGTGCTATAAGTGTTGGGAGAAGAGGGATCTTGAATGCGTCCAAAAGAAGGACATCTTCAACGATGTCATGGCCAGGGTCGTCAAGGCCGATGCCCTGATCTACGGATCGCCTACCTATTTCACTGACGTCTCGGCGGAAATGAAGGCCTTTATCGACCGCTCCGGCATGGTCGGGCTGGCCAACGACCGGGCCTTGGGCGGCAAGATTGGTGCGGCTGTGGTGGCGGTGCGGCGTGCAGGCGCCACCCATGTGTTCGACTCTATCAACCACATGTTCCTTATGTCCCAGATGATCGTGCCCGGCTCCAGCTATTGGAACCTGGGCATCGGTAGGGATAAGGGAGAGGTCAGTCAGGATGCCGAAGGTTTAACGAACATGAAAAACCTCGGTCAGACAATCGCTTGGCTGGGCAAGGCCATCAAACCCCATATGGAGGAGTTTCCCATAGTGGATTAGGCCTGCCACCGGCGCGAGGACTCCGGATGATGGCAAGCGGCCGAGTAGCGAACCGGATCCAGCCCTCTCTGCCGTCTAGCGACTCAGCACCGTGAGTGCCTCGCGCACGAAAGCCCGAAGCGTCCTGTTGCCGCGTGATTGAGTGAAGTAGAGGACCATGAAATCCAGCTCGGGTATGGCGTACGCGATGGTGCCGTCGCTCCCTCCGTGCCCGAAGACCTTCACATCCTCGAGATCGGATATCCTGGGGAGCATCCAGTGTAGCCCGTACTCGGGATTATACGGACCGGGTGAAAGGGCTTCCCCCACGGATGCCTCCGAGAGGATCCGCGTCCCGCCTGCCATGCCGCCGTCCATGAACGCCGCCAGAAACCTGGCGTAGTCCATGGTGGTGCAGTACAGGCCGCCGCTGGCCCGGAAGAACGGGAAGCGCTGCTCTCTCGTGTTGTCCCAGTACTTCGTCCAATCGGAACCGTCAGAGCGGCGATAGGTGCTATTCATCCGGTCGGCCCACGGCGCATCGATCGAGAACCGGGTGTGAGTGTCTACCATGCCGAGGGGCTCCAGGATGCGGGACTCTATAAAGCGCTCGACGGGCATGCCCGAAACCTGCTCGACCACCGCTCCCAAGGTCGCGGAACCGACATCGCTGTAGCGGTAATCGCCGCCCGGCGGGTGCTGCGGCCCGGCCGCACCAACTGCGTCCACGACCTCCCGCAGGCTTCCGTAGCTGTAGAAAGGCGCAGGAAACCCACCCTGGACGTAGCCGCCCGTGTGGGTGAGCAACTGGCGCAGCGTGATCTCGCGGGAGAGATCGTTGTCGAAGGATGGCAGATAGCTAGAGACCCGGTCATCGAGGTTCAGCTTTCCCTCTTCCTGGAGGATCAATACGGACGTTCCTGTGAACGGTTTGGTCATCGAGCGCATCCGAAAGATCGAATTCCGCCGCATCGGGAACCCGCGCTCCATGTCGTTCCAGCCGATGGCCTCGTGCAGGACGATCTTGCGATCTTTCACGAGCATGAATTCTGCGCCGATAATCTGGCCGTCAGAAACCCAGCCACCCACTAGCCGTACCAGACCTTCGAGTGTGGCGCTCGAGATGCCGACTTCCTCCGGCCTTGCGTAGCTGAACGTAGAGTCAGCGATGGCGGGTAGCCTTTGGTCTCTCGGAACCTCTGCTTCCTGGGTGCAGCCTACGCTGGATGAGACCAGAGTAGTGAAGAGGACGAAAACGGGAACGCACCAGGTGCGCGGGCCAAAGTTCATGGGTCGGGCTTTCCTCTCTGTCCGAGTCTTGTCGGGTCCAGCCAGAGGCTGCGTCGGTGGATCGCGACGATTAGCCTCGGAAGACGGTTCATACTGCCGCTTGAGGCCAGAGGGTGACGGTTGAGGATTGCGTTCCAAGATGCGCCCTCGGTCGGCAGGCTGCAACGAGCGGCTACTCGTATTTCCGCAGCAGCGACAGCAACGAGAAACCTTTTTGCGCCACCGTCGGTTACCCTGGCACGGCTCGGCGCTCGGCGCCTATCCCGGGTATGAACCCGGAACCAGAATGTTCAGTCTTCAGGTCATTACATTGTTGTCTAGATCCGCGTGTGCGGTACGGCGTCTTCCGAATCATGGCTGCCGTCCGTCATGTCTGCGACTCCGTCCCGCCTTGGAGGTCCCGAGCGATGGGCCGAGTTTCCCTACGCTTTGCACGCCGCTTGAAGACACTTCCAGCGTCGAGTATCATGCACG
>JBDHAS010000084.1:0-14682 GCA_039588015.1 Gemmatimonadota bacterium | reverse complement strand
TGAGGGAGATGCGCGCCGGCGAATACGAGCGCCGACATCAGGTTCCCAATCCAGAGCGATGGTACCGCAACACCCGAACGCTTGAAGGCCGACCGCAAGACGGTCGCAGAGTCTCCGAGGACGGCCACGGTCCAAGGCATTCCGGCCAGGACTCCGAAGAGGCTGGTCAGGAGGAGCCACAGGAAGAGTGCTCTGTCGACTCCTTGGCTCATCACTGTATCAGCCTGGCCCAGGCTCATCGAAGACCCCGTCCTTCGCGACCGATTAGCGGCTATGCGTTTCAGCTGCGCAGAAACGACCGCGCCCCACCAACGGCCCGGCCCTTCCACTGCGAACGATTGGAACACAACCTAAGGCAAACACCTCGAACGACGCCCACGTCAGGTGCAAACGCTTGTCAGGTGGACGAGGTAGATTCGTTCACTTCTAGGGGCGTTGGACCGGATAGCTCGCTCGTGCGATCACCCCTTCGTCGCTGAGAAGTCCAGCGAGTTCCGGGTCACTCAGCACCTGAGCAAGCTCCATCCCGACTCCGTTAACGAGAATACTGCGATCCACCAAGCGGATGCCGTGGCTGAAGACAACTTGACCGTCTTCGCGATGAGTGTAGAGCGGCTGCACCGGACGACCGTCGAGGGCGTGCCACCCGTACAAGGCAACGTTGCCCGGTTTCTCGGCTAATATCGGCGAAATGACGACGTCTACCTTATGTCCGGCAACAAAGGCACCTGGCCGCACGTCATACACGTGCCGTTGCCCACGTAACAAATCGTTGTGGCGTTCGAAGTACCGCACTGTTCTCATAGAGTCGTCGGGCTGGATACGTATTGGAATGAGCCGGACCTGTGCCGATGCCCAGATAGCATCGACCATTCGGCGTGTCGGGAGGGAGCAGCCAACGAGGTCAGCAATCCGTTGTCCGGTCTGGCCAGACAGCGGGATGAGCAAGAAATCTTCGTCTGATCCTATGGCCAGGTAATCGGGCGTGACCCAGAAGGTCACTCTGTGTTCTCGGCCTCCGACCACACCTGTGATTTCAACTGGCTCCATTCGCCGCAACCAAGACGGCACGTTGCCCTTGGAGACCTCCGCGTAGATGCGCTCTTCTCGTGCATCGACGTCGAGGGCGCGGATCTCGCGGGCAACCTGAGACCCACCTTGGGCATCGCTCGGGCGGGAGGGAAGCTCGAGCACTGGAGCGGGTGGAGGCGCGCCGCAGGCCAGGCAGAGTAGACCTACCCAAAGTGTTGGGAGCACGATGCTCGGAAATCTATGCCTTGGTCTTGTGCCCATGACGCTCACCACGCCCGGAGATTGGTCCACCTAACGACCCTGCGCAAAAGCTGCGAACGCAAGTTGCCCAGAGGAACCGGCCTATGTCCGCGGGCTCTGATTCGATCGCCGGAGCGTCGGTCAACCCTCCAGCCCTGCGCCCGCGGGAGCTCGCTCCCGCGCAGACTTCCGAAACAGCCAGGCCGATCCGAGAAACAGCGCGACGAAGAACCCATTCAAACTCAAGATCTCGCCCACGGAGCTATACGGAGCCTGGTGCATCCCTGCGATCAGCGCGATCACGGCGACCAGCGCCTGAGCGAGCGCCGTCGCGAACAACGCGCGTGCCATTCCATGTGGTTGAAAGCGGGCGATGATGGCGCCGATGATTCCGACGGCGAACACCCCGATATACATCAGGTCGGCGCGATCGCCCGCACGCCCGAGGACGCCAACGGCACCGATAATCCAGACGAGGAGGAATGGTGTCGCGAGCGCAAGGCCGACGGCGGCTTTGTACGCGGTATTGCCCGTCTTCATCGCTTCAATCCTCTTGTTTTCGCTCTGTCATCAAGATAGCGGCATAACGCTAATGGTTTTCGCTGCGCCCCGCAGGAACGCGGGCGGTAGAGGAAACAAAGGCACCAAGCACTTTCCTATCCCCAACGAAGGAAAGGGCTGCGCAGCACGGCCAAAGGCCGTACGCCGACAGGCGGCAGCGCCCGCTGCAAACGCTTGCTAGACGGCGCTTGCGTCTAATCCTGGCGCTCGAGCTAAGAGAACCGGATGGTGCTCGAACGGGAGCCCAACCACTCCGCGCGACAGAAGCTGGAACCCGAGGCGCTCGAGCGCGGCTACATACCATTCCGCTTCAAAATGGCTCCAGAACATGGTGACGCCGAAGAAGTCCGGTTCCGTGAAGGCGGGCGTGTCTGTGCGGCCGACCGTGATGAGGAGATACCCCGCCGGCCTGAGCCACCGTGCAATGCGCCCTAGCAGATGCTCGTGTTCGTCGCGTGGTAAGTGGATGAGAGTATAGAAGGAAACGATCGCATCGAACGAGGCATCGTCGAATTGCTGAGCGATTATGTCGCCCGCGATGAGGCGGGCGTCAGGGAGAACCTTTCCAGCCTCTGCGATCTGCACGGGAGAAATATCTACTCCGGTGATCGTTGCCCGGTGAGAGAGAGCTGCCGAGACCGGACGGCCACCACACCCGATGTCGAGCACCTTGGCGTTGGGCGGGAGTGCGTCGATGAGGCTGTCAAGCTCGGGACACGGCTCAGCGTCGCGCGACATGTTATACCGCAGGCCGCACGAGTCATACCCGGCTCGCACGAGGCCCTTGGGATCTTTTGCCATCGTCTGGCGCCGTCCAACGGTTGGCGTTTCAGCTTCGCCGTGAGGACCGAGTGGCGCAGCTGTGAACAAAGGCGACCACCTCGTGGCCGCCACGACCTCGGAATCCACAATCACCACCGAACAAAGGCCGTCTATGCGAAGCATTCAGCGCCAGCTGCAAACGATCGTTAGGCGTCAGCCCTAGCTTCTCGCGCGCGCTTCGACCATTGCCACAAGCCGTTCGTGACCTCCGCCGGCAGTCGGTAGCCGAGTTGACGTGCCACCATCACGATTTGCCCGCGGTGGTGGCCTTCGTGTGCAACATGGTAAGCCAGAAAGTGTGTGACCTCCGGCGGCGAGAATCCAGCGAGGTGACCACCGTTCGTGAGGCCGACTTGCAACACCCTACCGATGGCGCGAGAACTCTGAGCAAGTGCCGCTAGCAGCTGGCGTCGCGACACCCGGTGCCGGTCCACGCTCCGCGGTACTGTAAGACCGTGCTTCTTGCCGAGCATCTTGACCCACATGCAGCGGCAGTTGTGGACGTGCCCCCCAATCATCCGCACCGTACGCCTCGGCGCCCCCGGAATCGTCGCGCACCACGCCTCGTCTGGAAGGCTCTCTATCAGGAATGCCGTGACGCGACTGCTAGTTTCCCACGCCGCTAGCACTCCACTTTGGTCGGCCGTCGCCATGTCAGACCTTCCGGTACGGGTGACGCTTGATGGTTGTGCGTTTAGAGTTCTATACCGCTAAGACGCATAGCTGAGTATGCTAAGGCAAGAGCCCCCCAATATACAAAGAACCCCCAATAATAGGTGTAATAAGCAAGCGCTCCACGAGAAGGATAGACGTATTCCTTCTCCATGAACCACAATACGATATTGATATAGAGCGAAATAGATCCAGCTGCACCCCAAAGGACATAACCCCAAGGCTGCCCAAGAATCACACCAAAGCTTCCCGAAATAACCAGTGGGACAACAAGCAACCAATCCGCCCAAGCTAATCCCAGAGCGGATCGAAAGTGTGTCTTGTCTCGCCAGTCTTCACCTTTGGCGACAAGGATGTCTTTTGCCTTTTGACTATATGGCTTCACTAGCATGACTACTTGGGCCAATACGAGTGGTGCCAGGGTAATCGCACCAAATACAATTAGTATCCACGTAACAATTGTTGGCCGCAAAGTTCTGCTTCCTATCTCTATGCTGCGTGCAGTCTAACGGTCATGCGTTTCAGCTGCGCTCCACCGAGCGCGAGGGGCATACGTACAAAAGCGAAAGGCACGGCGCTTCCATCCAGTCCGATCACGCCGGGCAGCATCGGCCAAACACCGTGCGCCGACAGGCGGCAGCGCCAGCTGCAAACGATGGTTAGGCGGCAGCACTAGTAAGGCAATTCGTTTGGTCCAAGACCAACGTGATCTGGCGCCGGGTCGTCATCGAACTGCACCGCCTCGATTCCGTCTCGGCCGTGCAGCGCAGCCCTGGCGACGCGATGCATGCCATCCATGACGGCCCCGCTTGCCGAGAGGATTATCGGGAACGATAGATCTGCCTCCTCGATCAATCTCATGTGCTCGACCATCGCACGCCACGTCGGCCGTTCGTCATCGCCGAACCAATCCTCGTCGAGTTCCCGAATTTGACTCAGTGGGATGCGCTTCCGCGGCAGGTGGCTCGAGAGTTGGACCAAACGGTCCACGTCCCATGCCATGAGGCCGCGACTAGATGGCTTAAAGTAGTACTGCTTTCGCACGGCCGATTCCTTGGTGGTTCTCAGAACCGATCCGGCTTCGTCGGCTGCCGCTTAACGGTTATGCGCTTCAGCTCCGCCCCGCTGCAGCACGGGGCCAACAGAACAAGGGCGACAGGCATGTACCTTCCATAGTCGAGGACTACTCAGCGCAGCACGGCCCAAGGCCGTACACCGATTGGCGGCAGCGCCAGCTGCAAACGCTTGTTATGCAGCTCATCGATCTTCCTCCGCCACCAATCTGTGCCCTCCGATGGGTACCGTCTCACACCGCTCACCGAAGCCTGTGATTAGTGGCCGTCCCTGAGCAATGGCCTCTTGCACGGACGGGAGAGAAAGCGAAGCTTCATGGCTCGCCTTCGTGTCCCAAACCTCTGTCACCCAGATTGCGTCTTCGTCGGTCGAATCTTTCGCGACGACATAGCTCAAACAGCCTGGCATACCGGCCACACCTTCAAGTAGGATCGCGATCAACTCGTCCCGCTTGCCTGGTGCGGCATTTATCTTCCCGATCAGTCCGTACATTATTGGGCTACTCCGTTGGATAGGGCCGACGTAGGAGTATAGGGGAAGGCGGTGGTGCGCCAACCCTGATGCGAAAGCGCGTCGGCTGATCTTGCTCATAGCTACATAACGACTCTGGGCATAATCTAATGGGCTCTACCCAGAGGCGACGCCGCCAGAAAGCCGCAAACTCCTCGGCCTTAGTTTCCATGGCGACTGCCGGCGTTCAGTCTTGGCATCTGGATCGATCACCTGAAGGTGGCCAAGCTCGTGGAGGAAGACTTCGTAGAGGAGATAGCGCCGGATTGCTATAGAAGGCCATTGGGTCCCGCGCCTGGCACCCCAATACCGTGGGGACTGGCCCTTCACCAGAAACCGAGCCAAGCTCATGCGGGGAGGCAAGGCGCACATCGCAATCTCCCGCCTACCCCGGTTTACATATCCGAGCGTGCGGGCACCGCGGCTCCGGTCGTTGAAATGAACCGCGCGCAACCGATGCCAAGCGTCATGAGGAAGGCGGGAGAGCACGACACGAACGTCGTCCTCCGTCACGTGGCAGACGCGATCTGCGCCAGCCGGGCTGACTGAGAATCGGACTTCCCTACTCATCCTGCTCCCGAGAATATTGAACTTGAGGCTCCTGCTGAGCCCTGAGAATGCTACCTAACGTCATGCGTTTCAGTTGCGCCCCGCAGGAGCACCGGGGTCAACAGAACAAAGGAAGTAAGCGCGAGTCCTCCATTTCCTTGAAGCGGTCAGCGCAGCAACGGCCAAAGGCCGTACGCCGATAGGCGGCGGCGCCAGTTGCAAACGCTTGTTAGAACGCATGCGGCGGAATGCTTGTGTTCCGACCACGAGTCTTTGGCCGGCGCGCGCTTAGTGCGTGGACGACTCCAGAAGTCCCCAATAGTCTGCCAACGGATCAGCGTTTCGAATCCTGCGGTCCACCCAAGAACGGATGTAAGGTGGGTACACGAGATTGGCCTTGGTCCACCATTCCACGGCACCCTTATAGCCGAAGATCTTTTTCTCAAACCACCAAGCCCAATTCTCTAGGGTCTCGTCACCAAGAGTCTGAGCGTTGGCAGCTTCGTACGACGCCTCGAAGTAGTTCACAAGGTTGGTCATGAGGTTGTCGAAGCGCATCTGATCCTCGACGGGGACCTCCGGATATGCCCGCAGACACCGAATCACCAGATCTACGTTGTCGGGGCCGAGCATGTAGTTGTTGTGAGCAGTAAGCCCATCAAAGATGGCCTGGAACGCTGAGGCCCTACTCACTGCGGCACTCTGCCGCACCTGGACCGCCAAGTACAGCAGGGTGGCCACTACCGCTATCGCGCCAACGAGCTCAGCCATCGCACCAATGGCGTCCCAGTTCATGTGTTACCCTCCCGTTCTTTCCACCGGGCAGGTTCAGGCGGCCCGACTGTCACCTAGTTCGCGGTCCTACCAGTAAGGCTAAATGCGTTCTAACGGCTCTGCCCATCAGCTGCGGCGTGATCACTCGCCAGCTATCGGGTGTAGATCGTCTATGATTCTTGCCAGCTGCCCAATACAATTGCCTTCATTTTCGAAAACGAGAGCGCCGTCTGCTGCATGGGCTTGTTAGGCGGCCACCTTCCTGGCTACCACGGCGAATTCGGTTCCGTCCGCGTCGAATGGCGAGCCCGCCACGTCAGCGTAAAACGCCTCAATTGCTAATCCCGCGTCAACAATCTCTCTCTCCAGCACGTCGGGGCTGAAGTATTGCAGCCAGTTGTAAACCGTGCGTGTACCTGACCCTTCGACCAGTGTGTACTTGTCAAGCACCACGCTTTCTTCTTTATACTTGAACGTGTTCAAGAAACCGTAGTACTTGTCAGGCGACCAGAAACCATCCAGCAGATTAACCTCGTACTTCGCAGTCTCTTCGCGCTGGTCAAAGGCTGTCAGTGAATACACATCAAGGAGAACCGCACCGCCAGGTTTGAGCATGCCGAGAAACTTCCCGAGCATCGCTTTGCGCTGGGTTGGACTGAGGGCACAGAAGTCACACATGATCATCAGGATGACGTCGAACGAGTCAGTTGCTTCAAACTCTAGGTAATCCTGATTCACATAGTGGATGTTCAGGCCTTGCCTGGCAGCAACTTCCTGGGCGTACTCTATTGAACGCTTCGATAGGTCTACGCCAGTCACCGTGGCGTGCCGCTGAGCTAACCTCTCTGCGTACAATCCTGGGCCGCAGCCGAAATCAGCAATTCTTGTCTCCGCGCCGATGCTGAAGTGGGCGGCGATCCATTCAACGGAGCGGTTGATAAAGTCCAGTCGGCGCGAGGATACATCGATGTTCTCGTCTAGATGGAACACGAGCATACGTTCTGACGTATGTTCATTCGCCCATAGCTCGTGAGCGGTGTAGAATTCGAATGGTCTGGGGCGGGCATTGATAGCCTCCAGTTCGTCAAACACGTCGTGGCTCCGATTCCTTGTTACGGAGTGGCCACCTAACGTTATCGCGGACACCGCAAAGGGTGCTCGTGTCAGGTGCAAACGCTGGTTAGGCAACGCTCGTTCGAAATTCCTCCAGCTGCTCTCGGTGGTGATGATAGTCACCTATCAAATCGTCCACAGTACTCTTTACCGTCAGCGTCTCCCCCTTGTGTCGAACCCCGAAGTCGCGATCCCATGCGTCGGTGTCAACTGTTCGCAGGAAGGCTGTTAATTCCTCTGTCGATGCGACTAGACCTTCTAGCAGCGCTGATCGATCCGTATCGGCGTACTCCCGAACCAGCGCAGCGTTCACTTTCGAGTAGTCAGGCCCAGGGTCCTCGTCGTAAAACGGCAGCTCGCCGCGCAGGATTTGTATGGCGCCCCTGACTATGTATCGGTTCCACCCAATCAAGTGAGCCACCATGTCTCTCGCAGTCCAGTTGGTGACCTTCCTGAGAAAGAGAGCCTCATCGAGCGAAACGACAGAACCCGCGAATTCTTCAACGCTGCGCTGAAATTGATTCAACTGCTCTTCTAGCGTCATAGCTGGCCCCTCGTCTTGGCACCCTTACGGGCGGAGTTAGATCACGGCACAGCATGCCCCGCGCTGGCCAACGGATATGCGTTTCACCGGCGCGGCAGCGACCCTCACGCGCGGGCGGGCGGGCGATGGCGGAAGCCCTCACCTGGCGGTTGGGTCGTCTTTGAACTCGACCAAGATCGAGTGGAGCGCGGTATCGCCGGTGTTCTCTAGGGAGTGGGTCCACCAATACAGGCGGTCCGCCAGGAAAGCACCGGTTGGGATCGTTGCCTCCCACGTGGAGTCGTTGGCCTCCGTTATCATCACAGTGGCACCCTCAACGAAGTAGGCCACCATAGGCGCATGGGTGTGCTCTGGCTCGCTCTCGCCGGGCTCGAGCACATGGTCCACGATGCGCACCGCGTCATTCTCGAATAGCACCTTGTAGTAGGGTTCCGGAAGCGCAGGTAGGGTGGCGACCGCAGCGCGCTCAGCCTGCGGTTCGGTCTCAGCCTCCGACCCTCCGGAGAAGAACGAGGAACCAGCCGCTCCCAACAAAATGCCGACGATCAAAGCGACGACGGTCTGCTTCATACTCTGACCTCTTTCTTTTCTAGCGTGTTCGCCTGACACGGTTTCCCTCCGGTCACTCTTACGGGGCACAAGCAGCGAGGCGCTACCTAACGGTTATGCGTTTCAGTACGCCCCACCGGTGCACGGGGGTCATACGAAGAAAGGCAGAAATCGCTTTGCTGTTCATCATCGATGAGCACTCAGCTCAGCGCAGCACGGCCAAAGGCCGTACGCCGATAGGCGGCAGTGCAGCTGCAAACGCTGGTTAGGCGGCCGAAAATAGCGAATCCCCGCGTCGCCGGCGAGTCCGCCGATACGCATACAGCATTACGCCATTGATCACCAGGGCTCCCAGACTGACGGCTGGAATGATGCTCCAGGCGCTGGTTCCGCCGAAATAGAAACTCCAGATGACCTTGAGCAACGCGCCCACGTTGATCACCAGAAAGCCGGCCAACCATGAGCGCCGCCAGAACGCCCAGGCCAACGCAATGAACCAGACGGGGACGAGCGCCGTCATCACCAACTTGCTGAAGGTCCAGGACCCCGTGATGTATTGCTGCTCCATAGCCAAGAACGCTGCCGCACGCGGACCCGTCGTCTCTGGTGCTGGAAACCAGAACATGCTCGAAAGCACGGCCACAATCGTCAGCGCAACGCCCCATTTACTCTTTTTGTACGCGAAGTAGCAGAAGGGCAGGATAAAGAGTGGTCGGATGTACCAGCTGAGCGGGTTGTGGTGGCGGGCCCACGCCCAGTTCAGGAAGTCTTGAAGCACATCCATCAGACGCCTCCGGTCCGCATAACGACTCTGCGCACAAGCTGCATGCGCCCACTCACCAGCTGCAACAAACCTTCGGTCCGCCTCTCCATACGCGCAAATGAACTGGTGCCCCCGCGCATGGCAGCTTCATGCGCATATTAGGCTGACCTCACGAACGGTCCCGATGTTTTGGGTGATATTTCATCGTCTTCATCGCGGTCTTCCACTCAGATACGGCCGCTGCACGAGCGCGGGGATCGGTCTTCCGCATCTCGTATGCAGCTTCAGATCGGAGTTTCTTGAAACTGTCCAACCGCTCCAGGTCCAAGTCTCCACCTTCTATCGCACGCAGGACTGCGCAGTTCGGCTCTCCCTCGTGTCGGCAATCGCGGAACCGACAACCATGGGAAAGTTGCTCGATGTCTGGGAAAGCGTGGTCCAACCCCTCCCCCAAAGCCCAGACGCGCAACTCTCTGATTCCGGGCGCGTCAAGGAGGAGTGCCCCACCCGGAATCTTATATAGGTCCCGCCGGGTCGTTACGTGGCGTCCCTTCTGATCGCCGCTACGTACTTCACCCGTCGCGGCAACGGTTGCTTCGGAGAGCAGATTGACCAATGTCGACTTTCCGACTCCCGATGGTCCGAGAAGGGAGACAGTGGAACCCGGGTTCAGAGTGTCTCGCAGGATTTGGACGCTCTCACTATCCCTGGCGCTCACGACCCTGATAGGCACACCGACTGCAGCGGTCTCAACCTGCGACACCCAGGCTTCCAGGTCGTCCGCCAAATCCGCCTTGGTGAGAATGATCTCGGGCGAGCAACCGCTTTCCCACACCACAGCCACATAGCGCTCAAGACGCCGTGGGTTGAAGTCCAAGTCCAGGCCATGTACAACCCAGACCTTATCCACGTTTGCTGCCAATACCTGCTCTGACTTACCTGTGCCAGCAACGCCTCTTGATATCAAAGACCGGCGTGGAAACACAGCCACAATTGACCGTGGATCGGTTGGCGTAGGACCCGGCTCGGCGAGGACCCAATCCCCGACCACCGGTTTGTAGTCATGGCCTGAAGCCGACGGAATTCGCGCAGCCTCTGAGCCAGCATGTGTCCGCACTGACCAACTCGCTCTGTCTTGGCCCACGACACGGGCAACCGTTGAGCAATCGGCACCTAGCTGTGCAGCTAGTTGTGCCCAGTGATCATCCCAACCCCATTCCCTCAAGGTCATCCGTACACCTTTCCTGCTTTCGAGGTCAGCCTAACGGTTTGCGATTCCGCTGCGGGGATAGTACGTAGTGCGCGTGAAGCGCGCGACACCGTGGTGGGCTCGTCAGCAGCAATCGCTTGTTCGGCTGCGACCGATCATGGCGGTACGACGCGCACCTTCGGCCAGCGTTCCGCATAATGTTTTTCCGCGATCCGCTCCCTGTAGACGTCGATGCTAACACGTCGCGGATTTCGGCGAATCACCATTCCAAAGAGGTCTTCTAGGCCAAGCGGCGCAATCACGTCGAGGCTACCATCCGCTCCGAGCGTCACGGCAACTGAGGTGGCAGTCTCCGGCCAGGACGCAACGGCGTCGTACAGCGAGACTAGGGGCTCAACGGCGTAGCCAAACATGCGCTCGAACCAAAGATGCACGCCGGCCTGATTAGTCACTTCCCACGGGAGATCGGGCTCGCACGACAGTAGCCGACATTGGAGCGCGTCATCGTGTTCCTGAGAGATGTCACTCGCATCGAAGTAGGCCACGTCAATGTCGGCGAGGGGAGTGGGTACGCGATAACCGTGCAAGGCGTCCCAGACGGCGTTGCGGACAGCGCCAGCCCCTATGCACCAATCCTGGATGTCAAGCGAGCGCACGGCGACCAAGGCTCGATACAACCACGAAGTGTCGCGGACGATCTTCGCCAACTCATGTTCCCAATTGCGCGTCACGGTGACCGGCCTAACGGAATCACGAATCAGGTGCGGCGATGTTCGTGACCGTCACCAACGAGAACCTTCGTGAGCAGCTCAAACAGAATATCAATCTTGTTATATACAGCGGCGAAGTTGCGCTCCCACTTGTCGCCGTAAACGATGTCGGAGATTACACATGCGTACATAGCAGGAACATCCAACTTCCTGCAAACAGAATAGAGGAAAGATGTCTCCATGTTTACGATCTCTCCTCCATTCGCAATCCACCGTGAGATGTTTGCTGGGTACTCGCGGTAGTAGGCTTCCGTAGTCCATGCACAAGCACAATTGACGGGTATTCTGCGTTCGTCGCCAATGGCCCGATAATCGTTCAACATCCCTTCATGACAATAGAACAAT
Organism: Gemmatimonadota bacterium; assembly: GCA_039588015.1. Lineage (GTDB taxonomy): Bacteria > Gemmatimonadota > Gemmatimonadetes > Palauibacterales > KS3-K002 > JASFMO01. The sequence continues at coordinate 3,154 of JBDHAS010000084.1, read as the reverse complement.
CGGTCATCAGGACAGTATTCTCTTGAAACCCCACCTGTGTTGATAGCCGACGCTGCGATCACATAATCTCCAATATTCAGATCCTCAGTGAGCGTACCCGAGCAGCCAATGCCAACGATCTTCTTGATCCCGTGCAACTGAACCAGCTCTTCGATGACGGTTGCAATGACAACACCACCAAAAACCCTGTCGAGAGCCACGAAACTCCTGCCATCACGTTCGCCGTAGAATTGTCGTCGGTCATCATGGTGCGATACGATAGTTGTTCCTATCTGCTGGAGGTTGTCCTGGATTTGTCTAGTGAAGGTCAGACATCCAACAAGAGCACAGTCGCAATCGCCCAGATGCTCGGGAAGCGAGTAGTCCCTCAAGTGCTTCGGGGTTACTAACGGCTCAGTCACGCTCTATCCGTAGTATCTGGACAACCAGTCGCCGTCCGATCTCGAACGTCCCTCGCAGCCTAGCGGCTAGCACTTCTGCTGCGCGGCTTGATCAATACCCCGCGCGAAACGCGCCCGTAACGCGGCGCCGCGCCAGCAGCAAGCGCTTGTTAGCCTGCGCTCGCGGAAATGGGCCAGCACCAATCCGGATGCGCGTCGAAGTAGTCGTTATCGATGATCCTGTCGACACGGCCGGTAGCCAGATCGAGCACGTACAATTCGAACTCCTCCCAGCGCTCCTCTCCTACGACCGAGCCACCCTGATCGCGGGTGGAGTGGAAGACGAGCTTGGTCCCGTCCGGAGACCACTCGGGTCGCGCGTCCACCGCGCCGTGGCGGGTCAGCCGGGTAAGCTCACGGGTCGCGAGCGTCAGCAGGTAGAGATCCATGTTGGTGCCGGCAGCGCCATCCAGCGCAATGGTGGCTCCGTCCGGTGACCATTTGACGCTGCCCACATTCAGACCTGGGGGAGTCAACTGCTCCACTGAATCAGAGTCCAGGGACAGCAGGCCCGCAACCCACTCGCCCTTGGAGCCTGTCACGACGGCCAACCTTCGGCCATCCGGTGCCCATGACGGGTGAAAGAGGTTCGTGCCCTCAGGTCCAACAGGGGTGAGGTCTGTCCCGTCTGGGCGCATGGTATAAAGAGCCCATCCCTCCTCGGTACCGCGCTCGAAGGCAATCCACTGGCCATCGGGTGACCAGGCCGGGTTCGCGTAGAACGCGGGCTCCAAGGTGAGCTGGCGAAGCTCTGAACCATCGGTGTTTACGACATAGAGCTGCCCCACGCTCAGCGAATCCTCGGAAACGAACACCACGCGCTCCCCGCCTGGTGCCAGATCGGGAAGCCAGTTCTTAGCGTCCGGAAGGACCTCGACCGTGACGTTGCGACTGCCCCGGGACTCGAGATCAAACAGCATGACATGCGACGACCCGCCACGCTCAGAATCGAAGACCACGAGGTTTTCGCACCTCCACCCAGCGGCCATGTCGCTGGCGGATCCTCGGCAACCAAGTCCGCACACGGCAGACGCGAGCAATGCAAGGCCGACCTGGGGCGCTCGAATCATGGTCGCTCGGCTGGTTGGGCAACGCACTCTAAGGTTATGCGTTTCAGCTGCGCCCCATCCGAACGCGGGGGGCCTACGAACAAAGGAAGCGATCACGTCTCTATCCATCATCGAAGAGCCTACCGCGCAGCGCGGCCAAAGGCCGTACGCCGATAGGCGGCAGCTCCAGTTGCAAACGCTAGTTAGACGTCTTGGGGCTCGGTCTCGGCCCTATGCCACCATTCTCGGAGCTCGCAGCAGAGCCCCTCGTTGTTGAACTCGAGGAGGAAGACCCCGTCCAAGCTAGCCGTGACGTCGGACTGGACGCGCCTGAACGTAGCCCACCATCTGGCGATGCCTTGGCCCCCAGATACAGACACTATGTCATAAGAGAAGGTTATCTCAGATTGATTTCGAGTAGCGCCTGCCCAGTACCGGCGAACGCCGTCCCGACCTTGCGCCGGCGCCAGGAAAGGAGTCTCATAGTACCTAGCATCTTCACTAAACAAGGCAGCAGCCGCTTCGGGGTCACGGTTCTCCCACGCTTGCCCGTACCGCTCAAGCCACGTCTTAAGCTCACTCTCGTTCACGCTTCCCAAGACGTCTACCGGTTATGCGTTTCACCTGCGCAGCAGTGACCGCGGGGGTCATACGAACAAAGCCAGCAAAATTGTTTCCATCCATCCTTTAAGAACTCTCACCGCAGCACGACCAAGGGCCGGTCGCCGATAGGTGGTAGCGCCAGCTGCAAACGCTGGTTAGACGGCCTTCCTGAGTTCGCGTAGCTCGTCGTAGCTCACACCTGAACCGCCGCACACGATCAGAAGGATATTCTGAGCTTCTTGCAACACCTGGATGCCCTTGTACGCGAGTGCAAGGGCGGCTCCGCAGGCGGGTTCGACGACGACGCGGTGATCGTCGGCGAATGAGGCACGACCTTCAATCGGCGGCTGACCTCGAGCGCCTGCCTGGCGACCTTCTTCGCGCCGAGGCTCGTGGCCACACTCGAGATTCTCTCTAGCTCGACCAATTCCCCTGCCTGTACGGTTTGATAGAAGGAATCTGCGCCCGCCGTTTCGGCGGTGACGAGGGTGGCATTCGACCACCCCGCCTTCTGCAAGCCCATCGCCACACCGCAGAGCAGGCCACCTCCTCCTACAGAGAGTACGATCGCCTCCGGCTCGAGGCCGGAGGCGAGGACCTCGCTGATAAGGGAGGCATGGCCTTCCCAGATTACCGGGTCATCGAACGGGTGAAGATAAGCGGAATCTGCTTCTAGCAGCGTTTGCGCGTGCTCATGAGCTTCCTGCCATGACTGCCCGAAGACCACGACCTCCGCGGCTTCGTCTCGAAGCAGTTGTCGCGCGCGGTCAGAAGTACTGTCCGGAACGACGACGGTCACAGGAACACCGAGCTGACGGCCCGCGTACGCAACCGCCAGCCCTGCGTTACCTCCGGAGGAGGTAACGAGCCGCTCACGGCCATGCGCAAGGTAGCGTTGGCAGGCGAATCCCATTCCGCGAGCTTTGAACGATCCACACGGTTGGAGGGCCTCCATCTTGAGCCACACCCGCTGCGAAAGGCGCCGGCCCAGAGCGAGCGACTCAATCAGGGGTGTCTCAAGATGAAGTTGGTCAACCTTCATTCGACGCAAGGCCGTCTAAC
>JBDHAS010000083.1:0-14514 GCA_039588015.1 Gemmatimonadota bacterium | reverse complement strand
AAGACGCGATATGTGTACGTCGTGCTCGCAGCCAGACCATCGTCACTATAGCTCGTCACCTCAGCCCCGACCTGTCCGATCTCCACAAAGCTCCCGCAACCAGCGCCTTCGCAGCGCTCGACCCTGAACCCATCCTCGTTGTCGGACTCGTCCAGCCAAGCTAGGTCTATCGCGGCGGAAGAGACCATCGTGGCTGTCAGGCCTGACGGTGCGACGGGTGGCGTCGGAGGTTGCTCGGGCACTGGCTCGGCGCACGGTGTACTCGTACCGTTTGCCTTTCTTCTTGTAGGCTCGAACCTGGTAGCAGTACTCATTGCCTGACGATACTCCGTTGTCGCCGTAGGCCGTCACGTCAGCTCTCACCGTGGCGAGCTGGCTGAATGCCGAACATCCGCCTCCCGGACTAACGGGCCCGCAGCGTTCCACCTCGAACCCGGTTTCCGCATCCCAGTTATCCGTCCACGACAGATCGATCTGGCTGCTCGACGCTGCGACGGCCGTCAGATCGGTCGGCCGATTGTCCGCGGGCGGCGGCGGAGGCTCGCCTTCTTGCGTAGTCGCGCAGGCGTTGTTGGAGTAGCCGGAGTATTCCCTGTTCTTGCCGCGGCCGGATACCGCGCGCACTTGGTAGCAGTACTCCGTGTTCGGTTCCAAGCCATCGTCGCCGTACGTCGTCACGTTTTGCTTCACGCTGCCGATTTTCGCAAACGGGCCCGTCGCGCTGGGGGCGCGCTCGATTTCGAAGCTCGTCTCGTTGCCCGAATTGTCGCTCCATGCGAGGTCGATCTGGGTGCTCGACACGACCGTCGCGCTGAGATTCGCCGGGGCGCTGGTGAACGCCGCGACCACTACCGGAGACGGTGCCGCTCCGCGCAGTCGCTCGTGTGTATCGATGTAGTACATCCGGTTCGGTTGCACGTACTGCACAAGCGGATGCTTCTGCAAAGCCGATAGCCTGCCCTCCGGTACGACGGCGGAGAAGCCGCGGAAGGCATGGCGATAGGTGTGTCTCAGCGTGAGCCGGTTGGCTCGAGCCATCTCTCCCGCCAGGCGGGCCGGATTCCCCACATCGTCCTTGAAGACGACGATGTACTGGCCGGGAATGATGTCCTCTTGCGCGACCGCTCCGCTCGCCTCCGGGGCCAAAGGAGCGGTTGGCTCGAGCGCGCCTTCCTCGCGGCACCCGGTGACCAAGGCGACCGTCGCGACAAGGGCCAACGACGTGAATCGTGTTCCTATCATGGGCCGGACTCCTGCTTATGGTTCCGCCGGCTTGGTGAACGGGCGTATCGGGGCGTTGTCCGAATGCGGATTACCCGCGGCGGGAAGTCACCGAACCCTAGATGACGGCGGCTGCTGCTCGAAGGCGGGCTGGACAGCAGGCGACTCCCGGTCGGCTCTCATCGTGGCCACGATGCCGTGTCGGGTCCGAGCCATCGCGGTGCCTGAAGGTCTCGTACCGTATCACAGCATCGTGGCCTTGCCGTACTTCACCCGGGTGGCCGTACTCCATAGTACGACAAGAGACCAGCAAGCATGGTGCGTGCCAGCCGTAGGGCCTCTAACTCTGCAAATCCAATGGGTTTGGCGCGAAGTTGCTGTCGTTCCAGCGCAACAAGTGTTGCCTGATACGACAGCCAAGGCCTGAGCTTGCTGAGCATGAGACGGGGCTGCGAATCGCAGCCCCGTTCACGTTCGGGAGAGGGGCCGACGAGCTGCTACTCACAGCCCCTCGACGTTCAACCGGCCGTCCGCGTCATGCTCTTCGGTCGTAGTCCAATCATCTAGTCTGCTCATGATGAACGCTTCGACAGCGGCCGGCGAGGTGGCGAGGTTGTCGTGCAAGTACAGAACGATCGCTCCTGCCGTATGCGGTGTGGCCATGGAGGCCCCGGTGAAGCTTGTGTAGTTGCCCGGCCCGGGCAACGTAGACAGGATATCCACCCCGGGTGCCGCGACGGTGACCGGAGCTCCGTAGTTGCAGTTGTAGTCGTGATCGCCTTGGTCGCTGGCGGTGGTGACGATCGCTCCATTCGTCCGGTGGTCAGGGGCTAGGGAACCGGGGATCGGGTCGTCTCCGACATTCGCCGGTGTGAAGTTCTGCGCGTCCGCGGGGAAGTAGCAGGCCCCTAGGTCGCCGTTCCCGGCCGAGATGGCGTAAACCACTCCCGCCTGGACCGACGCCCGCACTGCTGCCTCCAAGGCCGGGTCGGTTCCGGGGCCACCCAGGCTCAGGTTGACCACCATCGCCTTGCCCAAGTTGGCCGGGTCTGTCTTTGCAGCCGTGACCGCCTCGACGCCGGCCAAGACCGCATCGGCTGGGCAAGCTCCATCTTCATCGCAGACTTTGAAGGCGTAGATCTGTGTACCGGGGGCGACGCCCACGACACCGCCGTTCCCATCGAAAGCCGCGGCGGCACCCGCGACATGGGTGCCGTGACCGTTATCGTCGTTAGCTTCCTGCGGGTCTGTGCCTTCACAACTGTTGAGGAAGCACCTGCTGCCGGCAGCCACATTTAGCTCGCTGGCATCAAAGTCGACGCCTGTATCTAGCACAAACAGCCACGCATTCAGCGCGCAGCTGCCGCCCAGTCGCGCGGCCTGCCATTTCGGGTTTCGGTGGGCCCTTACGCGGCGGATGTTCCAAAGCTGTGTGCTGACGTCGTCGTGCGTGCCGGGATCCGCGCACGTGCCGAGCTCGGCAGAAGTCGTTACATCGGCTGGGAGCGAGTAGGACGACTCGCCCAAGCTGTTGACCGCTCGCACCTTATACGTGTATGTAGTCGTTTCACTGAGTCCAGTATCGATGAAGAACTCCCTGTTCGGTCCAGGTACAGAGATCGTGGTGCTCGGGCCGGACGGGACAACGATGCGCTCTATTTCGAACCCTTCTTCTCCCGTAGACTCGTCGGTCCAGGCGAGTTCAACGGCGACGTGGGAAATCGACGTGGCGACGAGGCCCGTCGGCGCGCCGACCGGTTTCGAATCCGCCATCGGCACGCCGCAGGCGGCGTTCGAGTACTCGGAGTAGGTGACCTTCTTGCCCTTCTCCCTCATGCCCTTCACTCGATAGCAGTACTCCAGCGCCGCCGTTACGGCCTCGTCGCTGTACGCCGTCACGTTCTTTCCCACCCGGACGAGCCCGCGGAAGTCGGCGCAGCCGGGCTCGGGATCCAGGTCTGTCTGTACCGGCCCGCAACGCTCGATCGCGTAGTGCGTCTCGGCGTCCCAGTTGTCTATCCATTCCAAGTCTACGGCACCTGGCTGACCCGTCGCCGTTAAATCGGTGGGTCGATTGTCCGCAGGAGGATCGCCGGGCGGACCGGACAGCGTCGTGGCGCAGTCGGTTGGCGTGTAGCTGGAGTACTGTTTGTTCCTCCCCTTGCCGACGGTCGCCCTGACCCTGTAGCAGTAGAGAACGCCAGCGGAGAGCTCCTTGTCCGTATGCTGCGTGACGTTGGCCTTGACGCTGGCGATCTTGGAGAACGGTCCGTCGAGGCCCTTCGCTCCCTGGATCTCGAACCCGCTCTCGTCATCCGAGTTGTCATTCCACGTGAGTGTGATCTCGCTGCTTGATATAGCCACAGCATTGAGACCAGATGGCGCTGCGACCGCCGCGGAAGTGCCAAGCGGCGAGCTACGCGCCCGGTTGAACCGCTCGTGCGTGTCGATATACAGGTAGCGGTTAGGTTGCACGTACTCCACCAACGGGTGACGCTGCAGGGCCGACAGTCTGCCCTCTGGGACAGTGGCCGAGAACCCTCTGATCGCGTGACTGTACGTGTGCCGAAGTTTGAAACCGTGCGTAGCCGCCATCTCTTTGGCAGCCGCAGCCGGACTCCGCACATCGTCTCTGAAGACGACGATATACTGGCCCGGTACCACGTCCTCTGCCAGGGCGCCTACGAGTTGCGGGGCAGTGGTTTGTGCGGGGGGCTCAAAGGACGAATCCTCATCACAGCTCATGAGGATTGCCGTCGCCGCGATGAGGGCGAACGGCCGCAGGCGGGTGGCGCTCATGAGACTTCTCCCGAGTCCTGGATACGTCAGTAACGGAGGAATGGGACACGACCTCCGGTCGGTCCCCGATGAAAGGACCGGCACGGCAGAACGTTACCTTCTCGGGCTTCTATCCGTTTCGGTAGTATGACAGACTATTCATAGAGGCATGCGCTATGCCAAGCGGCAAGCAACGTTAAATAAGGCTTCCCTTCGGAACGCTGTGGAGAGCCTGCAACGAAAGGCCAATTAGGGCGTTTCGAATCCTCGACTATCTTGTCGTCGCGCTGCGACGGTGATCTCGCGGGCACACGCGCCGGGCGTACGCAAAGAGTCCGCTGAGCGGCACGCCACTTGCCCTATTAGCGCCGCAGCACTACAAGTAGCTGGCCGACGGATGATAATGCGAAAGCGAATCAATACTGCAGGGCTCCTTCCCAATCAGGAGCACGCGAAGTGAGTTCCCGGCTCGGCCTTGAGCTCGGACCCCACACCATCCGCGCCGTTCGCCATTCAGGCTTGCCCGGGTCACACGCCCGGACTCTGGAGGTGTCGTGGGATCCCGAGAATCCAGGCGAGGCGGTCGCCGCGTTACGCGCGCACTTCGGAGCCAGCCGGCGGGTGTACGCAGCGATAGACGTCTCCCTGCTCCGCGTGAAGCAGATCGAGCTGCCCCCGGTCCCACTCGGTGAGAAGCGACGTATTCTCAGCCTCGAGCCCGACCGGTTCTTCGCCGTTCGCGGAGAGGAGTTGGTCTTCGCGCTTCAGTCTGAGGGTGACCTAGTGTTCGCGGGCCAAGAATCGCTGATCGCTGCCTGGATTGACGCGCTTGGAACGCTCGGACCCCTCGAGCGACTCGAGCCCGGACCAGTCGCCTTCGCCCGGGCAATGGCAAAAGCGAACGCCAGCGATGGGCTCGTGCTATGCGCGGGTGACGGCGACGGCGTCACCGTGCAGCGGCTGGCGGACGGCCGAGTCGACTGGGCGCGTCGCCTCCCCGGTGACCTGTCCCAAGCCGTGATACGACTGACGAGCGAGGACGAGACGGCCGTTACCGGCCCGGTCTACGTCGCCCCATGGAGCGACGAGCTCGACCATGAACTCACCGAGGACTTCCGCGGCCTCGATCCTCGGCCGCTTCCGACGCTCGCCAGACTCGACCCGGCTTATCTGACAGCGTTCGGCGCCAGCCTAGCCAGACAAGAGGGCTGGCGCGAATCGCTGCTAACAGCTGAGCTCGAGAGCACGCTCGGCCGTCGGCGTCGCGTGCGGCTGGGCCTAGCGACAGCCGCTCTCGCGGTCGCTCTCGCCTTCGCGATGCTGTCGCTCGAAGCCTCGCGGGTTCGAGCAGAGGAGCGACTGGACGCCGAAATCGCGCAGCTGCAGGAGCGCGCTTCGAGCGCCCTAGGTTTGCAGCAGCAGGCGGACGCTCTCAGCCGTCAGGCGAGCGCTGTCGTCGAGATCGAAGCGTCGCGTCCAAACCCGCTAGCTGGCCTGCTCGAACTCAGCCAGCGCTTTCCGCCGGACGCCTGGATCCGCACGATCCGTAGCGCGGGCGGCGAAGTCCAGATCGACGGCTACGCGAGCGATGCTCCCGCACTGATCCCGCTGTTCGAGAACGACCCGGGCTTCGAGGACGTCCGCTTCCTTTCAGGCACGAGTCGCACACGGTTCGGAACCGAGACCTATGAGAATTTTTCTCTGGCTCTCCGAGTGGTACGCGCGCCTTAACCCGCGCGAGCGCGTCGTCGTGGCTGCGGGCGCCATCGCGTGTGCGGCCTTGCTCCTGGCGGTCTACGGCATCGTGCCGTTTGCCAGGCGCTGGTCAGAGCGCGAGGCGTCGATCGAGGCTAAGGCGGAGCAGGTAGCACGTCTGCAGGTTCTAGTAGAGAGCGAGGCCGCGCTCATCCAGTTCGTCACGGAGCTGGAACGGGGCCGCAGTCGGCGGAGTCGTCGGCTGCTGGTCGGCACCACGCCGGCTCTTGCCGCTTCGACCCTGCAGACGCTGGTGCGCAGCTACGCCGAACAGAGCCGCGTCTCGTTACAGCGCGTCAACCTCTCCGGCGAGTCCGAGCCCGAGGACAACGGCCTGACACCCGTCGGTCTTCAGGTCACCGTACTGGGCGATCTCTACGGGCTCGTGGACTTCCTGTACTTCCTGCAGCACGGCGAGAAGCTGCTAGTGATAGACGAATTGCAGGTCAACGCAAACCCGCGGCGTGGAGTAACCCAACAGCTGATGAGCTGGAGCCTGCGGCTTCACGGCTATTACGTGGAGGGGGCGGCATGAAGTTCGAAACGAGTCGCGTCCTCTACACAGCCGCCGCCGTTCTAGCGCTGATTGGGGTGGTGCTGCGTGCCGTACCTTCCCCGGTCTCCACAGAGTCTGTGCCCCAGATAATCGTCGCCGATCTGGCACCGAGCGCAGCGGTCGCCGAGTCAGGCGCGGACCCGACAGCGTTCTTGGCCGTCGTCAACGCGAATATCTTCAGCCAAGACCGCCAGCCACCCGCCGAGCGCTACATACCGCCCGAATTGCGGGAAGAAGTCGAGCCGACGGCAGCGCCCGCGTCCTCCGGACCCCGGCTCCCACGCCTCTTCGGAGTGGTAGTCGGGCCGGCCGATACGGTAGCACTCATCGACGCCGACCCTAGCATACCAGGCGCCGAAGTGTACCGGCCCGGCGAGTGGGTTGGTGACTCTCGCCTGGTCTCGGTCAGCGACACGGCCGTGGTACTCGAGGGCCCCGCCGGTCGCCGCGTGCTGACTCTTCCCTCGTCGAGCCGACGGACTCCTTGAGAAGGTAGCTTGATCATGAGACGTCATATCGTTCACACGACATCGCTCTTCCTTGTCACGCTCGCGCTCATGTTTATCCCGGGGCCTAGCCTGGCTCAGGGTACACGACTCAACTACGTCAACGCGGACATCCGGGATGTGATTCGATCACTTGGCACGGTACTGGGCGTTAACGTGCTGTTGAGCGAGGACGTGCCGGATGAACGGGTCACATATACGACAGCAGAGCCGGTACCCTTCGACCAAGTCAGCGCCGTGCTCGAGGCGATCCTTGAGAGTGAGGGGTTGGTGCTGGTCCAGCGGGGCCCCGTCGCCGAGGTCATGCCGGCGCAACGCGCCCCGGCCACCGGACCGATCCACATTGGGAAGGAGCTGCCGAGGCCAGCGCCGCTCGGTTTGATCACCCAGATCGTGCCGCTCCAGTTTATCAGCGCCGAGGAAGCGCTGGCCGTGATGGAGCAGCTGGCCAGCCCATTAGCTCGGATCGAGATCGTACCGCGCTCCAACTCGTTGCTGATCACCGATCTCTCCAGCAACGTCGGCCGTTACCTCGAGCTGCTGAGGGAACTGGATGTTCGGTCCGAAGGCGAGGGCGGGCTGCGGACTTACGTGTACCGATTGAGGCATGCCAACGCGGCGACGCTGGCCTCGACGCTGGGTCAGATCTTCGGCGCTGCGGTGCCGGCGGTACAGGCACCGACGCCAGCGCAGTCGCTGGCAGACCGTAGTCTCTCCAGCACGCTGAGGGACTTCCAACAGCGAGAGCTGCAATCGCTGGAACAGCGGCGCAGCATGGAAATACCGCTTCAGCTGCAGGTCACGAGTCCCCAAGACACGGCAGGAGTTCTGCCAACCGAGATCAGCGGGCTGGTCGGGCTCTCGACCATCGTTCCCGACCTGGCGACCAACTCGCTGGTCATTCGCACGGCACCGCCGAACTACCCTGTTTTGGAGGAGACGATTCGGGCGCTGGACGTGCGACCCGCCCAGGTCCTTCTCGAGGTGCTCATCGCCGAGATCCAGCTGGACAAGGCCACCCAGTACGGAATCAACTGGCTGTTCTTCACCGGGGGTGGCGACACCGAAGCGACCGGTCGCTTTGGCCGGCCCCAGTTCAGCGACAGTGCCTTGGCCGGTGTGGACGATTTCCTGGCCCGGGTCGTGCACCTCGGCGGCGACTTCAGCGCTCGTGCCGTGCTAACGGCACTAGCCAGTGACGCAAACGTCCAGGTCCTTTCGACCCCACACGTGCTGGCTCTCAATAACGAGGAAGCCCGCATCCTGGTCGGCAACGAGGTACCGTTCAACCAGTCGCAGCGAACCGGTTTCACCGACATAGTCGATCAAATCGTGCAGTATCGAAACGTCGGCACCCAGCTGACGATTATCCCGACGATCAACGACGACGGCTACGTGTCGTTTCGTATACTCCAGGAGGTCAGTGCACTCACGCAGCAGACATTCGAGTCTGCCCTCGGCGCGCCTGTGATCACCACGAGGGAAGCCGAGACCAGCGCCCTGGTGCGCGACGGCGCGACCGTAGTCATTGGAGGCCTAATCGACACGCAGACAGAAGTCGTCGAGAGCGGCGTGCCGCTGCTAAAGGACATCCCGTTGCTGGGCTACTTATTTAAGAGTCAATCGACGCGGAAGTTGCGCACCGAACTGGCCATCTTCGTCACGCCGTATGTCATCTACACCGACGAAGATGCCGCCGAACTGCTGGAGAGGGAACGCGGTCGCCTGCAGAACCGGGAGCAGCTGGACGAGGCGCTCCCCCCACCTGGATCCCGGTAGCAGCGGGGGCTGATTCACCTGGCGCTGCAGGCAAAGGGCGCCGTGACGGCCTGGGCCCCACCTGTTGGGCCCATCCATGGCAGCGTGTTGCTTCAGTTTGGCGAAGCCCTAACCTGCAAACCCATCAACGCGGTTTGGGACTCTACACCACAGCTGTCGTTGCACGTCGTCAACGTGGCTCACTCGCCACTAACGGGCCGGTGTAGACACCCCTACCGGGTGTGGTCCGAACTCTCTCAACAAGTAAAGAATAGTCGTTGGGCACCAACTGGACATGTGATCGACCTGTGACAAAATGACCTCGAGACCCTCGCATTGCTGTTGAGCATAGCCTTTGCTCTGTTCCTCGATGTCTAACCCAAAACGTCTATCAAGAATTGTTATCTGTGTTCATGAATCTATATGTGAACCGCAGTCTGTCACGCTCAGCGCTCCAATAGCGCGCAATGACAAGGCGATTCAGCCCTAACCATCACAAGACAGTACGAGACGCGAGTGGTTTTGTCCGATCTCCGCCGTACCTAAAGCGTCCGATCTTGCCTGCGGGCCAGTCCGTCGTCTCGGACCTGTGGGTTTCGTGCGTTTTGCAGTCGTTGATAGGACAGCTCCACCGCCCATGCGTTGCCCTCGCGAGGCCGACGCAATGCTTCGAAGCCCTCACTCAAACCTCTGGAGGAAAAGACCATGAAGCTCACGAGGCGCGAATTCGCGAAGTTGAGCGCGCTGGCGGGCGGGGCGATGATGGTCCCGTGGAATGTCCGCCGCCTGTTCGCTCAAGGCCCGATCGCGGGCGGCACGCTGGCTCCCGGCGACGTGAATAAGTACGTGCTGCCGCTGGTCAAGCCACCGGCGATGCCGCCAAGCAAGACATTGCGGAACAAGGACTTGTACAAGATTGCCGTGCAGCAGTTCCAGCAGCGCATCCTGTCGCCGCCGCATCCAGTGACGACAGTCTGGAGCTACGGGTCCGTCGATTACCCGGGCACAGCTGTGGATCCGGTTACAGGAGCGCTAACCGGTGGAACGTTCAATTACCCCGCCTTCACGATCGAGGCCATGTCGAACCGGACGGTCACTGCCGAGTGGCGGAACGAACTCGTCGATGCTAACGGCAACTACCTCCCGCACATCTTGCCGGTCGACCAGACCCTGCACTGGTGTAACCCGCCCGGTGGGATGAAGAACCGCGATCGACGCGGATTCAACCCGACTCCATACATGGGTCCGGTCCCCATGGTGACCCATGTGCACGGAGCTCATACAACTGAGGAGAGCGACGGATACGCCGAGGCGTGGTGGCTTCCCGATGCGAACAATATCCCCAAGGGATACGCGGAAACCGGTACGTTCTACGACTACTTCGTAAAGAAGTACAAGCAAAAATGGGACCGGGGTACCGCATCGTTCGACTACAAGAACGATCAACCTGCGACAACTCTGTGGTACCACGACCACGCGCTCGGCATGACGCGGCTGAACGTGTACGCGGGCCCGGCAGGCTACTGGCTGATTCGCGGCGGTACCTATGACCAGGATCTGGGCTACGTCGCGCCGGGCGTCGGCGATAGCCCGCTCGGCGAGTACACCGAGATCCCGATAGTCATCCAGGACCGCTCGTTCAACGACGACGGCTCGCTATTCTACCCCGACAACCGGGCGTTCTTCGAAGGCTTAGATCCGTCGCAGCTGCAGATCCCGTTCATTCCAGACCCGGCCTGTGATGGCTTGCCCAGCGACGTATCGCCAATCTGGAATCCGGAGTTCTTCGGCAATATGATGGTGGTAAACGGCTTCACCTGGCCCAAGCTCGAGGTCGAGCAGCGGCGCTATCGCTTCCGGTTCCTGAACGGCTGCAATTCGCGCTTCCTGGACTTGAAGATGACGACCAGCCCGAGGTCGGATAACGACGGGTTCAACACACCGGAGTATCCATTCTGGCAGATCGGTGCCGAACAGGGCTTCTTGCCAGCTCCAGTCGAACTTGGCCACCTGCTGATGGCACCGGCGGAGCGGGCCGACGTTATCGTCGACTTCACCAACATCCCGGTCGGCACCGAAATCGTCCTGGTCAACGACGGGCCCGACGCGCCGTTCGGCGGGATCTCGCTGGAGGACCTGTCCGATCACGCGTCCACCGGCCAGGTCATGATGTTTGAGGTGAAAGCAGCCAGCAACGGCGATTCCACCATGCCGCCCGACCAGTTGACACTTCCGGCGCAGCCGGTTCTCGCCCCGACCGACGTGACCCGGGAGGTGTCACTCAATGAAGAGGAATCACACAGCGTCAGGGTTTCAGAGGACGCTGGCAATATCGTCCTGGACTGCGCCACCGGAGAGGTCTTCGGTCCGACATCGGCGTTGCTCGGTACGTTGAACATGAACGGCAGCGGCAACCCGTTGCTCTGGATGGATCCCATCACCGAGAATCCGGCGGTCGGCGCCACCGAGGAGTGGGAGATCCACAACTTCACCGAGGACGCGCATCCGATCCACGTCCACCTGGTGAAGTTCAAGGTCCTGGGACGCGGTGCTGACGGGACGCAAGCACCCGAGTCCTGGGAGACAGGATTCAAGGACACGGTGATCGCCTATCCGGGCGAGATCACCCGGATCAAGGCCACGTACGACTTGCCGGGCTTCTACGTCTGGCACTGCCACATCGTCGAACACGAAGACAACGAGATGATGAGGCCGTACCACATCGGGCCAGTACCGAAGAATGCTCCGGCGGAGTAAAGGCCGGGCACGCAGGATTTACTAGACGACATTAGACCACAACCTCAGCCACCGGGGGCCGGCTTGAACGGCCCCCGGTTCTTCTTTGTGCCTGTTGGGTGGGTATGTAGGCGTGCAACAGCTACTCGACTCGAGGACGTCGTCAGGTCACAAATCCCGCTCGGTCCAGTAGCGGACTCGGAGATTCGCGCGCCCGGCCGGACCTCCGACGGCGAGGTCAAACACCGCTTGGACCTCATGCGTCAAAGGGCGACCTTCCTCCCAGCCACGACTGATGACCAACAGGCGCCCGGGTACCATCGCGACATGCCTGAGCTGGGCGCCGATTGGCTCGGGACTCAGTTCGGAGAGCCGCGAGTGGACGGCTAGCTTGGTCCCCATCACCACACCCTGGTCGCGCGCCCCGATCAGATCCTCCGCGCCGTACTCGCCGATCTCCGGCACCGCCGCCAACACCGGTGCCTCAGCGGTGTTGACGTTCACGCGTCCGTCGCTCCAGACCGTGACGTGCGGCGCGAGCAATCCTGCGATCGAGTCGCCGAATCCGTGGATCCGCGCCAGTTCATCTAAACGCATGAGCTGCCGGTTGCCGGGCCGGTACGGCGACCCCGCCCGGGCGTATTCCGCCGCCTCGGCGCCTGCGGGCAGCGGCTCGTCGTCCTCGTCCTTCCAATCCTCCAAAGCGTCGAGCAGGGCCGTAGCCTCGGTTTCACCAACGAACTGCCGGAAGAGCCCCAGCAGCAGTTCCTCGCCCGAATTGTTGAGGTCGATACGCGAGTTGAGGTCGAGGACCGCCACCTGGTACCGGGCATCGCCCAAGCTTCGTTCACCCCAGCGGGCCAGCTCGGCGTAGAATTCGCTGAACACGCGGGCCTGTTGCTCGGCGGTCTCGGCGGCCGAATACAGCTCCTTCAGCAACGATACAGCCTCCGCCACGCCGCTCTCCGCCGCGTAACGGGCGACCGTGCGCGAGCGAACCGTGTCCACCAGGTCGGTCTGCGCGCGCGACGCAGAGACGACGCCGACGGCTACCGCGCCCAGCACTATGATCACCCAGAGCACGAGCATCAGAGCCACTCCGCGCCGGCCGCCGCGAGCCCGGCCATGCCACAATCGTCCTACGAGCCCAAGGACGGCGTTCATCTCGCGCCCCCTACCGGCAGCGCCACGAGGACCGACGGACCCGCAGGGCCCGAATCACTCCAGAAGCGAAGTTCCAGAGCCGCGGGCAGCGCCCGAGCGTTACGCCAGCCTTCGACCCAGCCGCCGCCCACAGCGCCGGAATGGGCTCGAACTTCAAGGCTCGTGACGCCCGGCTTCCCGACGATCGCCCGGGCCGGTGCGTCCATGCCAAACGGTGCCGCCAGCATCTTCAGGCCGCCACCGCCGGCGTCGACGGTGACCAGCCAGTCTGTGTCTCCGTTCAGCGGCGGCGTTCCGCCGGCAGTGATGAAGCTCAATCGGTAGCGCGGCAGGCCAAGCACATCGTTCTCAGACTCGATCACGAGAGTCGGTTGGTCGTGGTCGAGCGGCGAGCGCACGTTGCGAAGCGCGTCGACGAGCAATGCCTGCCAAGCAACGTCCGAACGTACCGCTAGCTGCCGCTCCTCCAGCCGCCATTGAGTATCCACGGCTGTCCGTGCAGCGCCATAGACCAGCAACGCCACTACGCCGGTCAACGTGATGGCGATGACCAGCTCGAGCAGGGTGAAGCCACAGCGCTGCTTCACGGGCTGGTCTCCAAGAGTCGATTGAGCGCGAAGCGGCCGCCGTCGGGGAACGTGATGGTCACTGTCACGAGCAGCAGATCGTCACTCCAAGAACGCGTCTCGATCTGGCGGCGGAAGTCGCCTTCCAATGACTCGGGTCCCCGCAGTAGCGCTGCCTGAAGATCGAGCTTTGCCAGCTCCATCCCCTGCTCAGCGTAGGTGACCGCGTGGCTCCAGTCGGTCGCGTTTTGCGCGGCGCGCAGGCTGGTGCCGAATACCTCGAGATATCCGACAACGACCAAGCCCAGTATGACCAGGGCCACCATGGTCTCCAGCAGCGTCAGTCCGTCGCGCCTCACGGTGATCGTACCTGGCAGGTCAGCGCATCGATATCGACGACCCGGGCCGCGTGGGCGCTGGCAACGTCGAACCCGCAGGAGCCGATTGGCGAAACCACGAGACTGAAGGCGGGCCCCTTGTAATCCCCCTCTAGCCGGCCGTCGGCAATGGCGCCCTCGGCAAGCGAGGACGCACCCACGACGCGCCAATTCCCGTCCGAAGTCACTTGCAGATGCAGCGTCTCAGCGCGCCGCGCCGCTAGTTTGCGTGTCCCATCCACGATGGGTGCGAGAACCGATTGCGATTCACGTTCGGGGAACACGAATGCCGGTGCCACTAGAGCGGCGGCGAGTACCAGCATGACAAGCACTACAATGACTTCAACTAGTGTGAAGCCATCGCGCGCATTGTGGATACGAGTAAGCGGTCGGCGGGACGGCTGTGCTGCGGTTCTGAGTGGGCTACACCGCATTGCACCCTCTTACCGTCAACGCCGCGCTAGCTCACGGCGTCCGGTTGCTGTGGGCCGGGATCCTGACCGATCAGTACGCTGGTATCCGCAACCGGGCCTGGCTCGCCGGGCTCGTCGAAGGAAAGCTGCCCGTCTTGAAGCCGCACGCCGGACAGGACCACGGCGAGGACTTCGTGGAGCGTCTCCACGAAGTGGAAGCGCAGCTGGCACTTGACCTCTTCCGGGATGTCCTCGATGTCGGGCTCGTTCTCCTTCGGGAGGATGATCTCGAAGATCCCGGCCCGGCAGGCTCCAAGCACCTTCTCCTTTACACCGCCGATGGGCAGCACCCGGCCCGTGAGCGTGAGCTCGCCGGTCATCGCAATGTCATTGCGTACCGGACGATCGGAGAGCGCGCTCACCAGCGTCGTGGCCATCGTGATGCCCGCCGATGGACCCTCCTTCGGCACGGCCCCGGCCGGCACGTGCACGTGCACATCCACGTCCTTGAACCGCTCCTCCGCGATGCCCAGCTCCGCGTGGTGGGTCGTGGCATACGTGAGCCCGGCCCGGGCGCTCTCCTTCATCACATCGCCCAACTGCCCGGTCAGCACCAGCTGCCCGTTACCCGGGAAGATGCTCGCCTCGACGAAGATGATGTCGCCGCCCACCTGGGTATACGTC
>JBDHAS010000082.1:0-30032 GCA_039588015.1 Gemmatimonadota bacterium | reverse complement strand
GACCTGCTTGGCTCACGACTCGTCTCGGACAACCACCGATGGGAACCGCCGGATTCGCAAGAACGTCCGGTGGTGTGGGAGGACGGGGGCCGCGAGGCCCCCTCCTACCCGATTGCGGGTCATACGCCGTCACGAGAGTCAGCTTGGCGCTACCAGGACGTCAGATGCGGAGCGAACACCGCGAAGTCCTTCAGCAACCTCGTCCGGATCTTGTAGCGACCGCCCGGCAAAGCATGAGTGTCGAGCAAGCCCTCCAGGTTGTCGACATGGTGCCCGACGCTAACGGCGTCGCCGGCTAGCTGGGCCAACCAGGCCGCGTCGGCGATCGCCCAGATCTGCGCTTCCCAGTCACCGAACTCTGCAGCTTCGTCCGCCAGTTCGGCGAGCGTCGCCTCAGCCTTCTTATACGTACCCTCGAAGTAGTACGTATTGGCGATTCGCCGCACCGCTTCCACCGGCAGCGTGCCCTCGATTCGGGCCAGCATGGCCGCGGTCGCGTAGCGTGCGCGCGCTGCATCGAAGCGTTTCTCTAATGAGAATAGATCGCCTAACTCTATGTAGAAGTTGCTGGCGGCGGCGTAGGCGAAAGTGGTGCCATCGGTAGTGGCGTTGGTCCGTGGTGTAGCGGCGAGGGTCGGGAACGTGGCCAGGGCAACGGCGAGCACAGCGTATCTCATCATCGACACAACCTCCACTTTGCTGCTCGAGGAGGCGCCCGCGACCGACCTGATAACCTTACGAATTCAGCGGTGATGCTGTTTCAGGAAACTCGAGCCGTTCACTACATCTTTGACAGTGAAATTCGCCGGATGGTTGCGTCGCTGTCCGCGATAGCATCGTTGGTCGGCCGTGGGACTTCGATGTCCCGCATCCGAACAGGCTCGTGCTCGAAGGACTGGAATCTGTGCATGTAAGTAATTGAAGAGTAACGACTTAAGGATGTCGTTGCGCTGGTCCGATTCTTGTGATCTCGGCCTTCGGCAACCCTTGGCAGGCAGGGTCAGCAGCGCGGAGTATCACTGCGATGCATGGAGGATAACGGACATGGGGCTGGGTGATCTCAGGTACGCGTTACGCGCCTTGGTGCAGAACCCCGGGTTCACCGCAATCGTCATCCTCACTTTGGGTCTCGGCGTTGGGGCCAACACCGCGATCTTCAGCGTCGTGCGCGGTGTGCTGTTAGAGCCGCTGCCGTACGGCGACCCCGACCGATTGGTCACGGTGTGGGAAAACAACAGGCAAAGCTCCAACACGATGGGCCAGGTTTCGCCCCCGAACTTCGCCGACTGGCGAGCTCAGAGCACCGTCTTCGAAAGTCTCGCAGCGGCGCATTGGTGGAGCGCCACGTTCGCCGGAGATGAGGGCGCGACGCGCGCCGTCGGTGCCGCCGTGACGCACGACATGTTCTCCGTCGTGTTGCGCGTGCCACCCGTCGTTGGTCGTCCCTTCGCGCTCGACGACCTCGCTCCTGAAGCTGAGGCGACGGTCATTTTGAGCCACGAATTGTGGTTGCGTGAGTTCGGCGGCGAGCGGCGGCTCGTCGGGAGTACGATAGAGGTTAACGGAGCGGCGCGTCGGGTCATCGGCATCATGCCGCCCGGCTTCCGCCTGCCTATGTACGCCGACTCAGAGCTCTGGCGGCCGATGACGTTCGATCCGTATTCGGAAGACAGAAGCTCGCACTTCCTGCGTGTGGCAGGTCGATTGAAGCCCGAGACTGAACTCGAACAGGCGCGCGCCGAGGTGGGAACGATCATGGCGCGCCTCGAGCAGGAGTATCCGGAGCACAACGCCGACACGGGCGTGAGCATCGTGCCGCTCAGGGGCTATGTGATCGGCGATGTTTCCAGGGCGATGTACGTGCTGCTGGGGGCCGTTGGGTTCGTGCTTCTCATCGCATGTGCAAACGTGGCGGGTCTGCTCCTCGCAAGAGCGTCGGTCAGGGAGCGCGAGTTCGCCATGCGCGCCGCGCTCGGCGCCGGCCGTACCCGGCTGGCGAGACAGGTGATCGTGGAGAGCATGGTCCTGGCCGCGCTCGGCGGAGCCGCCGGCCTGGTGCTAGCCTTCTGGGGGGTCGAGCTGCTGCTTTCACTGGCGCCCGCAGACGTCCCGCGACTCGATGAGATCGTAATCGATGGGCACGTGCTCGCGTTCACGCTTGCCATCGCCACGGCTACAGGTCTGCTCGTCGGGATTCTGCCGGCGATTCGGAGCTCGCGGCCCGAGGTGCTCGGTGCTCTGAGGACGGGCGACCAGGGCTCTCTTCGTGGAGGTATCGGGGCCCGCAGAGCTCTAGTCGTATCGCAGGTAGCTATCGCTCTCATGCTGGTCGGAGGTGCGGGCCTTCTTATCCGGAGCTTCGGCAAGCTCGTAGCCGAGGATGTCGGATTCGAGGCGGAGAGCTTAGTTACGGCGCGTATCGCTTTGTCTAGCCGTTACTCCGAAGCGGCCACACGCACAGCGTTCGTCACAGAACTGCTTGATCGAATTGGTCGGCACGGTGAGGTTCGGTCGGTCGCTGCCGCCTTGAGCGTTCCGTTCGGCTCGTGGGAGGTCAATTCGAGCTTCGTAATTGCCGGGCGGCCACCGCCCGAGCCCAATCAAGAGCCCGATGCGCGCATCATCTCATCCACGCCGGGATACTTCCGGACGATGGGAGTCCCGCTGGTCCGCGGCCGCGACTTCAGCGAGCGCGACGGGCCGGATGCACCGGGCGTAATGATCGTCAACGAAGCGTCGGCACGCCTCTATTGGCCGGGAGAGGATCCGGTCGGGCAACGCGTTCACCTCGGTGGTTGGGATGCCCCCGGGTTCGAGCGTGAGATCGTCGGCATCGCGAGCGATGTCCGCTTTCACGCTCTGGATCGGGAACCCACGCCAGAGGTCTATTTGCCGTACCGTCAGATGCCGGTCAGCGCCGTGAACATCGTGGCCAGCGTCATAGGGGATCCGGCGGAGTTCGTTCGCGTCGTCCGAGCGGACGTCGGGGCGCTCGACCGCGCGATCCCAGTCTATTCCGCTGGCACGATGACTCAGATGATCGGTCGCACGGCGGCCTCCGAGAGGTTCTACATGGTCGTCTTGGGTATCTTCGCGGCCGTTGCCGCAGCGCTCGCCGCGGTAGGGATATACGGAGTTCTGTCGTACAGCGTCGCTCGCCAGGCGAGCGAGATCGGGGTGCGCCTGGCCCTAGGCGCCGGTCCGAACGACGTGCTCGGCGGTGTTATCCTGGGCGGGTTTCGCCTGGCAGGCCTTGGTCTGGCGTTGGGAGTCGTGGGCTGGATCGCGTTGAGTCGGCTCCTGATTCCCCTCCTACACGAGACCGGCATGGCCGACATTCCTACGATTCTGGGTGCCGTGCTCGTGATTGCGGCGATCACCCTTCTGGCCAGCTTCGTGCCGGCCCTGAGGGCGACGCGGGTGGATCCGATGGTGACGCTCCGCTCTGAGTGAGAGTGCTAGCGGCGAAGGGGTGTCCGCAGAGGGGCGTGCGTGTGGCGCTCCGAGAGAGTATCAATAGGGGGCGTGTCGCGCGGGAGGGCGGCTGGACAGAATCGCGGACGAACAGGAAACGCTTAGGGGAACGTAAAGGCGAACGCTGATGATCGAACTTCGAAACGTAGAGAAGCACTATGACCTGGGAGCGGGGAGGACATACGTCCTTCGCCAGATTAACGTATCGGTCGAGCAGGGCGAGTTCCTGACGGTCATGGGCCCCTCCGGCGCTGGAAAGACGACGATGCTAAACATCGTCGGCATGCTCGATGGTGAGTGGTCGGGTGAGTACTACCTGGATGGATACGCCGTCCACGACATGAACACGAAGGAGCGGAACGCGCTCGGCAAGAAATACGTCGGCTTCGTCTTTCAGCAGTATCATCTGCTGAACGATCTGACGGTGGCGGAAAATCTCGACCTTCCGTTGTCGTACCGCGACGTCAAGCGGTCGGAGCGGCAGGCGATGGTGGCCGATATCCTGGACCGTTTCAATATCGTGGCCAAGAAGGATCTCTTCCCAACTCAGCTATCGGGAGGACAGCAGCAACTGGTTGCGGTCGCCAGGGCCGTGGTCGGCGAACCGAAATTGATCCTCGCCGACGAGCCCACCGGCAGCCTGCATTCCAGCCAGGGTCAGATGATCATGGATCTGCTGAAGGAACTGAATGAGGAGGGGACGACGATCATCCAGGTCACCCACAACGAGGCATGGGCGGCTTATGGCAACCGAATCATCAACCTCCTCGATGGATGGATTGCCGACGTTCGGTAGGTAGGTGAGTGCCCCACGCCCGATGCTTAGGGTGTGAGGCACGTATCCGTCCGCTCACATCGAGCTCGCCTCGAACACTGCGATTCCCCAGAAGCGATCGTCCGGTGGGAAACCCGCCCAGCTGCCGAAGGCGTGTCCACCGTCCGATACGTATCGCAGACGATACCGTCCCGCCGGTAGAGTGACCGTCTCGTCGGTTCGCCGATTGGAAGCGATCCCGCCGGCGTGTTCGCTGTTTGCCTCGGTCATCTCCCACACGGTGTCACCGGACTCGGCGTCCTCGATCCAGCCGTAGTCGTAGCGCTCCCACGGTAACACCTCGCCGGAGGCATAGACCCGTAGTACGCTCTCTTCGTCAAGGGCGAACTCCTCTGTACGATCCTCTCGGTTGCCGACCTGTTCGATTCTGGCGATCTGTCGCAGGCCCGAGATCTCCCCGATCCCTGCCTGGGCAAAGAGCTGCGAGTATGCCTCGAAGAGCCTCTCCTCCGTTTCGCTATCGTTCGCCACGCTCGCGATCAACCACTCCGACATCAGCTCCTTCTTAAGCAGATCCTTAAGATCGTCGTCCTGCACCCGGTCGAACTGTGCCGCAATACTCCGTGCAGAGGCCTGCCAGTCGATGTCGGGTATGGGCTGGGAGTACTTGTCCTCCAGTACGAGCGCCCTGAGAAAGACGAGCGCTGCCGGCGATGCGAGCACATCCCCTGCACCCAGGCTGAAGCCGCGGCTCAGGGCGTCGGTGTTGGTCAGGATGATAAAGGTCAGCTGTTCATCCGGGGCCGTGATGATCAGCGACGAATTGCACGTCCAGTAGCCGTAGTGCCAGATCAAGCGGACGCCCATGTAGTCCTGCGTGAACCAGCCCAGGCCGTAGGGTAGCTCCTCTCCTGTCGTGGACCGGCTTGGCGCAAAGGCGAGGGCCTGGGTCTCCTCCGATACGAAGATGTGGTTGGCGATGCCGGTGCTGTACTTCGCTAGGTCAGCGACCGATGAAACCAGCCCCGCTGACGTGCCGAAGTAGGTCGGGTATTCACCCAACGTGAACTCACCCTCGTCGTCCACCTGGTAAGGCTTCGCCAGGCGGACGAGCACGCTGTCATAGTTTTCTGCGTAGGTGCTAGGCGAGGTATCGTCGAGCCCGGTACGATGGACGATCCTCTCCTCCAGTAGGTCGCCGAAGGACTCGCTCGTTGCAGCGCGGATGATCCAGTCGAGGCGACCAAAGCGAGCGCCGTTGTACCGATAGTAGCGCCCGGGCGGGTCTTGCGATGTGTGGGAGAACAGGTGACGGACCATGATGACGCCCTCGCTCGGGATCTCGAGCCCGTAGTCGGCGATCGGGGTGTCCAGGTCGATCAGCCCCTGCTCCACGAGTTGCAGGAGGATGGTCGAAGCGAAAGTCTTGGTCAGCGAAGCCAGGTGGTAGGGGGTGTGCTCGGTCGGCTCGATCTGGTTCTCGATGTCGGCGTAGCCGAACCCTTTCGCCCACACCAGTTCGCCGTCCCGCACGACCCCTGCAGCGAACGACGGGGTCCTGAGCCTCTGGCGAAGGCTCTCGAGCTGTTGCTCGAGGCTGCGTGCCGTCCGAATGTCCAGTGCGCTAGCCGACTGGCGCTGCCCTATGTAGCCGGCGGACACGAGAATGGCGACCACGAGTGCGGTCCACGGAATCATGCGCTTGAGCATCATGTTGAGATCGGGTGAGGGTCGAGAGCCGCTCGTTACGGTTGGGGCACATGTATATTCTGTCGTCGGCACGGCCCGGGGCGCCAGTCCTACGCCGAACAGAGAATGTGAATGCCTATGGCCGGGCTCGCAGTGAAACAATGACGCCGGCTGCGTCGTATCCGAGTTCGTCGTTGCCATCTGCGCCTCGACCCTGGCGAACAGCCATTCGTCTACGTGTGATTGAGCTTTGCTGTGAGCACGGAGTACACTGCGTGATGGGGCAGTTGCAACTGAACCGCTGGGCTATTCGACGGTCTTACAAGCAAGGAGATTGCGGCAAATGACGGCCGAGCGACTCGATAGTATGGCGCGCAGGCATCGGACCGGTGCATGGATACTGGCTCTGGCGATCATTTTGGCCGCGTGCGGGAACGACTCCACCGGCCCCGACGGCGACGGTGTGCTGGGGGAGTGGGTTCTTTCTGACGGCGTCCAGCGGACGTACGAGCTGCGACTACCGCCATCGTACGTCGAAGGCCAGCCGACCCCGTTGTTGCTCGCATTCCATGGGAACCCAGACACGGGTGCCGGCTTCGAGGCGCGCAGCGGCTTGACTCCCGCGGCGGCCGAGGCGGGGTTCATCTCCGTATACCCGGACGGGATCGATGGGACTTGGGGTACGGAGGATATACTCCTGGTCCACAACCTGATACGGCACCTCGGCGACCATCTCAGCATCGATAGAGGCCGCGTCTACGTCGCCGGATTTTCGGCCGGCGGAACGATCACTCAGTTGTTCGCCTGCAGCTTGGCAGATGAACTCGCTGCCGCCGTGGCGGTCGGTGCGACCTTGGAGAGCGATATCGCAGACGCCTGCCGGCCGGCGCGTGAGATTCCCATCCTGTTCGTTCACGGCACCGAGGATCAGGCCTTCCCGTGGGAAGGACGGGACATCGGAACGCTAGCGCGTCTTTCTGTGGAGGCGACGCTGGATAGATGGAGGCAACTCAACCGCTGCTTCGGCGATGCGGCTGTCGATTGGCTGCCCGATCTGGTGGACGACGGTACCCGGGTCTGGACGGAGCGTTGGACAGACTGCCGGCGAGATGCCGAGGTCATGCTCTACGGCATAGAGGGCGGCGGGCACACCTGGCCGGCGGGATCGGGTCCTTTCCCTCCCGGACTCGTGACGCAAGAGATATCCAGCGTGGAGATCATCGAGTTCCTCGGACGGCATTCGCTGCGGTAGATCGCAGGAGCGAAACAGGCTCCGTTTCCAACCCCGCTTGCATACCCTCCGACAGTCCTTGTACTAATTACCCATCTCGCCAAAGTCATCTCGGACCCCGGGAGGGAAAACATGGCCCGCACAGTCGCTCGGCTGGCGCTCGCCGCAGCCTTGTTTCTGCCCGCGAATAGCTGGGCACAGGAGTACGATCTGCTCATCCGCAACGGACGAGTCTTGGACGGAACGGGCGCCGTCGAGCGCGCTGCGGATGTGGCGGTTCGCGATTGGCGCATCGCCGCGATCGGCGACTTGGGCGACGCGTCGGCGCGGAGAGTCATAGACGCGGAGGGCATGTACGTGACGCCGGGCTTCATCGACATCCACTCGCATGCCGACTGGTCGCTGTCGCTACCGGGCCTCAACGTGTCGCTCAACAACCTGACTCAGGGGATCACCACGGTCGTCGTGGGCCAGGATGGACGGCAGGCTTGGCCTATCGGGGGCGACATCCGGCAGACTATCGATGACTGGACGGCGCGGGGCCTGGGCGCGAACACGATCCTGCTGACCGGCAGCGGCACGGTCCGGCAGGAAGTGATGTTGAACGATGACCGCCCCCCAACGCCGGACGAACTGGAGCAGATGAAGGCGCTGGTCAGGAAGGCGATGGAAGGCGGCGCCTGGGGTATCTCGACCGGCCTCAGCTACGTCCCCGGCCGGTTCAGCGAGACGGAAGAAGTGATCGCTCTTACTGCGGAGGTCGAGCCGTACGGCGGCTTCTACATCTCCCACCTGCGAAACCAGAGCGACCGGTTGCTGGAGAGCGTCGAGGAGACGATCCGAATCGGGCGCGAGACCGGTGTGCCGGTGGTCGCCACTCACTTCAAGTCGGCGGGCCGCCAGAACTTCGGTAAGGCTGGGGTGGCCATGGGGCGGATCGCCGAAGCGCGAGAGGAAGGCGTCCCCATTTGGGCCGATGTCTACACGTGGGACACCTCGTCGGATGGGATCGACATCTCGATCATCCCCGGCAGCGCCTACGGACTGGCCATGCAGGCGGATGAGGAGCTCATGGCGGCCAGGGAGGCGGTCGTCAAGGCGATGCGGACGATGAGCGAGGAAGAGTTGGTCGCCGTGATTCGCGGGGCGGGTGGCTTCTTCGGCCGGCTGGTCCATCCCGACTTCCTGAGATCTCTTCCCGAAGAAACGCTTCGGGATCTGGCCGACTCCAACGTCTCCGGCATGATACAGGGTGACCGTGGCCTGGCTCTACGCCAAGCGCTGGAGAAGCCCGAGCTGCGCGAGCAAATTCGCGAGCGGGTTCGGCAGGCCGTCTACGCGCGCGGTCCGGATCTCTATGTGATCGAGAAGGCACCCGACGAGCGGATCGAGGGCCTGAACCTGGCGCAGGCCGCCCGTGTCATGGGCCTCGATGTGGTGGATGCGGCCATCCAGATCGATCTGATGGACGCTCAGGTGACTCGCATCCATATGTCCGAGCAGGACGTGGAGGAGATCCTGCGCTGGCCGTTCGTCGCCATCTGCACCGACGGCACGGTGCCCTACTTCGGCGACGGCGTGCCACACCCGCGCTCGTACGGTACCTTCACACGTCTGATCCAGCACTACGCGATCGAGCAAGGCGTGATCACGCTGCCGGACGCGATCTACCGCGCGACGGGTCTGGCCGCCGAGATCATCGGGATCGAAGACCGCGGCTATCTGCGCGAGGGGCTGGCGGCGGACGTCGTCGTCTTCGATCCGTTCACGATCGAATCATGCGCCAACTACACGAACCCGCACTGCTATTCGAAAGGGATCGAGTTCCTAGTCGTAAACGGCGAGCTGACCCTGGACGAGGGAAGTTACACCGGTGCCCTGGGAGGTCAGATCCTAACGCCGAGCGGCGCCATCAAGACCGCGGCGGCCGGTAACTGAACCGCCATGCAAACAAGCCGAGGATACGCCATGCGAGTCATTCGCTGCGCACCTAGCTCCCGTCTCATTCTTGTCGTACTCGCCGGCCTGGTCGTGAGTGCGGCCTCCACGGCCTACGCCCAGACGTACCGCTTCGAGATTCCGGACTTTGAGGGCATGCGCTGGCTCAAGGGCAATACCCACACTCATACGCTCGAGAGCGATGGTGACTCGCCGCCGGAGTACGTCGCGCGTTGGTACAAGGAGCACGGCTACGATTTCCTGGTGCTGTCCGATCACAACGTGTTCACGGATCCAGCCTCGTTGGCGCAGCTGGTGGACAGCGCCTTCATTCTGATCACCGGCGAAGAGGTGACCGCTAGCTTCGAGAGGATCCCGGTCCATGTGAACGGGCTCAACATTCCTCACGTAGTGGAGCCCCGAGGTGGGAACACGCTTGTCGAGACGCTCCAGAACAACGTCGATGCGGTTCGAGAAGTGCGGGGCGTGCCGCACATCAATCACCCCAACTATCAGTGGGCGTTCGGGGCGATGGAGCTCGGTCAGGTCGAGCGGTATCGACTGTTCGAGATCTACAACGGCCACCCGTCGGTCAACAACTTTGGTGGCGGTGACTCACCCGGCCTCGAGGAAGTCTGGGACGTTCTGCTGACGCATGGGAAGCGGGTGTACGGCATAGCGGTCGATGACGCACATCACTTCCAGGGCGAGTTCGGGCCCGGTCGGGTGAATCCAGGTCGGGGCTGGGTCGTGGTGAAGGCTCGGTCGCTCGACGCCGATGAGATCATGCGGAACCTGGAAAAAGGTCTCTTCTATGCCAGCAGCGGTGTCGAGTTGGAGGACATCGTCGTTACGCCGACGCGTCTCGAGATTCGCATCAAGCGGCGTAGCAACCGCAAGTACACGACCACCTTCATAGGCGACGGAGGCGAAGTGTTGAAGGTGACTGGCGGCATGCATGCGGTCTACGAGCTGGACGGCCCGACTCGGTACGTGCGGGCCAGGGTGATGGACTCGAACGGCGAGCTGGCATGGACACAACCGGTGTTCGTCGTGAAAGAGTAGATGGAAAGGCGCGAGTGAAAATGTATCGACAAGTAGGAGGGATCACGCTGCTGCTGTTACTGACAGCGTGCGAGACGCCATCGATGCTCCCGATGGGATGGCAGCCAGTCGAATCGCTCAACCGGGGTCTGCCGGATGGAGTACATGTTTACGCCGGGCAGAACGACACCTTACCGCTCCGCGCCTGGTATGTGCTCATCGACGAGCCTGACCCAGAGATCACGACTCGCATCGTGGTGTCGGACGACACGACCGACAACCGCGAGACGGTCACCAGCTTCGCGCACGACCTCGAAGCCTGTGTGGTCGTAAACGGCGGCTACTTCACGATGAACGTGACGCCGGCGCTCGGCGTGGGTTTGCTGATAACGGACTACGTGACGTGGAAGCCGGCCACGTGGGCCGTGGATCGCGATACCCTGAGCTTCGAGATCGCCCGGGGCGCGATCGGCTTCACCGAGGACGACGAGATCGTCTTCACCTATGCCACATCGCGAGATGGTTTCCACTACGCTTGGGACGATCCGCCGCCGCATCGCCCGGGTCAGCCGGCGGCCTCGCTCGACTACGCCGAGGCCCGGGAGTGGAATGTGCGCGATGCCATCGGAGCAGGCCCGTATCTGGTCAGGAATGGAGAGATACACGTGACCTCCGACGACGAGGTCTTCTTCGGTACTTCGATACCGGATGTCCACCCCCGTACGGCCGCCGGTCGCACCGCCGATGGGGGCCTGATCGTGATGGTCGTGGACGGCCGCCAACCCGAGAGTAGGGGGGTGGGGCTCGAAGAGCTGGCCACCTTGATGCTCGAGGCTGGTGCCGTCGAGGCCATCAACCTCGATGGCGGTGGATCTTCAACGTTGGTCGTAAACGGCATCCTGGTGAATCGTCCACAGGGAAACACCGAGCAGCGGCAGGTGATGTCCGCCCTGGCCACGTTCTGCAACTAGGCAAGGTTCGATATGTCCGATACCCCTTCGTCAGAGGCTGGAGCGAGCGCCGTGGAAGACGCTGCGACTAGCACGAAGGCCGAACGTGAGCGTACCTCGGGACGGCTCATCTCACTCGATGCCTTCCGTGGCGCGACCATCGCCGGGATGATCTTGGTGAACAACCCGGGAAGCTGGAGCTACGTCTATGGGCCGCTCCGCCATGCCGAGTGGCACGGCTGGACGCCGACGGACTTCATCTTCCCGTTCTTCCTTTTCATCGTCGGTGTGGCCATGCCGATCTCGTTCGGCAAACGGCTGGCGCGAGGTGACTCCCGCAAGGAACTGATGAAGCACGTCGTGCGTCGGAGCTTGATCCTGTTCGGGCTCGGACTGTTCATGGCCCTGTTCCCCAAGTTCAGCAACTGGGATACGCTGCGGATCATGGGCGTCCTGCAGCGCATCGCGGTGGTCTACCTGATCGCATCGGCCCTCTACTTGATGCTCGAGAAGCGAGGTAGATGGGTGGCGCTGGGAGCCCTGCTGTTCGGCTACTGGGCCGTGATGACCTTGATTCCCGTGCCCGGGTTCGGTGCCGGTGATCTTTCAGCTGAAGGGAACCTGGGCGCCTTCCTCGATCGACTCATCCTCGGCCAGGACCACCTCTGGCGTCAGGACCCGTGGGATCCTGAGGGGCTTCTGAGCACCCTGCCCGCCGTGGGGACGACGCTGCTCGGTATCTTCACCGGCGAGTGGATTGTGTCGGATCGATCGAACCAACAAAAGGTGAGGGGGCTTCTAGCGGCCTCGGTTGCCGCGCTAGTGATCGGTTCGCTTTGGGATCTGCTCTTCCCGATCAACAAGAACCTCTGGACTAGCTCCTACGTCGTGTTCATGGGGGGTATGGGTGGACTGATTTTCGGATTCTTCTACTGGGCCATAGACCTCCGAGGCTGGAAAGCCTGGAGCAAACCGTTCGTGACCAAGACGCTGGTCCGCTGGCGCGTGCCGGTCGAAGGTGGCGAGACCACGTCCATGTACAGCTGGATCTATACGAACGTGTTCGCCTCGTGGTTGGGCCCGTTGAACGGCTCGCTCGCCTTCGCGATCTCGTACATCCTGTTTTGGCTGGCGATTATCTGGATCCTCTACTGGCGTAGGATCTTCATCAAGATCTGATACTGGAGGGCCGACATGACACGAGCGTGCGCCGCCCTACTGTTCGCGGTCGCTTGCGCCGTGAACATCCAATCACCCGCGAACGCCCAATCGCCGAAGTTGGCCGAAGACCGGGATGTCGCCGCCTACCTGCGTCTGTACGAGATCTGGGTGCAGGAGCAGATGGCGTACTATCACCAGCCCGGCGTTTCGATCGGGATCGTCTACGACCAGGACCTGGTTTGGGCCAAGGGGTTCGGGTATCGCGACGCCGCTCACCGACTGCCAGCCACGACCAGCACCGTCTACCGGATCGCCTCGATCACCAAGACGTTCACCGCCACCGCGATCCTGCAGCTGCGAGATGCGGGCAAGCTGCAGCTGGACGACCCAGTGAGGAAGCACCTTGGCTGGTTCGAGTACCGCGACCGCTTTCCCGATGCCCCTGCCGTCACCATTCGACACCTTCTCACGCACACTTCGGGCTTGCCGCGGGAGGCAGATTTCCCCTATTGGAGCGACCCGGACAGCTTCCCGACGCGTGAGGAGATGATCGCGGCGCTCGAGGATCAGGAGAGCGTCTTCGAGCCCGAGACGCGATACAAGTACTCGAACCTGGCGCTGGCTTTGGCAGGCGAGATCGTCGCGACCGTATCGGGTGCGCCGTACGCGGGCTACATCCACGACCACGTTCTCGATCCGTTGGGGATGGCGGGCACGACGGTCCGCACCGAGGACATCGATCGCGAGAACCTGGCGACGGGCTACGAGGTGATGCGACGCGATGGCACCCAGCCGGTGGCCCCGGAGACCGACTCGAAAGGACTGACACCGGCCGCGAACATGTCATCTACTGTGGAGGACTTGGCGCGCTACGTTTCGCTCCAGTTTCGGAAGGGCCGCGCGGGCGGCGCGCAGATCCTGAAGGGTAGCACGCTGCGGGAGATGCACCGCGTGCACTGGCTCGAGCCAGATTGGTCGAGTGGTCGCGGGCTGGGCTTCGGGGTATGGCGGCAGGGAACGCGCACGCTAGTCGGGCACGGCGGCTGGGTCGGGGGTTATCGGACGCAAATCGCCTTCGACACCAAGTCGAAGGTCGGGGTCGTCGTGCTGACCAACTCGGACGAGGGCGGGCCGGGCGCCTACGTCCGCCAGGCCTTCGATGTCGTGGTGCCGGCGATCGAGAAGGCTGCTGCCAAGGAGACCGCCGTCGCTTCGGTGCCCGACGTGGACCGCTACGCCGGAACCTATCACGATCCCGATGGATGGGTCACCGAGATTCTGGTGCTGGAGGGACGCCTGGTGATGTACGGGCACGGGTATCCACCGTCGACCAACCCGAAGGGCAGCGTGACCGAACTGACTCCCGAGGGTGAAAACACCTTCCGCATGACCGGCGAAGGCGGGAATGGCGAGCTGGTGAGCTTCGAGATGGGTAACGACGGCAAGGTGGCAAGGGTGAAGGTCGGCGCGAACTACATCTTTCCCGAGGGTTGCGGGCGTATCGAGCGCCTGCGCTGCACCTGGAGGTAAGCGGGCTGGCGGCGCACCATGCATCCTTTTGGGCGCGAGCCGCATCATTGCATATAAGAGGGGTACGGCGATATTGCGCGTGTAGGGTACATAACACTGGCGGCCGGACAAGTGTCATGTCTGCGAGCCGTCGGGGTCATAGCTTGGTGGGGGATAGAGGGCCTAGCGACGCACGCTAGGAACCGGAGCCGGCCCTGAACTGATACGACATGAGCGAGAGCGCTTCTAAGTTTAGGTTGTTCTTGGCGGAGCTGAGACGCCGTCACGTGGGCCGTGTCGCCATCGCGTACGGCGCAGTGGCTTTCGTGCTGCTGGAAGCCAGCGATATCGTGCTGCCCGCCTTCGGCGCGCCGGAGTGGGTGTTGAGGCTGGTGGTACTGATCACGTTTCTGTGCTTGCCTGTGGCGCTCGTCCTCGCTTGGGTCTACGAGCTTACCCCCCAGGGTATACGCAGAACGGAAGACATCGGGTCGTACCACGGGCGCCCGGGACGCGTACTCCCGCGCCTGGCGTTGCTCGCCGTGATCCTAGTCACGGCGTTGGGAGCCGGCTGGTGGCTGGTCCGGATGACGGTTCCGGAGGAGATGGCTGGACAGGGGCCGGAGGGTTCGGCACCCGTTGCGGCGGCGTCTGCGGAGCGTCTGAACATCACATCGCTCGCAGTCCTCCCATTCGAGAGCTACTCGGCTGAGAGCGAGCAGGACTACTTCACCGCCGGCATGCACGAGGCGGTGATTGCTCAACTGAGCCAGATCGCCTCTCTGCGGGTCGTGTCGCGAACGACGATGATGCAGTACGCGGGAATGGTCACGTCGGTTCCCGAGATCTCTCAAAGGCTGGGGGTTGACGCCGTAGTTGAGGGCTCCGTTCTGCGGGCCGAAGGCCGGGTCCGAATCACGGTGCAGCTCATCGATGGAGCGACGGACCTGCACTTGTGGTCGAACAGCTACGAGCGCGAGCTGACCGACGTGATCACCTTGCAGAACGAGGTGGCTCAAGCGATCGCTCGGGAGATCCGCGCCGAATTAACGCCCGAGGAAGAGACTCGTCTCGCCCATGTCACGCCGGTCGAGCCGACGGCCCACGAGGCGTACATGAAAGGCCGGTACGAGCAATCCAAGGGGACGCCGGAAGGCATTCGCGAGGCGATCCGCCACTACGAAGTTGCTGTCGCCGAAGACTCTTCTTTTGCGCCTGCCTACGAGGCATTGGCTGGATCGCAGCTGATGGTCGAGACGAGCGATCCAGAGGAGACCACCTGGCGGCTGACCAGCGCAGTCGAGAACGCCGAGCGGGCCGCTGAGCTCGATCCCGCCTCGGCCGAGGCGCACGCCATCCTGTCAGAGGTACAGAAGCGGGTCGCCGTGCTGACGGACTCGCTCGCGGGCGAATTGAAGATCGTTGGCCTGGAGCTCGATTCCCTCGGCGTGCCAAACGAAGAGTGGATCGCGGTCTTCACCGATTTCGGGCGAGAAATGGAGCAGCTCACTCTGACGCGGCAGGCGGACAAAATCAAAATGGCAGCTCCCTCCGAGCAGGTCGTCACGGCGAGGAAGCTGGCCCTGACCGGCAAGTCGGACGATGCGATCGAGGGGCTGGAGCAGACCGTCGAGGCCGATCCGACGCATTCGCCAGCCTGGGATCTGCTCGAGCGACTCCATGTCGCTCGGGGTGAGTACGCGGAGGCGGCCGCGGTGCGGCGCGAGCGCCTGCTGGCCACCGGGGCCAGGGACGAGGAGTTGGCGGCGGCCGCCGAACTGGAGGAGGCGGTCAGGGACAAGAGCGCCGCCGGCTATTGGGAGTGGAAGCTACAGGATATCGAGGCGAAAGATGCGCGGGGCGAGTCGATTTCCCACGTCGACTACGCTGCGGCTTGCATCGGTGTAGGGCGTCACGAAGAAGCGCTCGATCGGCTCGAGCTTGCCGCCAGGGAGAATGACCGCAAGCTCCTGCAGCTGCCGGTCGACCCTGTGTGGGATCCGATTCGTAGGGAGCCGAGGTTCAGGGCCGTGCTCGCACAGGTCCGACAAGCCCCACAACGTCCGCCAAAGCGTCGCCGGCCGCGCTAAAGCTGCACGCCGCGGCCCCAGCCACACTGAGACCGTTCGCTCTTACCAAGCGCTAGCGCAGAAACCGTTCTCCCTTCCTGTATTGCGCTGATAGTTGAGGCTGGCCGTCGTACGTAGCGATTTGCATTATCGTTCTCCGATCGGCACTGTACCTGTCTTATCGCCGGCCTGAACTCGTAACCGTACGATCGCCAAGTCAACCTCCCGGTCGTGGACGTCCAGCCCGCTTCCGGCGGCCGGGCATATGGCGAGGAAGGAGGGACCCCAACGATGGCGCTCGGCGCTAGCAAGCGTTTGCTCGAACGCAAGCTGAGCGAGCATGGGCCGTCCGCCGACACAGACCTCAGGCTGGAGAACGGATCGCGGGTGGCGGTGGTGGGCGGTGGGCCGGCGGGGTCGTTCTTCAGCTACTTCCTCCTCGAGATGGCTCAGATGCTTGACCTGGACGTCCAGGTCGACGTGTACGAGCCGCGCGACTACACGCGCTCGGGTCCTGCCAGCTGCAATACGTGCGGTGGAATCATCTCGGAATCGCTGGTTCAGATTTTGGCGACGGAAGGGATCAACCTACCCGATTCTGTGGTGCAGAGGGGGATCGACTCGTACGTCCTCCATACGGCTGGCAGCCGGGCGGTTCCTATCGACACGCCGCTCAACGAGAAGCGAATAGCGGCGGTACACCGGGGCGCAGGGCCACGTGGGATCAAGAAGGTCCGCTGGCGGAGCTTCGATGGCTACCTGCAGGAGCTGACGATCGCCAAAGGCGCGAACGTCATCAGGAAGCGAGTGGACGGATTCGCCTGGGAAGATGGCCTTCCCCAAGTGACGACACGCGATGCGGGCTCACAGACGTATGACCTGCTGGTCGTCGCGGTTGGTGTTAACACCGGTCTCCTGAAGGCGTTCGATGGGCTCGGACTGGACTACAGACCTCCCGAGACATCGCGCACATACATCAGCGAGTTCTTCTTGGGTCAAGATCTCGTGGAGCAACACTTGGGCAGCTCGATGCACGTGTTCCTGCTCGATATCCCCAGGGTGAAATTCAGCGCTTTGATCCCGAAGGGCGACTACGTGACGCTCTGTTTGCTCGGGCAGGATATCGATGCTCAGCTTGTGCGAGAGTTCATGGAAGCGCCCGAGGTCAGGCGATGCTTCCCTTCGGGTTGGGGGCTGCCGGAGGACTTCTGCCATTGTTCGCCACGTATCAGCACAAGCGCGGCCGCTCAACCCTTTGCCGACAGACTGATATTCATCGGCGATTGCGGTGTTACGAGATTGTACAAGGACGGCATCGGTGCCGCGTACCGTACGGGGAAGGCGGCTGCAGTGACTGTCGCGCTCGAAGGAATCTCGAGCGAGGTCTTTCGCCGGCATTACTGGCCGCTTTGCCGGACGATGGAGAACGACAACAAGATCGGGAAGCTGATCTTGGGCTTCACCTCCATGGTGAAGAAGGTGGGTTGCACGCGCCGTGGAGTCGTGCGGATGGTCTCGAGGGAGCAGACCGGCGTCTATGGCCGGCCGCACATGAGCTCGGTTCTATGGGATGTGTTCACGGGCAGCGCGCCATACAGGGATATCTTCAAGCGAACCCTTCATCCCGCGCTCCTTGGCCGCTTCCTCTGGAACAGTGCTATCGGTGTGATCCCCTCCAGGAGCTGATGACCGGGGGTAGAGAATGTCAGGTGGGGCGTTAGGCAAGGTGTTCAAGAACGGCGAGGTCATCGTCCAGCAAGGCGAGGCAGGGGACTGCATGTACGTCATCCAGCAAGGAGAAGTCGAGGTCGTCCATCAGGCTGGGACCGAACAGCAGCAGCTGGCGGTCTTGGGTGAGGGTGATTTCTTCGGTGAGATGGCGATCTTCGACCAAGCGCAGCGTTCAGCCACCGTCCGCGCATTGGGTGACGTCCGATTGCTCACCGTGGACAAGACGACGTTCCTACGTCGGATTACAGAGGACCCCTCCTTGGCTCTTCGTGTCGTGCAGAAGATGTCGCATCGCATTAGGGAGCTGAATGCAGAGCTCGCCCGGTTGATGGAACGTTTGGGCGGCTGACAGCGGCTCCACCTCGGTACGTGGCGCGACGAGGACCGCAGATGAACTTGACGATAAGGCCGGAAGACCGCGGTTATCTGCTGGAGAGCACCCTTCGGGTGCCACGGCCTCTCGAAGAAGTCTTCCGCGTATTCTCCGACGCGAAGAACCTCGAGCAGCTAACGCCGCGCGCGCTCAGCTTCCAGATCCTTACACCCGATCCCATAGTCATGAAGCAGGGCCTGCTGCTGGATTACCGCTTGCGTCTTCACGGCATTACTTTTCGCTGGCAAAGCGAGATTTCCGTCTGGGAGCCGCCGTACCGGTTCGAGGACAGGCAGCGAAAGGGACCGTATCGCTGGTGGATACATGAACACAGCTTCGCCGGCGACGACGATCATACAGTGATGACCGACCGGGTGAAATACGGCGTTCCGGGTGGTGCTCTCGTCCACCGCTTTTTCGTCGCGCGCGACCTACGCAAGATATTCGAGTACCGAAAAACCCAACTCTGCAATATGCTCGGCGTGCGTGAGGCGGAGTGCGACGGCTATTGAGCGACGGACGCCGAGGAGCTATATGCTATGTGTAGTCGCTTCACAGCAGCGCCACGGTAGGCCGTTTCGAGTGCTAAGGGAACCGAACTCGGAGATTAGTAGTTCAGCCATCATAGTGGCGTTATTGCTCGGAGGTGCTGGCGTCTTCGCTCTGCTCTTGGAAACGTCCCCCAAGGAAAGGTGTTAATACGCTTGAGCTTGTGCAGTCGCATTAGAGTCCTGATCCTCGCTTTCGCCCTGGCCGCTGCGTCGAGCGCGTGTGCCGGGGGCGGGCGTGCTATCCCACCGCTGACGCTGGAGCCCACCGGAACGTACCACGTGGGCAAGTTCGTGTGGTACGACCTTTTGACCCACGACGTGCCGGGAGTCGAGCGGTTCTACAGCGAGCTCTTTGGTTGGGAATTCGAAGAGGGGTATGGCGAATCCGGAGGCTTCACACTGATCACGCACAATGGCACGCCGATAGGTGGCATCGCGTTCGTCGACACCCTCCCCGGCGGGATAAGCCGTGCGCGCTGGGTGCCGTCGCTTTCGGTACCGGATGTGGACGGGGCTGTGGAGGTGGTTCAGAAAGCTGGGGGAGCTATCTATTACGGACCTGAAGACACTGGAGAGCGTGGCCGCCTCGCCGTTGTCGGTGACCCGGAGGGGGCGCTGCTGGCGGTCGTTAGAGCAGCCGGTGGCGATCCGGCAGACCGCGACCCGCCCAACGACAGCTGGTTGTGGACGGAACTCTGGACACACGATGTCGAGGCAGCGATTGCGTTCTACCAATCCCTGGTTGCCTACGAGGTAGACATCGTCAACGAGTCGGTGTTGAAGGACTACACGGTGCTACAACGAGATGGCCGCCCTCTCGCTGGGGTGAGGAAGCTGCCGTGGAAAGAGGTTATGCCCAATTGGCTTCCTTACGTTCGCGTTGCGGATCCCGCAGCGGTTGCCGCTCGCGTTGAGGCGCTCGACGGGGAAGTGCTCATCGCGCCGGCCGACAGCGTGCGGGCCGGCAGCGTCGCGCTGATCGCCGATCCTTCGGGAGCGGTACTGGCAGTACAAAAGTGGCCGGTTGAGGATGATGAAAGGATGGGAATGAGATGAGAATGGTCGCCAAGACTTGTCTCACCGCGGCGGCGAGCCTCATCTGTCTCGCGGCCGTGGGCTGCGGCCCCGGCGGCGGCGTCTACGTGGGCGTGGCGGTTCCGGGTCCCTATGTGGGATATCCGGGTGGGATGCATCCGGGATACGTCGGTCGCCCGCCGTACGTCTATGAGGAAGATGCGTTGAACCTGCCGACGGATTCGCGCGAGCGTTACGCTGCAGCCGAACAGGTGAAGACCCTCCAGGAGTGTGAAGCCGACGAATCGGCCGGCGAGCCGTGCGATCGTCTTGACCGCGATCGGAGCGGTCTGGAGGGCGCTGACGCGGCAAAGGCGCCACCGCGCAAAGCCGACTCTTTGGAGCGCAAGAGATAGAGCTACCTGCGGGCCGAGTGACGCCTAGCGCACGCCGCTCGGCAATCTTTGATCCTGCCCGCGGGCGGCACGAGAGAGTGACCGCGGCTTGCGCTCGGTTGGCTTGCTTCATGTAGGCCGCTGACCCGGGAGAGTCCAGTGAATAACACGCGACGCTTGAACCCGATTGACCGTGTTCTGCGTATCGTCACTGATGTCCGTCCGGGAGAGAGCTCGACCGCCATCCTGCTCGCCTTCAACGTCTTCCTGGTACTTGCAGCCTACTATGTAGTGAAGCCCGTGCGGGAGGCGCTGCTCGGCGAGGGCGCCGGCGAGACCGTCAAGGCCTACATGTATGCCGCGATCGTCGTTCTCCTGGCCGCCGTCGTGCCGCTTTACGGCAAAGTGGCGAGCGCCATGCCGAGACGGCGGCTTATCAACGTGGTGACGGCGTTTTTCGCGGCCAACCTCGTCCTCTTCTACATCATCTTCCAGCTCGGGATCCCGCTGTTCGCGCAGGGCGTAGTCTTCTTCCTGTGGGTCAGCGTCTTCAATGTGATGGTGGTGGCCCAGTTCTGGGCGTTCGCCAACGACATCTACAGTGCGGAGGAGGGCGAGCGGCTCTTTCCCATCGTGGCGTTCGGCGCATCCCTGGGCGCTGTCGTCGGCAGCGTGATCGCCGGCCAGGCCATACCGCTGTTCGGCGTGTATCTGCCCCTCGTCGTGGCGGCGGTCATTCTCATGGGTAGCCTTCTGATCACCAATCTCGTCGATGCGCGCGAGCGCCGCCTGAAAGAAGCCGATCTTCCGGACCTGCTGACCACGGGCGCCGTACCCGCCGCGTCCCAGGAGATCCCGCTCGACGAGGTACGGGCCGCGCTGACGGGCGAGATAGACGTGCGGGACGTGCAGAGAACGCTGACCGGCGAGATCTCGCTCGAAGAGGTGCGCAAGGCGTTGGAGGAAGATCAAAAGCCGACGGTAGACGAAGGTGACGTGCGGGCGAAGCTCGAGGAAACGGCAAAGGCGGTCGACCTGTCCGGTACCGAGAATCCGTTCAGGATGGTCTTTCGTTGCCCGTACCTGCTCATGATCGGCCTCTTGATATTGCTGCTGAACTGGGTGAACACAACCGGCGAAATCATCCTCACCGGTATCGTGAACAGGACCGCCGAGGAGGCCGTGCTATCCGGGCAAGCCGGAGGGCTGACCGAAGGAGAGCTGATCGGAACCTTCTGGGCGAACTTCTTCAGCGGTGTAAACGCCCTCGGACTTCTTCTGCAACTGTTCGTGGTATCGCGCGTCATCAAATACATGGGCGCCCGCGTGGCGTTGTTGATACTGCCGTTGATTTCGCTCGGCGCGTACTCGCTCATGGCGTTCTACCCGATCCTGGTATACGTGCGCTGGGCAAAGACGGCCGAGAACGCCACCGACTACTCGCTGCAGAATACCGTGAAGAACATGCTCTTCCTCCCCTGTACTCGCGAGCAGAAATACAAGGCGAAGCAGGTGATCGACTCCTTCTTCCATAGGGCCGGCGATGTTCTGGTGAGTCTGACGTTCCTTGTCGGTACGACGATCCTCGCCATGGAGACGACGCACTTCGCCCTGTTCAACCTGGGGTTGGTGGCGATCTGGCTGGTTCTGGCCGTGTTTATCGGCCGCGAGTACAAGCGACTGGTCGCCTCGGGCAGTCCCCCCTGCATGTAGTCCACAAGGTGTAGGCGAGCGAAAGCAAGGCCACATTCGACTGAGACTATTGGCGCTATGAGAGTACAGTTCTGGGGTGCAGCACAGACCGTCACCGGCTCGATGCACCTGCTGGAGGTAAACGGCCACAAGCTCCTGCTCGACTGCGGCCTGTATCAGGGCCGGCGAAAGGAGGCCTTCGAGCGAAACCGGAACCTGCCTTTCGACGGCTCGGAAATCGACGCGGTCGTTCTTTCACACGCGCATATCGATCACAGCGGCAATCTGCCGTCTCTGATGAAGTCAGGTTTCGGCGGCTGCGTGTATTCCACGTCGGCCACTCGCGATCTCTGCGCGTACATGCTGGTGGACTCGGCCCACCTGCAAGAGAACGACGTCAAGTATGTAAACAAGCGGCGCAAGAAGCAGGGAAAGAAGCTTTTCGAGCCGCTGTACACAAAAGAAGACGCTTACCTGGCGCTGGAGAGGTTTCACGCGATCGACTACGATCATCCTTTCCGGCCGGTTCCCGGTGTAACGGTCCGGTTTCGCGACGCGGGCCACATACTCGGGTCGGCGATCGTCGTCGTCGACGTGCAGGAGAAGGGCAGGAACGCGCGGCTCGTCTTCAGCGGCGATGTGGGTCGGAGGGGCCTGCCGATCCTACGGGACCCGCAGATTGCCGAGGGCGCCGACTTCGTGATCATGGAGAGCACGTACGGCGAGCGGTATCACGAGTCCGATGGCGACGCCGGCAAGTTGCTGCGCGAGACGGTCGAGGAAATCGTTGACAGCGGCGGCAAACTCCTGATCCCCGCTTTCGCCGTCGGTCGCACGCAAGAGATCGTCTACCGTTTGAATCATCTATGGGAAACGGGTGATCTGCCGGCGGTCAACGTGTTCGTGGACAGCCCGCTGGCGGTAAGCGCTACTGAGGTGTTTCGGGTGCACCCGGAATGCTTCGACGCCGAGTACCGGCATCTGCTGAACGTCGACTCGGACAATGACCCGCTGTCCTTCTCGGGCTTGCGCTACCTGCGGAGCGCCGAAGAGTCGATGAAGCTGAACGATATGAAGGGACCTGCGGTCATAGTCTCGGCATCGGGCATGTGCGAAGGGGGAAGAATCCTCCATCACCTGCGCAACCACGCGGTGAATCGTGAGTCGGTCGTGCTGTTCGTAAGCTTCCAGGCGGAGCACACGCTCGGACGCAAGATCTTGGCAGGCAAGAACCCGGTATCCATCTACGGCGACAAGTATGAGCTCAGGGCGAGCATCCGAAAGGCGGAGGGGTACAGCGCCCACGCGGATCGGGCCGGGCTGCTGAGGTGGGCCTCACGCGTGCAGGCCGAGGGGGACGTGAAACACATCTTCCTCGTGCACGGTGAGGAAGAAGCCATGACCGCCCTCGCCTCGGGCCTGAAGGAGCAGGGCGCAGTCGATGTCCGCACGCCTACACGCGGCGAGAAGTTCGAGCTGTAGCGTTGCTGTCTAGAGCGAAGCGGGCGGTTAGGCCTGGATGTAGCGGTGATCCGGTCTAGCTGGAGATGAGGAAGGAGTTGTCGGCAGTCAGGAAATCAGTGATCGGTGAGTCCCGAATTGGGGCACCGATCA
Organism: Gemmatimonadota bacterium; assembly: GCA_039588015.1. Classification (GTDB taxonomy): domain Bacteria; phylum Gemmatimonadota; class Gemmatimonadetes; order Palauibacterales; family KS3-K002; genus JASFMO01. The sequence goes on along the minus strand of JBDHAS010000082.1, from coordinate 6,822 downwards.
CTGATCACCGTCCGCCATCACTCGTCGAGTACTACTTGGCCCGCAAAACCCTCGCCGCCCGATTGAAGTCCTTGGGCTTCACCCAGAGGATCATCCCGTAGCGCTTCTTTCCGGCAGCGACGGCGTCGGCCGCCGTGATGTTGATCTTGTTTGCGGCGAGCTTGTTGATGTGGCGGTGCGCGGCGCCGATTTCGTCGTTCCCTTGAACGAGGAAGCCCTTCTTGGTCGTGCTCAGGCGCCAGCCCTTCTTCTTCGCCACCCGCTTGAGGGCTGCCATGTTCTCCGGGATCAGGTCCAGCTGCGCCTTACCTTTCTTCGCCGGGAAACCGGTGTACGCGAGCAGGTTGACGCCGGAGTCCTTCAGCTCGCTGAGGACCTTCGCCCCGTGCCCGGCACGGTTCGGCACGTTGAGGTAGCAGTAGTTGACCTTTCTGACTCGATCCGCCATGAGAACCTCCTGATAGAGTCAACGGATGCTGCCAACGGTGCGACGAGTACCGCTGTGCCGCCGGCAGACGGGTCACATTCGCTGGGCATAGGTTGGTACCAGACTTTCCTGCTTGTCTGTAAGATGACTCTCGATGGGCAAGAACGCGAGAGGCGCGATCTGGACTCGAGCTGGAAGTCGATCATCGTCATCCTCCCGTTCTTGCCTCGCGGACTCGCATTTCGCATTTTGAGGTGAGCATTCTTGAGACGAACGCCGATTACGCCCAAACCAATACATCTGTAGCCAAAAACGGCCGCTGCCGTCGGGATGTCGGGTAGCTGTAGGCCTCAGTAGGGGCTCGAGCTACTAAAATCCTGGTGGCACGAGCCCATGACCCTTCCACACAAGTAGGAGGTAGCCGTAATGCGCAGGCTGTCGATGATGTACACGCGGTCGCTGCAGGCTGTTCTACCCGTGCTTCTCGTGACCGTGTTGGTTGGCGTCAATGATGCCGAAGCACAGGACGCCTCCGCGTGCGTAACCTGCCATACCGAGGTGACGCCGGGCATCGTCTCCGACTACCAGCTCAGCAAACACAGCGCGCGCGGGGTCGATTGCTCCGTCTGTCATGGAAGCCAGCATACCTCGGCCTCGGACGTGGACATGGTTAGCCTCCCGACGCCCGAGACGTGCGCGGTATGCCATGCGGACCGCGTCGAGCAGTTCAAGAAGGGCAAGCATGCGTTAGCCTGGGCGGCGATGAACGCCATGCCCACCACGCACTGGATGCCGATGGCGCTGACACAGGGGATGAAGGGGTGCGGTGGTTGTCACAAGATCGGCCTCAAGAGCGAGGCGGAGATCAAGGAACTGAAGGAGAGCGGTAGCGGCTTCGGGGTCGCGTCGTGCGATGCCTGTCACACGCGCCATCTGTTCTCGGTGGTAGAAGCCCAGCAGCCGCAAGCCTGCCAGACGTGTCACATGGGCTTCGATCATCCCCAGTGGGAGATGTATTCCTCCTCGAAGCACGGTGTTCGCTACCTGCTGAAGCAGAACAGGACGCTGCACGAGAACGTCTCGGCTCCTACCTGCCAGACGTGCCACATGTCGGGCGGCGACCACGAAGTCCGCACGGCTTGGGGCTTCCTAGCGGTGCGGCTGCCGATGCCGGAAGACGAGCAGTGGGCTGCCGATCGCGTGACGATTCTGCAGGCCCTCGGTGTCCTCGACCCCGAAGGCAACCCCACTGGTCGACTCGAGGTGGTGAAGGCAGCCGATGTCGCGCGCCTGACCCAGGAAGACTGGGAGAGAGAGCGCGAAAAGATGATCGCCATTTGCAGCGAGTGCCATTCGAGCAATTTCGCGCGCGGTGAGCTGGAGAAGGGCGACCAGATGATCAAGGAGACGGACCACCTGCTGGCCGAGGCCATCCGCATAGTGTCCGGTCTCTACAAGGATGGGATCCTGGAAAACCCGGAGTACTATTCCTACGCCTTCCCGGACCTGCTGACGTTCCACGATGCTCCGACGCCGATCGAGCAGAAGTTGTTCGTCATGCATTTGGAGCATCGTATGCGGGCGTTCCAGGGCACCTTCCACGCGAACCCGGATTACGCGCTCTGGTACGGCTGGAGCGAGATGGTGCGTGACCTGGCCGAAATCAAGGAAATGGCGGCGGACCTTCGCCACCACCACCAGATGGAACACGGCGAGGCCGAGCACGAGGGGATGCACCAGTAGTGGTCGGTACTGACGTAGGGCCAGCCAGTTAAGGCAGGCTTTGAATTACCAATATTGAACATCGAATGTCGAATCTCCAAGAACAGTTCTTCACTATTGGTTAGTCGATATTCGGCGTTCGATATTCAAAGCGGGCAACCCGTCAAATCGGTGTGGTCCAGTACTAGGAGCGCTTAGAAACCACCTCACGCCTCAACCAGATGCGGGCGGTCGCTGACGTAGGGCCGCCCGCCTTTTCTTCATTTGTCTTCACATGGTGTCTTGCCGCCGCGTCCTTGCTATCATGTAGTCGCTCGCGCAAGGACGAATCGAGGTCCGGATCCTCGCATAGTCACCCAGATCGTATAGGGCAGGGAGGAGGGGGCTCGTGCATCGAAGCTTAGCCGTTTCAATCGGCGCCCTGTCGGTTGGCTTATGGGGCGCGCTCGCGTGTGCCGATGCCGACCGGCAATCCCGCGGGACGGCCGGCGCGCCTCGGGCATCCGTCGCGCTGGCGGTGGGGAACGCCGGTATGGTCAGCAGCGCTCACCCCCTCGCTACGGAGGCCGGGATCGAGATACTCGATGGCGGGGGCAACGCGTTTGACGCGGCGATTGCGGTGGCTGCGACCTTGAACGTGGTCGAGCCGATGATGTCGGGCATCGGGGGCTACGGCACTGTCCTGGTGTACGACGCTGAGGAAGGGAGAACGCGGTTCTTGAACACCAGCGGTAGGATCCCCGCCGCCGTGAACTCGGATGTATACCGGGCACCTACGCCGAATTACGAGGAGAACCGGCGTGGGGCCAAGGCCGTCTCGACGCCTGGAAACGCTAACGCGTGGCAGGCGATGCACCACGAGTACGGGATCTCCGATTGGCGTGAGCTCTTCGACCCCGCGATCGAGCTCGCTCTTGCGGGTTTCGTGATCGGTGAGCGGACGGCCGGCATGATCGAGCGGGCCTACGACCGTTTTCCGGATCACGCAAAAGAATTCTACGGTGTCGACGGCCGCCCGTTGCAGGCCGGCGAGCGCCTGATACAGGGGGAGCTCGCCCGTTCGCTCCGACTGATCGCCCAACAAGGGGCTGGCGTCGTTCACGGTGGTGAGCTGGGACGGGCAATCGACCAGGCGATGAAGGACGCGGGCGGCTTCCTGTCGCTGCAAGACGAATGGTGGGAGCCGATCGCCATAGATTACCGCGGTCATGAAATTCTTACGGCGTCGCCGCCCGCCAACGCTTTCCCGGCCTTGGTGCGCCTGGGGATGATGAGCCGTTTCGATCCGCGCTCGCTCGGACACAACTCGGCCTCGTACCTGCACGACTACGCCGAGGTCACCAAGCATGCCTTCTGGACCCGGCTGAGGTATGCGGGTGACCCGGACGTGAGCCCGCCGCCGCTGGAGATGCTGCTTTCGGAGGCCTATTGGGAAGAACAGGCGTCGCTGATCGATCCGGCCCGGGCGAAACCGTTCGAGCCGCCTACCGCGTTTACCAGTGGAGACAGCCACACGACGCACTTCGTGGTCGCGGACCGATGGGGCAACGTGGTATCGGCTACGCAGACATTGGGCAACCTGTTCGGCAGCCGAATCATGCCGCCGGGTAATCTGGCTCAACAACTCGCTCGCCTACTGCACGTTCGAGCCGAAGGGCAATCCCATGGACGCGCACGCGGGCCGGCGCAAGCTGTCGGGCGATGTGCCGGTCATCGTGATGAGGGAAGGGAAGCCGTGGATCGCGCTCGGGACGCCGGGCGGACACACGATCGGCCAGACGGTGCCTCAGATGCTGATGAACATGATCGACTTCGACATGGATATGTCGGAGGCGCTCGCGGCCGGCCGGATCAGCTTCATCGAGCCGGATATCATCGCGATGGAGGATAACATCCCGGAGGAACTTCAGCGCGCTCTGCGTGAGTTGGGGCACAACGTTCGCGTGGGCTACGGACTCGGTAACGCTCACGGGCTGACGATCGAGTACGACGACGCCGGCGATCCTGCGCGGTTCACGGGCGCGGCCGACCCGCGCGGGCAGGGCCTGGCCAAGGGGCTCGTGAAACGTGAGCGCCGCGGCGAAGCCATTGACGAAGGCGAGGGAGCAAACTAGTTAGCGCGTAACCTGCGAACATCGGAATGAAGGGATATCGATCATGTCAGGTAGCTTCGGCAGTCACTCGAATTTGACCGTTGGGGGCGAGTCCTATCGCATCGCCAGGCTCGATGCGCTAGAGAGGGCCGGTCTGTCGATGGGGCGGCTGCCCTATGCGCTCAAGATCTTGCTGGAGAACCTGCTGAGGTACGAGGACGGCAGCACTGTGTCGGCGGGTGACATCGAAGCGTTGGCCACGTGGCAGTCTGCGGCCGAACCGTCCACCGAAATCGCCTACCGGCCCGCTCGCGTGCTGCTTCAGGACTTCACCGGTGTACCGGCGGTGGTCGACTTGGCGGCCATGCGCGAGGCAATCGTGGCGCTGGGCGGCGCGGCGTCGAGGATCAATCCTCTGCAGCCGGCGGAACTGGTCATCGACCACTCGGTCCAAGTCGATGCCTACGGGTCGGCGGACGCGCTGCGCATCAACAGCGAGAGGGAGTTCGAGCGGAATCGCGAGCGCTACGGCTTTCTGCGCTGGGGTCAGTCGGCGTTCGAGAACTTCCGCGTCGTGCCGCCCGAGACGGGCATCGTCCACCAGGTGAACCTCGAGTACCTGGCCCGGGTCGTGATGACCAACGCTGAAGGCTGGGCGTATCCCGACACGCTAGTGGGCACCGACTCGCACACGACGATGATCAACGGGATCGGTGTACTCGGTTGGGGTGTAGGCGGCATCGAGGCCGAGGCGGCCATGCTCGGGCAGCCGATCAGCATGCTGATCCCGCAGGTCATCGGGTTCAAGCTGGCGGGCCGGCTTCCCGAGGGCGCGACCGCGACCGACCTGGTCCTCACGGTGACGGAGATGCTGCGGCAGAAGGGTGTGGTCGGGAAGTTCGTCGAGTTCTACGGCGCCGGCCTGGCGAACTTGCCGCTGGCCGACCGGGCGACGATCAGCAACATGTCGCCGGAGATGGGCTCGACCTGCGCTATCTTTCCGGTGGACGACGAGTCGCTGCGCTACATGCGCTTCAGTGGCCGCGGCGACGAACAGGTCGCACTCGTCGACGCTTACATGAAGGAGCAGGGCCTCTTCCATACGGCGGAGAGCCCGGACGCCGAGTACACCGATACACTGGAACTCGACCTGGGAACCATCGAGCCCAGTCTGGCCGGACCGAAGCGCCCGCAAGATCGTGTTCCGCTTTCCCAGGCAAAGACGTCGTTCAAGGATGCGTTGAAGAGCTTGATTAGCCCCGACTCGTTGGGCAGCAGCGGCGTCGCAGGCTGGGAGAACGAAGGTGGGGACGGGGAAGAGCCGGATCCGATCGACCGGATCATTGCCGAGCAGGTGGTAACGGCCGCCATGAATGGCGACAGCTTCGAGTTGCGGCACGGGTCGGTCGTGATCGCCGCTATCACGAGCTGTACTAACACGTCCAATCCATCGGTGATGATCGCGGCCGGACTCGTGGCGCAGAAGGCCGTGCAGCGGGGACTAAGTACGAAGCCGTGGGTGAAGACGAGTCTGGCGCCGGGCTCGAAGGTGGTCACGGAGTATCTGGATCGGGCGGGATTGACGCCGTATTTGGAGCAGCTCCGCTTCAATCTCGTCGGTTACGGCTGCACGACATGCATCGGCAACAGCGGGCCGCTCGACCCGGGGATCTCGCAGGGGATCCTCCAAGGTGATTTGGTGGCGGTGTCCGTCCTTTCCGGGAACCGCAACTTCGAGGGCCGCGTCCACCAACAGGTGCGCGCCAACTACCTGGCTTCGCCGCCGCTAGTGGTCGCCTACGCGTTGGCCGGCCGCATGGACCTCGACCTGTACAGCGAGCCGCTGGGCACGGGCTCGGATGGTCAGCCCGTATTCCTCAAAGACATCTGGCCGACGCAGAGAGAAGTACAGGACACGGTCGAGCTGGGCCTGCAGTCGGAGATGTTCCGCAGGACGTACGGCGAGGTATTCGAGGGAAGCGAGGCGTGGAAGTCGATGCCGGTCCCGACGGGCGACCTGTACGAGTGGGACCCCGCATCGACCTACGTGAAGCATCCGCCGTTCTTCGAGGGGCTGACATCTGAACCGCCGGCGGTGCAGGGGATAGAGGGCGCAAAGGTGTTGGTCTACCTGGGCGACTCGGTCACCACCGACCACATCTCACCGGCCGGCGCCATCGAGCCGGACAGTCCGGCGGGCGAATATTTGATCGCGCACGGTGTCGAGCCGAAGGACTTCAACTCCTACGGTTCGCGACGCGGCAACCACGAAGTGATGATGCGCGGCACCTTCGCCAATGTACGACTCCGCAACAAACTGGTGCCGGGCGTCGAAGGCGGCTTCACGCGCCTGCTTCCGCACGGAGGCCAGGTGCCGATCTACGACGCGGCTATGAAGTACCAGGAGGAAGGCGCGCCGCTGGTCGTACTCGCTGGCAAGGAGTACGGCTCCGGCTCGTCACGCGACTGGGCCGCCAAGGGAACGCGGTTGCTGGGTATCCGGGCGGTTATCGCCGAGAGCTACGAGCGCATCCATCGCAGCAACCTGATCGGAATGGGCGTGCTGCCGCTGCAGTTCGC
>JBDHAS010000081.1:0-14715 GCA_039588015.1 Gemmatimonadota bacterium | reverse complement strand
CTCAGCTCCCGTTGCCGCGCGCGCAGCCCCCGCAATCGCCACCAGACGGCTCCGGATGCGAGGAGCCCGATTGTGATTGCGAGCAGCGCATAATATGTCTTCGTCTCATGGAAGTGTGGCTGTACGCGCAGGGAAACCGCTGCACCGATCTCGTTCCACACGCCGTCGTTGTTGCTGGCAGCGACCCGAAACACGTAGCGGCCGGGAGGGAGGTTCGTGTAGAATGCGGTACGCCGCACCCCCGCCTCGACCCAATCCGCGTTGAAACCCTCCAGTCGGTAGCGGAAGCGCATGTTCTCCGGCGCCACGAAGCTCAGCCCCGTGTACTCGATCTGCAGGTCGCGCTCGTCCGGTTCCAGCTCGATGGTTTCTTGGTCGGGGCGAATGACGCGGTCGCCGACGATAATCCGCTCGATGACGACGGGCGGCGCCACCTCGTTACGATGGAGGTTGGCGGGATCGACCACCACGGCGCCGTCCTGAGTCGGGAACCAGAGCCGGCCATCGCTGGCCTTGATCCCGGCCGGCTGCGCCCCGCCGTTCGCTTCACGATTGCGCAACCCCGCCCGCTCCGTGTAGGCCATCGAATGGATTTGCTCGGTCTCGCCACTTGCAAAAGCGATCAGCTCGGCCCGGTTGACCCAGAAGATGCCCCGGTTGGTGCTCATCCAGAGTCTGCCGAAGTCGTCCTCCAGTATCTGATGGATGACTTCGTCGAACAGGCCATCGCCGACGCGGTACACGGTGAGCGAGGAGATCAGGGAATCTTGGGGATTCGCCGGGCTCCAACTCGACGGATCGATCCGCGCCAGCCCTCGCCCCTCTGTGCCGATCCAGAGCCAGCCGTCCGCATCCTGGTAGAGAGAACGGATGAGGTCGCTGGGGAATCCGTCAGCCGCTTCGATCTGCGTGAACTTCCCATCTTGGTAGCGGTAAAGTCCGCCGCCATTTGTCCCCATCCAGAGGGCGCCGTCGCGCGTGGGCTGGAAGACACGCACCGGGGCGGTGGGCGCACCGTCCTCCTCGTCCAACCGTCTCAGCTCGCCGTCGGCTTGGAAGAGACCTTCGGCCGTGCCGAACCAGAGGGTCCCGTTCTGATCTTCGTGCATCGCGAACACGGACCGGCCGCCGAAAAGTCGAGTGCAGGAGGGCTCGGGAAGCGAGCAAGCCAGCGCGCCGCCGTTGTATACGCCGACCCAGAGCTGTCCGCGGCGATCCTCGAGCATGGACAGGACCAGTGACGGGTATCCTTTATCCGGCGTGAAGTTGCTGATCGTACCGTTTGCAAGGCGGCTGAGGCCGCGGCCCCACGTCCCGAACCACAGGGCTCCGAAGCGATCCTCGTGGATCGAGTAGATATTGCGATATCCGACGCCCTCCGCTTCGCTGTAGACAAGAAACGTCGCGGGCTTCAGTCGATGGAGCCCGCCGGCGCCCGTGCCAACCCATAGGCTCCCCTCGTGGTCGTGCAGGAACGCTCTTATCTCGCGGACCGGAGGCCCCTCGCTCCTAGGTGACCCGAGGTCATAGACGAGCTCTCCGTCGTGGTAGATCCCAGTTCCCGCGGGGTACCAGACGTGACCCTCGGCATCGGACCGGAGCAGATCCGGCCGATTGAAGGACTGCCGTTTGTCCGTCACGAGGACGGGACGTCCGTCGTCGACTCGATAGATTCCTGAAGTTGTTCGAGTCCAGACTGCGCCCGACGAAGGTGCGGACAGAAACATGTAGACCCATCCCAGCGGATCGGCACCGCTGGTCAGTACGGGCTCCAGCTTTCCGTCCCGGTATCGGTACGCTCCTTCTGTCGTCCCAACCCAGAGCGTTCCGGTCGGGTCAATGTAAGCTGCGCTGATTCGTAGGGCGGCAGGCTCGCTCGCGGTGGCGACCGATGACGCGGTGCGGTTAGAGAAGCGAAAGAGGCCGGCACCTTGGGTACCGATCCATAATACTCCGTCCGACCCGCGCACAATGGCAGAGACTGGCGCGTTGATCGCCTCCTCCGCGACCCCGACGAAGCGATCGCCACGAATGGCCCCCAGCCCCCTATCGGTTCCAACCCATACCGTCCCGTCGGGGTCCTCGTAGATCACTTGGGTGGCATTGTCCCTCAGGCCGTGATCTTCTTGGAAGTGCGTGAAGGCGCCGTCTCGAAATCGAACCAGGTGGTTCTGTTCGGTGCGCAGCCACAAGCTGCCGTCGCTGGCTTCGACGGGATCGAGGATTCGATTGCTCGGTAGCCCGGCCGAGTTACCGGTGTTGTAGACCCGGAAGCGCACTCCGTCGAACCTGACAAGTCCATCGAACGTCGCGGCCCACAGATAGCCGTCTCGAGTTTGGAGGAGAGCGTTGATCGAGTTGACCGGGAGTCCGTGCTCGACGGTCCAGGTCGTCTGCACGTATTGCACGGGGGCCCTGCGGTCGTCGGTCAACAGCGTGGCATCCTGTCCGGCGGCCGTCGGGGCGGTCGCGGCGACTCCGAGCGCAGTGAAGAAGACCGCGAGCGGCCGGGGCAGCCGACTCGGAAGCTGCTTGATCGTTGGTTTCGAGGGAGATGCTCCGCCGGCTTGTGGGTAGCCGACGGCCAGCAAGTCGTTGCTCGTTCGCTCTTGTAGGCACATCGAAACACGGGGCGCCACGCGCAATGCATGCGCAAGGCGCCCCCGAACTACGCCGTGAGGCGTCGCGCGGTCACGGTTGGGGCTCACGTGATCAAGATCCTCTAGGCGGTACACGCCGTCAAGGGCCCGGTCTGAGCTATCATCTGCGCTTGTGGCTGCCGATCGGCGCTATGATGTGCCGGCGCGGTCTGGTTCCACCGGGGGATTACGAGCCGGACTCCGCTCGTTCGCCTGTAAGCTTGGCCAGTGCGGCTCGAACCGAGTCGCGCTGGGCCAGCAGCTGAGGCTCTGGGTTCTCGCGCAGCTTCAAGTAGTGTCTGTAGGCGGAGATCGCGCCCGCGCGATTCCCTGTGAGCTCTGCGAGGCGGCCTTCCTGCCGCAGGAAAGCCGCGACGAAGTACGGGGCGTCCCAGTCGTAGGATCTTCTCCGCGCCGCCGCCAACGCTCGCCCAGGCGAGCTCACCTCTTCGAGGAGATAGGAGGCGGCCAGATTGTACTCTTCGCGCTGACCCGTCGGCCCGGTGAGCAAAAGTGAGTCTAGGCTCTCCACCAACCGCTCGGCGTCCGGGCGGCCGCCGTTCACGGCGCTCATGGCCTCGAGGAGCCTGAGGCAAGTTGGGTCGGCGTCGCGGTAGCCGCGCGACTTTTCGGCGTGCTGTCCGGTGAGGTCGCGCCCGCAGCTGACGGCTCCGCCTTCCGCGGCGGCTTGGCTTGGAAGAGCGCCGTCGCCACAACGACCGGGAGCCCTAGCAGCAGAAGCACGAGCGCCCCGGAGAAAACCCAGGCGGGAGCCCGAGCTTGGCGCCCAGTAGATCGACGGCCTCCAGGGCACCGAAGGAGGCACCTAAGTAGACCAGGAGGACGCGCAGTGCGCTCGCGCGATCCCCGGAACTCTTCAGATTATGCTCGGTCAAACAAGACCTTCTGTTCAGGGGAGGATCAATCGATCCAGTTCTTGCTGCGTGAAAGGGTTCTCGCCGTTGCGCAGTGATTCCACCCAGGCGCGACGCGGAGCGATGCCTGCGACGTTGGCCGGGCGAGCCATGTAGGCTTCGAAGTCTTCGATGGCGCCTGCGTAGTCGCCGGTGAGAGATCTGGCGAGCGCGCGGCTGTCCCGTATCCGAGGCCGGTTCGACTCGTCGCTCGCACTCACGGCGGCCTCGCACACAAGGAGAACCCGAGTTGCCTGTCCAGCAAGACTGGCCCACCAACAGATTCCGTTCAACACCAGCGCCCGGCTTTCAGAGTCGAGGACTCCATCAGCTAAGGCGGAGTCGAGAACGCGACCCATGCGGGCTTCCTGGTCGTTGGCTTCCTCGTTTCGCCCCAAGGCGCGCAACGTTGCCGCTTGGCGGGCGGTGAGCCGGCTGAAGCCGAGCACGTATGTCGCGCCACGCTCGCCGCTGGCGTTGAGCGCTCGTTCGTCGACGGCTAAGGCTTCTAAGAAGACGTCGGCGGCCTCCCTTGTCTGTCCCACATCCCTCAACAACGCGGCCAGATTCACCAGTGCATCGGACCTTTCCGGGTTGTCGTCCCTTAGCAGCGTTCGTCTTATTCTGACTGCTTCACGTGCGAGCGGAAGCCCTCTCTCGGGTTCGCCCATCGCTCGATAGACTACCGCCATGTCGGTGAGATTGTAAGCCATCTCGGGATGATCCTCACCAAACAGTCGCTGATTCATGGACAGCGCATCCTGGTACGTGGACAGAGCGAGATCGTACCGACCCTGCTGTCTGTAGACGACCGCCATTCGATGCAGTGAAATGGAAATATCGAAATGGTCGGGGCCGAGCAGCTTACGACGCACTATCAGTGCATCTCGACACATTGCCTCGGCGGCGTCGAGATCACCCTTGTTGATGTAGATCCAGCAGAGGTAGTCCATCGTCGAAGCTTGATTCCTGTCTTCTTCGCCGGTCGCGCGTTGGCGGGAGAGAACGTCGAGCAACAGCGACTCGCCCTCGTCGTAGTTCGCCTGAGCTCTCAGGAAACCGAAAACCAGATTCTGGGTCGTCCCAACAACGATGGGGTGATCATCGCCAAGGAGTCGGCGATACGTCGCGAGGGCCTCGCGGTTTAGTAGCTCGGCCTGCGGGTAATCCGCTTTCCAGATCATCAGGTTGGCCAGAGCCACCTTGGTGTCAGCGACATCGAGGTCGTCATCTCCTGACAGCGACACGAGTCTTTCGAGGGCGCCCTCGAGCAAGGGCGTGGCGCTATCGTAGCGTCCCAAGCCTCTGTATGCAGAGCCCATGGTGGCCATCATGCGGGCCTGTACCAGCGGTTGATCGGCCAGCTCTGTCTCGATACGCTCAGCGCCCCGGTCCAGAATCTCCCGCGCTGTGATGTCATTCGTCTGGGCTTCCGTCGGGTCGCTCAACTGGAACAAGCCGACCAGGAAACCCGACACCTGACGTGCCGTTTCGGCCTCTTGCTGCGCCACCCGCTCGGCGCTTCGTGCCCGCAGCATGCCGGCCGTGGCCAGGCCGAGACCGGTTACCAGAGCCAGCGCTACCACGACACCTGCAGCGACCCCGGCCTTATGCCGCCTTGCGAACTTACCCATCCGGTAGCCGGCGCTAGGGGCCCGGGCAAGTACGGGCTCGTCGTTCAGGTACCGCCTGACCTCGAAGAGCAGCGCGTTTGCCGTGTCGTATCGTCGAGTGCGATCCTTCTCGATCGCCTTCATGGCGATCCAGTCCAGGTCGCCTTTAAGCCGCCTGGCCAGCGTCCCCGGATCGGTGCTGCGGCAATCGGCGATTCGTTCTTTCCGCTCGCCCAGCGTGTCGAAGCGGAAGCTCGGTCTCGGCGCCTCCGTGTCCCGCAGCGTGACGATCGCGCCGAACCCCTGCAGGTCCTTGTGCTCGAACGGAAGTTCGCCGGCCAGCAACTCGTAAAGGATCACTCCCAGCGAGTAGATGTCGGTGCGGGTGTCCACGTCGAGTCCGGTCATCTCTGCTTGCTCGGGACTCATATAGGCGGGCGTGCCGATCAGCTGGCCCAGCTGGGTGTGGAGCGTCTTCTCGGTGAGGCTGGGACCTATCGCCTTGGCGATCCCGAAGTCGATCACTTTGGGTACTGGTTGTCCGTCCTGTACCGCCACCAGAATATTCGAGGGCTTGAGGTCGCGATGGATAACACCCTTCTGGTGCGCGTGCTGGACTGCGAGGCAGACTCCCTGGAACAGCTCGAGACGATCTCTCACCGACAGCTTGTGCATGTCGCAGTACTCGGTGATCGAGACGCCGGCCACGTACTCCATGACGAAGTAGGGACGACCCTCTTCGGTGGTGCCGCCGCCGAACACCTTCGCGATGTTGGGGTTGTCCATCACAGCCAGCGCTTGGCGTTCGGCCTCGAAGCGGGCGATCACCTGCTTCGTGTCCATCCCCGGCTTGATCACTTTGAGAGCGACGTGACGCTTGACGGGCTCTGTCTGCTGCGCGAGGTACACCATGCCCATGCCGCCTTCGGCCAGCTGCTCCAAAATCCTGTAAGGGCCGACGCGGTCGGGCTGCCGAATGGGATCGTGCGACTGCCCAGAGTCGTGCTGCGAGTTTGACATGTGGTTTGTCTCCACGCGATCTGGCAAGTAGGGGCTGTCGGGAACCCTGTCCCCTGTGTGGCCGCAAAGATATGAGGGATTAGGAGCGATTCAAACCTAGGGAGCGGTCCCCTCGCCGAGATAGGCCGGTGAGGCATCGGCACGGGCTACCCAATTGCCACGCCACCAGCCCTGCGGTACCATCTACACTTCTCGGTATCCATTGACGTGCGCTTGGCTCCCGACATCGGGAGCCGCCGGATGTTAAATGCGGTTCAGGTTATGTGTCCGCTCAAGACAGTGGTCTGGAGGAGAGCCATGAGGACCCGAAGCGTCCACGTGATGCTGTTGGTTTGCGCATTCGTTCTGCACGCCGTCCCGGCCGCCGCCCAGCGGCCCGAGCGCTCACAGCAAGAGCCGTCCGGAGGGGCAGTAGCCGGCACGGAAGCGGAGCTGCTGCCCGACGAGCCCGTCGTGACGCAGCACAGCGCTCGTATCAACGGCCAGAACGTCAGCTACACGGCCGAGGCAGGCTGGCTCCCGATCCGCGATGAGGGCAAGGTGGCGGCGAAGATGTTCTACATCTCGTACACCCGCGACGGGATTCAGGACAAGAGCGCGCGACCGTTGATCTTCTCGTTCAACGGGGGGCCGGGCACGGCCTCGGTGTGGATGCACATGGGGTACACCGGGCCCCGCCGGGTCGTCTACGATGATGACGGGTTCGCGCTCAAGCCGCCGGGCGGCCTGGAGGACAACCCGCACTCGATCCTGGATGCGGCGGACATCGTGTACATCGATCCCGTTGACACCGGCTTCAGTCGAATGGTGGAAGGCGAGCAGCTTCACAAGTACCACGGAACGATGGTTGATATCGAGTCCGTGGGCGAGTTCATCCGCCTGTACATTCTGCGCAAGGACCGCTGGATGTCGCCCAAGTTCTTGATCGGCGAGAGCTACGGGACGACGCGCGCATCGGGGCTGGCCGGCTATCTCGCGGGCCGCCACCAGCTCTACCTGAATGGGGTCATTCTCGTCTCGATGACGGGGCTCAACGTCGATGCGGGGGAGGACGTATCGTTCGCCACGTCTCTGCCGCACCTGGCGGCAACGGCGTGGTATCATGGCCAGCTCGCCGAGGACCTCCAGTCCATGCCGGTCCGGGCCTTCCTGGACGAGGTCGAGGCCTTCGCCATGGGCGACTACCTGGGCGCCCTGGTGAAGGGCGACCGCCTGGAGGATGCCGAGCGCGCCGACATGGCGCGGAGGGTGGCGAGGTACACGGGTCTGACCGCCGAGTACGTCATGTCGACGAATCTGCGCATCAACTCGCGACGCTTCTGGAAAGAACTGTTGCGCGACCAGCGCCTTACCGTGGGACGCCTCGACAGTCGCTACCTGGGAGTGGACGTGGATGCCGCAGGTGAGCGTCCCGAGTACGACCCGGCAATGGCAGACTGGAACGGCGCCTTCAGCGATGCCGTGAACCGTTACCTGCGTGAAGAGCTCAGGTACAACCCGGATCTCAAGTACAACGTGTGGGGCAACGTCCGGCCGTGGAACCGTGACGACGGCACGAACGTGGGGGAGATGCTGCGCCAGGCCATGCGAGGTAACCCGTACCTGAAGGTGATGATCCAGGGTGGCTACTACGATGCAGCCACGGACTACTACAGCGCCGTCTACACGATCTCGCATCTACAGCCGGGCGGAGAATTCCGGGATCGTTTCCAATTCTCTTGGTATGAGAGCGGGCACATGATGTACCTGCGTAAGCCGGACCTGGCCAATGCCAACAACGACCTGCGCGAGTTCATCCGCTGGGCCATCGACGATGCTCCCGACTATCCCAGGAGGGCGCAGTAGGGCGGAGTGCGGAGCCGGCCGGTCGCCGTTTTGTTGCGGCGCCGCTGGCTCCACAAGGGCGAATGCCAGAAGACGGCCGGGGCCTACTGGGCCGTGTACGCCGCTCCGTTGACCAAGCCTCCCCGACAGTCCACCGGTCCGTCCATGTTCCTGAAGTTGACGGCGCGGTCGTCGCCCTCCATAGGGGGATAGCTCGATCGGGCCACACCACACCGATGGTCGCAGAATCAGAGGTGGCATCCGGGGACTGCGCCGGCGGATCGCGCTGACCCGGCTGGAATCTCGAAGCGGTTGGGATTCGCGGACAGGCCCTGATCCGGTTACCTTTGTAGCGCCCCCGCGGACTGCTGAAGTGGGCCATCGGAAATCAAGTGATACAGCGGGTTCACCGAATCGTGTGGGCCCGCACAAGACGGAGGTGAGTGAGTGGCGAGAAGGACGAACTACGGATTCGAGAAGAAGCAGAGGGAGATCAAGAAGCAGAAGAAGAGAGAGGCGAAAGCCGAGAAGAAACGGCTGAAGAGGGAAGCCTCCGAGCAGGAAGCCTCCCAGCAGGAAGCCTCGGAAGACACCACCCCCGAGGAAACCGAAGAGAACCAGGAGTAGCGCGCGGCGTCGAAGACGAGCCGCGGACGAGGGGCAAATCTCGTCGCCCTCGGGAACTGACCTTCCCCACCAACTGTGAAGGCGTTGACCTGCCGGTCACGCTCGTGGCTGAACAAGCCCGGCTTCGATCGCAGCGCGATGCCAGCGTTCGCCGTGTTCTCTTCCCGGGACGCCGGCCCGCTCGCCAGAAGCGTACACCACCTCGTAGAGTTGGAACTGGTCTCGCGCTCCCGTCTCCGGGCGCTCGGGATCGGCGGTGCGCGCCCCGTGCTGCTCGACTCGCTGCTTGATTCCTAGGAGCTGCCTGCGGGCCATAACGCCGTCGATGAAGCGGAAGGCCGCGAGGACAATTCGCGGCATGCCGCCTGTCGCGTCCGCTGACATCCTTATCACGAGCCGCGAGCGACCGTTCGCAGAGCTCAGGCGGATGTCCACGGCTAGGCGCGTCGAACTGCCTAAGAAAGGTGCACCAGGCACCCACCACGTGAGCTCGCGTCCGGGGATCAACCGGCGCAGGTACCCGATAGCCGACGCATCGCCTTCGCGTGGTTCAGGAATCCATGAGACGATGTGGCGCGCGGATGTCTTGCCGCCGTTGTCCAGGCGATCGACGCTGTACCAGCCGGCGCCGCGTCCCAACTGAGCCAGCCACGGCCAGACGGTCTCCGGTGGGGCGTCGATGGTAACAGCGCGAGTCATCGCGACGAAGGCCCTAGGACCGCCTGCGAAGTACTCGTCTCCTGGCATCTGCATCGAGCACTCTTCCAGCGTCGCGCCCCAGCGGGTCGTCCTATGTGTGAAGACGACGACCACGATAGCAGTGATGACGAGCAGGGCGGAAGCAGCGATCAGCAGTTCCGGCATCATTCCAGCTCCTCGTTCGCTACGGCACGATAGGTTTGTTGGTGAGGATGGGCTGGCTGAGGCACCGTCAAGATGGAGGACGACCAACGCGAGCGGCAAGGCAGTCGGCTGGTCGATCGATGGTCAGGATTCGGCCTGATCACCGGGTGATCTCCAGTTGATCGCTCGCTGATCCCCAGGCGGTAACCTCGGTGCGAGAGCACGCTCGCTGATTCGGAGCGACAAGCGCAGCAGCCTTGACGGAGGGAGTAAGATGATAGGAATCGCGTGGCGCGAGAATAGGCGGGACGTGGGTCTGCGGACACTGGTCATGGCCTTGCTGCTGCCGGTGTCGGGTGGCCTCATGATAACGGTCCCGGTCGCAGGACAGGAGTCGGCGCTCTCCTCGGTCAAACATCTCCGTGTGGACACTGACACGATCTACAGCCTGGCAGTAGACCCGCTGGATTATCCAGACCAGTCCTACGTGTACCTCTTGGACGACGGAGCGGTCAAGATCGAGGCGGACGGGCGCGGGCGCGAAACCTATCACCAGGTGATTCAGATCCTCACCCAAGAAGCGGTGGAGCTGTTCGGCGAGTGGAGTTTGCCGTGGGTCGAGGGCAGCGAGAGCATCAAACTGAATTGGGTACGGGTCGTCACACCCGGGGGCGAGGTCATAAGCGATGGCCCGCTGCATCAGCAGGAGTCAACTTTACCGACGTCGCAGCTGGTCCCTGTCTATACCGATCTGAAGATGCTGTCTGTCTCGGTGGCCGGACTCGCGCCCGGCGTCCTGCTCGACTTCAGCCACACCAGGACGACTCTCTACCCTGCAATGCCTGGCGCATTCAGTTCGGGCTGGAGCGTGACTACGGAGGCCCCGGTCCTGCGTTCGAGGCTCGTGCTCGACGTTCCGGTTGCGCTGCGCATGCACATTCGAGAGCTGAACCTGGACTTCGAGCGCGAGCAGCACGACCGCGATGGCCGGACAACGTACGTGTGGGCGACCTCGGACGTTGAAGCGTTCGATCCTGAATTGTTCGCGACCTGGCCCGACGACGGACAAATGGGCGTCTTCTACTCGAGCGCCATCGATTGGGATGAAATCGGCAGTTGGTATACAGAGCTGACGCGCGGGCGCTATGAAGTTTCGCCCGACCTCGAGGCCAAGTTGGGCGAGATCGTCGCCGGCGCTAGGACGTTGAAAGATTCCGTGCGAGCCGTGCATCGCTGGGTCACACAGGAGATTCGCTATGTATCACTGTCTCTAGGGATGGGCGCGTATCAGCCGCGCCGGCCAGAAGAGGTGTTCGAGAGCAAGGCCGGCGACTGCAAAGACAAGGCAGCGTTGTTCATCGGGCTGGTACAGAAGTTGGGAGTTGACGCGTATCCTGTCCTGGTAAACCAGCTGGCGATGGCGGACAGCCTGGTACCGTCGCTGAGTGAGTTTGACCACATGATCGTCGCCGTCGACGGAGCGGAAGGTTACACGTATACCGACCTGACCGCTGATCTAGTGACATACGGAGCAGTGCCATTTACGCTCCAAGGCGGTTTTGCTCTCCTCTTGCGGCCGGGCGGTCGGACGGAACAGGTGCGGATTCCCCAGGTGCCACCCCAGAACAACCGTGTCGTATACAGCATCGTCGGCGAGCTATCTGAGGAAGGGGCTTTCACCGGCAACTATCGCCAGACGGGCATGGGTGCGTTCGAGGAGATGCTGCGTTCGATGATGACGGAAGCCACACAGCTGAGCGGGCGGCAGCGGAATCAAGTCGCCCGTGCCATAGCCGGTGAAGTGTTCCCGGGAGCGAGTGGCGACAGCTTGCGAATGTTCGATCCTCATGATTTCGCTGTCGAGGCCCAACTGGCGCTTTCAATCAGCGCACCGAAGGTACTGTCGCGCCTCGGTGAGAGCTACATCCTCACTTTGCCGCTACCTTTGATGAGCGATCCTGCGGTGGCCCAGGAACTCGAGCAGCAGCTTCCCAGGAGGTATCCGATAGACGTCGAGGAGGCGACTGGGCCCTTGGAGACAAGCTGGATCTTCGAGTTGAGTCTGCCGGAGGGTTGGCAGGCGGATCTGCCGACTGGGATGGAGGTGGCGAGCAGGTTCGGGACGTACTCAGCCCAGTACTCCCAGGAGGGCTCTAATCTACGGGTCGTGCGGAAGATCTTGGGGCTTCGCGGCAAGGAGCCTGCCGAGTCGGCGGAAGAACTCATCGCCTGGATTAGGGCGGTGGCTGAGGACGACGTGCAATACATCGCCCTGAGTCGGCCAGCGAGGAATACGTGAAGAGGTGACGAGCGGAGCCGGGGTCGTACGCTCGTTGCTTGCGCGATGCTCGCTTAGCATTTTGTACACAAGCCCCACCATCGGTCCTCGATCTGCTGGTAGATGTGTGCCGTTTCGCGCGGCTAATCGTCGAAGTAGGCCACCATAATCTACGGCAAGCCGGCTCGCTAACAGCGCCTTGCTCGCCGGCGCCGGCGGCCAGCGCTCGGGCTGCGCTGCCGTATCGGCAAGAGGAAGTCCCATGCGACTGAGAGACTTGGTGCTGGAGAACCGAAGCCGCCGACGATTCCACCAGGATGTTGCCGTAGACTTGGAGACGCTGAGAGAAGTGGTCGACCTCGCGCGGCTCTCGGCGTCGGGCGCGAACCTACAACCGCTGAAGTACATCCTATCGTGCGACCCGGAGAAGAACGACCTCGTCTTTCCTCACCTCAGTTGGGCCGGCTACCTGGAGGATTGGGACGCTCCGCCTGAGGGCGAAAGACCATCCGCGTACATCATCATCCTCGGGGACAAGAGCATAAAGCCGTCGTTTGGGTGCGACCACGGGATTGCGGCTCAGAGCATCCTATTGGGCGCGACGGAGATGGGGCTGGGAGGGTGCATCATCGGTTCGATCCAGCGCGAAAAGCTGCGCAAGGCTCTCGGTTTCCCATACGACTACGAGGTTCTTCTGGTCATCGCTCTCGGCAAGCCTAAAGAAAGAGTGGTGCTGGAGGAAGTCGGTCCCGAGGGAAGCATCAAGTATTGGCGAGACGAAGAGGGCACGCATCATGTACCGAAGCGTGCGTTGAATGACATCATCCTCGCGTAGGTAATACGGCCACCGGACAAGTAGAGTGAATCATGAACGATAGCGTGGTTAGGGAGACCAGACGCGAGATCTCGCGCAGCGACTTCCTGAAGCTGGCGGCGGCGAGCGCGGCGGCGCTGGCGATCGACTGGCGAAAGGCGGACGCTATGCCGGCGGCGGTCGCGAGCGTTGAGTCGGGACCCGTCGTGGTCATCGGCGGTGGCCTGGGAGGCCTGAGCGCCGCGGCCTGCCTGGCGAAGCGCGGCGTCCCCGTCACTCTGATCGAGCAGCACATCAAGCCCGGTGGCTATGCCACCACCTTCGAGCGGGGTGACGGCGAGTTCGTCTTCGACGTATCGCTGCATGCAACTGCGAGCGCCCGGGGTGGCTTGTACGCGGTCCTAGATGCGGCGGGCATCGCGGACAAGGTCGAAACCGTCGAGTTGCCGGATGTCTGTCGCATCGTCACTCCCGAACACGACTTCACCTGGCCGCAGCGCGACCCCGACGCCATCGTCGGGCAGCTCGTACAGACGTTCCCGAGTGAACAGGAAGGGATACGGAGCTTCTTCGACTATCTGATGGGCATCATGGACGAGGCGATGAAGCCGTTCGACCGGGACTCGTGGTGGGACAGGATCCGATTCCCGCTCACCCATCGAAAGATGTGGAACGTACGCAATAAGACGTTCGGCGATGTGCTCGACGATCATGTGCAGGATCAGACCGTGCGTTCGATCCTGTCGACTTTTTGGGGCTACTACGGTCTGCCGCCGTCCAAGCTGTCGGGTTTCTACTACTGCATCGCCACGGCGTCGTACCTCCGCTACGGCGGCCACTACCTCAAACGGCGCTCTCAGGATCTGAGCGACGCATTGATGGCATCGATCGAGGCGAACGGCGGTCGGGTGCTACTGGGGGCGCGAGCGACCGGCATCACGGCCGAGGGGGGTGCGGTAACCGGCGTGACGTTGGCGGACGGCCAGCACCTGGAGGCGAAGGGGGTCATCTCGAACGCCAGCGTCCCGGGGACGGTGAAGATGCTACGAGAAGGCACGCAGGCCGGTGTCTTCTCGGAAGAAACCGAGGACTACTTCGGCGGGCTCGAGTCTTTCCGGCCTTCGCTTTCCACCTTCTTGGTCTGGCTCGGGCTGAATCAGGAGATCCGAGGAAAAGTCGAGGGCTACGAGATCTTCGTCCAAAAGGACCACGATCCCGAGCGGGCCTACCGGGCGAGCCTGGCCGGTGACCCGACGGAGAGCGACCTCGGTGTGACGATCTATGACAACGCCTACGAAGGCTATTCGAATCCCGGGACTTCGACCGTGGGTCTGCTCATGCTGAGCGGCTACGAGCCGTGGAAGCGATTCGAGGCCGACTACTTTGCGGGCAACAAGGACGAGTATCGGAAAGAGAAGGACCGTATCGCGCAGACGCTGATCGATCGGGCCGAAGAGAGGATCATTCCTGGCTTGAGATCGATGATCGAGGTCATGGAGGCCGCCACGCCGTTGACCAATGTGCGTTACACGCGGAACCCTGAAGGCGCTATCTACGGCTACGAGCAGGTCATGGAGAACGCCTACATGACTCGCCTTGCCAATACGACGCCAATCAAGGGTCTCTACTACGCCTCGGCCTGGACCAACCCGGGCGGCGGCTATCAACCCTGCCTGCAGGCGGGCCTCGACGCGTCGGTGGCGCTGCTGGGGGATTGGGGGGTCGAGCTCTAGGGCACCAGCCGATACGATCACGTAAGGAAAGCCGACGTGATGAGTTCTCCACGTCGGCTTTGCCTTGGCGCTGTGCCGTTTTGCGCCATGGTTTACTGGCCGCGTCGCATCACCTGTCGGGCGTATACCAAATCGGCGACGTGTACGCGCGCTCCTGAGTGATCATCTGCACATCGTCGTCCATCTCGATGCCGAACCGCACCGCGTCGTAGGCGGTCCAGCGCGGTGTCGGGATCTCGATGACGCGGGCGTAGTAGAAGGCTCGCTCGGAAGGGTCGAAGTCCGGGTCGCGCCAGACCGTGATCAGCTCCGGGTCGCCGATCGTGTTGGTCCAGGTGGCCGTTGCCAGGTCTACCGTGTTGCCCACGGGGGTGCGACAGCGACCGTCGGATCCGATACTGCGGCCGTCC
>JBDHAS010000080.1:0-20749 GCA_039588015.1 Gemmatimonadota bacterium | reverse complement strand
CACAGGGAAGGCGGCGGCCGGGTTGCTGGACCTCATCCAGAAGGGACATTTCCAGAAGGGTGAGAAGGTCCTCTTCCTCCACACCGGCGGGTCTCCGGGGCTGTACGCCTACCAAGACGTGATCCTAGACTGAACCGTGCTCCATCGACGGTCCTATCCAACTTCGATCGAGAGCCGACCATCGCTTAGCGGCGCGCGGAGTTTCAGTGTTAAGGCGCTTGGCCGGCGTTTCAAAATGCAGGTGATCTAAGTTCCCAAGGCCACTTCTTATTCTTTGATTCAAGTCTTTGGAACCAGGACCTAGGCTATGGACCGGAAAGCACTGACAGTCGTGCTCCTATTCTCTGGCGGTCGGTCTTCATCTCTTGGCGGTCAAATCGTTCCACCTGTACGCGAGTTCGGTCGTTACTCCCAAAGTGAGCGCGACGATCCAAGTCGCCGAGCCGCAGTCCGAATCGGGTCCAGTCGTCCGACTTGCGTTTGACGGTACCGTAAGCAGTGCTTCCGGCACTTCACCCATGGTAATCGTTGGTGGCCCAGTTTCTTTTGAGCCTGGCCTCGATGGGCTGGCTCTTAGTCTAGGGGGCGATGGTCCATCGGCGTTTCTGACCCTTAACAGCCGAGAACTTCCATTCGATGGCAGCCGGGACTTCTCCGTGCAGTTCTGGTTGAGAACCGTGGCGGATGATGACAAGAGGTATGTGCTTCTGTCTCAGAAGGAGTTCGCCGATAACAGCCTCGCCTCGCAAAAACAGCCGGGGTGGGTGTTCTACTTCTCGGGTGGAACCTGGGCGTGGAATCTGGGCTCCGGCGAGCGCCGAATCACATACGAGCGGGAAAACGGCAAGCACATGCCGCTGAACGATGGCCGGTGGCATCAGTTGACAATGACCTATAGCAGCGCACAGTCGGTAATCCGGTTGTTCTATGACGGGGACAACAAGGTTTCATACAACGTGAGCGATTCGGATGGCTTTGACTTTGGGAACCCGAATCCGATGGTGGTTGGATGGAATGGGGCGGGTGCCGGCCCGCAGCCGGCAGTCCTCCCGCTCATTGAAACGGGTGCAGCAGAGCTGCAGGCACTAGTTGACGTCTTCAACGGCTTCGGCCTAGACGAACTCGAGTCCGACGAGTTCGTTCATCTTATCGTCGATCCCCGTCGCTTGTTCGATCACAAGGTGGCTGAAAGGATCCAACGTCTCGGCGCAGACAGCCTCGGGTTTCGTGAAGCCATGGACAAGGTGGATTGGGAACCGATCGCACAACTGGAAACCGGCTTGATGTCCAATCCGTACACGGTGCATCAGGTGTTGAACTTCATGGAAGTCGCACCGCTGGTGAAGATCTACGGTCTCGAGGATGGTAAGGTGACCGTGAATCGGAGCGCTGCGGCAGGATTTGCGGAAGCTGAGAGGTTGCACGCGTCCGAGTTTGACATGGACAACTTGGCGATATGGGATCGTGCGCTTTCACCTCAAGAGGTACTGGAAGCCTATTCTGAACACTTCGTTCCCGCCGTAGCTAAACTCGAACAGGAGCTCACCTCATTAACGGCAGGCTGCTGGAACATCTGGCATGGCGGCAAACACTTTTCCGTAGATGAGCACGGCTGGGATTCGCGAGTGGCGATTGCCGAAATTCTCCGAAGGGAAGACGCAGACGTGGTGATGATGCAGGAAACGTATTCCTCGGGCGACTTCATTGCCGCGGAATTGGGCTTCTACTTCGCGACGACGGTTGACTGGGATTACCTGAACCAGGGATCCAACATCTCGGTGCTAAGTCGTTATCCTATCAAGGAGATATCTGTCCAAGATGAGTCACCGTTTATGAACGTCGCAGCGAAGGTCACGATCAGTGAGACACAGGACATGTACGTGATGTCGAACTGGTATGGCATGCGACAGTTCCCGGCGGTGTTCGAGTTCCACCAGACCAGGTTCCTGGAATCGGACAGCATTCCGATCTTGTTTGCAGGCGATTTCAACGCGGTTCCACATACGGATAACGGAGACAGTCCGGCGTCGCTGGCGATGTTGAATGTCGGATTTACGGACGCATTCCGGAGCCTGCACCCTGACGCGGCAGTCTATCCAGGACATACACATCGAAGCGGCAGCAGGATCGACCAGCTTTACTACAAAGGCGCGGGACTCAGTAACACATCGACGCGGATTGTATCGACGTGGCCGGCTGGTTTTCCCTCTGACCACTATCTGATCGTATCGACCTTCGATCTGGACTACGCCACAGCCGAAACGGGTCGCTAGCCGAGTCGGCCAACGGAAGCCACTCCCGCTTCCCCAAACTCAGGTTCTGACCATGATCATGCGCGCGCTAATCCTCTCCATCGGGACACTTGCAGCGGCCGCTCCAGTTCGTGCGCAATCCGAGCCGTTCACGGTGCACGACACGCGGCCGGTAATCACAGATGGTCCCTACCTGGTGGCTACCGGAGAGAGAACAGCGACTATTGTCTGGTTCACCGATACACCGAGTCACGCAAAGGTCCGCTACGGTCCGAATGGTGAATTGACGGAGGTCGCCGAACCGCAGGTGGATGGTCTCGTTCCTGTCGGGACTCGCCACGTCGTACAACTCGATAACCTGTTGCCCGGCACCACATATGGCTACCAAGTGATCGCAACGCGTGTGGTGAAGCTCAACGCCTATTGGCCCGAGAAGGGCCTGGATGTCCGTAGTGGGCCGCATGAGTTCACGACGTTTGACCGTAATAGGCCGTCTGTGTCGTTCAGCGTAATAACCGATACCCATGAGGACGTACGCCTGATCGAAAGCCTGAATCAGCGCATAGTCTGGGATTCGACTGATTTTCTCGTGCACGCTGGAGATGCCTTTCATTGGATCGAGACTGAGGAACAGCTGCTTCGAGCATGGCTGCGTCCGACAATCTCAGGTCTGGCCCACATCAAACCTCTGATTCTCGCCCGCGGTAACCACGAGATGCGAGGTCCGTTTGCCCGGCGCTTGTCTGATTACGTCCCGACACCCGAGGGACGTTTCTACTATGCGCGAGATGCCGGTCCCGTGCATCTGATCGTGCTCGACACCGGTGAGGACAAGCCCGACGACACCAATGTCTACGCCGAGTTGAACAGGACGGAGCCGTACAGGGCCGACGAACTGGATTGGTTTCGTGAACACGTCGCGACCCACGAACGAGTGGCGGAAGCGCCATTCCGCCTGATAGTCATGCACGATCCCAGCTGGGGGTGGCTTGCAGACGGTCCCGATGCATGGCTCGAGACAGCTAACGGCGCGGGCGTGGACCTAGTGATTGCCGGGCATCGCCATCGGTTTTCGCACACACCGCCCGGACCGGACGTGGAGCACTCGTATCACCTGCTTGTAGTCGGAGAAGAGCAGATTGCCAGGGTGACGGCGGATTCAACTAACCTCGAGGTAGTGGTCATCGACGTAGACGGGAGCGTCGTGCACTCTCTAGTGATTCCGAGACGACCTTAGACGCCCGACGTCGGCGAGGCGTTCGCCTTTCCGACGGTCGCGGTGTTCGATGTGGACTCAGGCTCGCCTCTATTGAACCGGTCCGTTCCCTCAATTGGCTAACTCGCGCTCAATAGTTGCTTCGGGGTAACTCAGTAGCCTGCCGAACCGGCGCGCTATTTCAGTTCGCGCCTCTCCATGATATTCCCCCGAATCCACGAGCCGCATCTTGTCAGTCTTCAGTGCCTCGTATTCGCGGAATGTGGACTCGTGACAGATGAGGAGTACGTGTTTGCCTTCAGTGAGCTCGAGTGAGAACAGGTCGGTCACCAAGAAGTCGGTCTCTCGATATACCTCGACATTGTGTTCCGCCGCGATCCGGATTGCGTCGTCGACAACCGTGTCCATTTCGTCGGGCGAGAGAGCAGCACTCAAGGCAAGTCTCTTTACGCCGTAATCGACCATCTCTGACATGGCAGCAAAGGTGCCCATGTTCCATGAGCGTCGATCGAGACTCCAGTCCTGCACGCACTCCCCTCCGCTACAGGCAGCGGCAAGCAGCGCCGTAACTGCTGTTCCACTCCACATCTTCCACGAGTTCATATTCTTCTTTCTTCTCCTCTCTTCGCGCGACGCCACAGTCCGCATCTGGGAATTCACGGAGCACCCTGGGCAATTAGTTCACACTCGAACATGGCGTTACTAGGTTGACGGCTAGCGCGAAGATGTGGCCTGGCCAGCTAGGCTGCAACGCCGTCTGACGCCCACGGACACGATCGGATGCTAGTCCGCCGCCTGATGAGCGTGAGGTCGGTGGTGCTTCACACCGCGCACATCGAGCGTGTGCATCGGCAAGGCGGCGGCCACTGCTAGTAGGGCGGTGCGAGTCGCCGGACCCCGTGGGCGAGAACGACTAAGAGGAAGAGCAGGTTGCGGGGCACGAGGCCGGGCCAGAAGTAGCGCACGGGAGCACCTTCGGAGCCGTCCGCCGCGAGCTGGTCGGCTATTGAGCGCAGCGTCCTCGTTCCCCTCGGCCACTCGGCGATGCCTGCGATCCAGTCTGGCGGTATCCCCTGCTCGCCAACCACCGCGCCCGCCAATGCTCCGGCTATCGCGCCGGTGGTGTCGGTGTCACCGCCGCAAGCGAGCACGGCCGAAATCGTGCGCTCGAAATTGCCGAAGTGCCGGTACCAGGCATAAACGACGACGGGGATCGTGTGGTACATGTAACCGCTGACGCCTTTCTGCAGCCCCAGTTCGTCGGCGAAGCTCGAGACCGTAGCGTCGCTGACGTGTGCGTGACGTATGCTCTCCAGCAGCCGAGTCCACTCTTTGTCTTCGGTGTCCGCGGCGCTCTGACGGTTCCTCGCGAACGACCCAGGCGGTGAGGTGAGCGACGGCCTTCGCGCCGGTAAGAGCGCGCGAGTCGGTATGGGTCATTCGCGTCGAAGCCGTCGTGTACGTGTGCAGGCGACCGGGCGCCTCGGCGAAGAACGCCCCGATCGGCGCCCAGAGTCGTAGGCACCAGGCTAGGCGGCGTGCGAAGAGCTCGGCAGAATCCGGTTGGGCCAGCAAGCTCTGGGCGACGAAGATCGTGTGCTCGGTGTCGTCGCTCACCATGCCCCGCCCCGGCAGAAGGCGGTGACGGGGGCGGCTGCCAGGTAGCAGCTTTCGGGCGCGCCGCCGGGACAGGCCCTCCGCGGGAAGGCCGAGCGCGTCGCCCACAGCGGTGCCCAGGAGCACGCCGCGCAACCGAGCCGCACGACACAACCGCGTGTTGGTCATGATTCCGGAACCGCCGTACCGGCCGCAGCAGGGTGCCGGGCCGTCAGGTAGTCAAACATCCGATCGCGCAGTTCGTCCGCCCCAGGTGGGTACAGCAACTGGAGGGATCCAGGCCTCAAGCTCTTCGCTCCAGATCTCCACCATGCCGTGCACGTGGCGAACGCGAACGAGGTTCCGGATGTGGCGGAGGCGGGAGATGAGTTGTGAGGCGAGAATGAGGCCGGCTAGCGAAAGTAGAACGAGGCCGACGAGAAGGAAGCGGCCGACGAATAGCGCCCCGCCGACAAGCGAGAGGACCGCCAGCGCGATCGCGCCGTAATGCGTTAGGCTTAAGATGGCCGCGACGTAATCGCCGGGCGTGTAATCGGGATAGTCATCCTTCGAGCGCGCCATGCTCCTCACTAGCGGCTGGTGTCTCATGCGATGAGGGCGCCACGTGCCGTGGGCGCCTTCACCATGTACTGCGGCGCGGTGGAGGTCAAGCATGCGCGCCTCGGTGGCGGGTATTGCTGCCGCGTCTTCGTACGACAACACGGTGACGGCGGGCCCGAGCGATTGGCAACTGGTCGGCGTAGCGGTAAACTTCCCGTCTACAACGTGCAGACACGAAGGAGTTCGTCATGACTGAGACAGTCGATCATCAAAAGGCCGTTGTCGTTACGGGTGCTTCCCGAGGCCTGGGGCGGACGCTGGCCGTTGATCTGAGCGCGCACGGGTTCACCGTCTTCGCTGGAGTCCGCAAGGCGAGTGACGGTGAGTCGCTGAAGGAAGATACGGGCGGCCGAGTGCATCCCGTGATGCTCGATGTGACGGATCTTGCGGCGGTGAAAGCAGCGGCCGCGGAAGTCGACGACGCCACGGGCGGTGAGGGCATCGCGGGCCTGGTCAATAACGCGGGCGTCGCCAATTTCGGGCCGGTGGAGCAGGCCTCGATGAGCGAGGTCGAGAGGCAAATCGGAGTGAATTTCATCGGCGCTCTGATGGTCACGCAGCAGTTCCTCCCCGCGCTGAGGAAGGGGAAGGGAAGGATCGTGAATGTCAGCTCGGTGAACGGACGCATCTCGATCCCGTTCTCCGGCATCTACTCGGCGACCAAGTTCGCGCTCGAAGCGATTTCGGATGCGCTCAGAGTCGAGCTCGAGGGGTCGGAAATATCGGTCTCGGTCGTTGAACCGGGCGCAACGGCCACCGACATCCGCGCCGGCGCCATGGCGGACTGGGCAGCTCGCCGAGATCAGCTGTCAGGCGAAGAGCGCGAGTTGTATGGGGAAAGCTTCCAAAAGCTCACCGCGATCATTGAGGGCGTCGACGCGACAGCCGCGGGACATGAGCACATATCACGCGATGTGCTTCATGCGCTCACCAGCGAGTCGCCGAAGACTCGGTACCAGACAGGCCCGGACTGGGAGCAGTGGGCCGGGATGCTCACAATGTCCGATGAGGACCGCGACAGTGCCTTCCGCGAGATGTTACTGTGACGGCAGTGGGCCCAGGCGCTGCCTGAATAGTACGAGTCATGCATCTCGTTTGACGTACCTCAGGTTCTCGAGCCCGGGCCCGGCGGAGGACGTCGAGAATGGAGGGTACCACCGGCGCGCCTCTTGTTATCGAACGGTGACCTCGCGCAGTGCGGGCAGCACTTCCGCCAGGCGCCGGAACTCATCCTCGTCGACGTAGTAGGCGGGATCCTCTCCTGTCACCAGATCGTTGTACCGCTGACGACCAGCTTCGACACCCTGATCTCGTACGACCTCGAAGACGGCGAACGCCGCCGACCTTCGTGGCATCTCGTAGGGCTCACCGTACAGGACTGCCAGAATACGCGAGGTGACAAAAGAGGGCCATTTTACGACGATCTGTGCGCCGGGCTCTTTCATGTTCTTTAACAGCGCGATGAAGATGCCGTCGCTTTCGATGCGAAAGATGTGGCTGGCGAACCCGTTGATGCTGCCGGACAGGTAGTCATCATCCAAGGGCAATTGCCGATCGCGCGCGAGGCGTTCGCGCAGCGATTCGCCTTCGACGAAGGGCATCACGTAATAGAGCAGGGCTCCGGCATGCCCCGAATCGTACAGCGGAACTATGTGGGGATGCTGGAGGCGAACCGCGATCTGGATTTCCCGCAGGAATCGCTCAGGTCCCAAGCCTTCGGAGAGATAGGGGTGCAGCACTTTCAGGGCTACCGGGCGCTGATGCCGCGAGTCCTGGGCAAGGTAGACGGTCGCCATCCCGCCGCGCCCTATTTCGCGCTCGATGGCGAAGCGCTCCGCTAATGCGTCCTTGAGGGTAGCGAGCGGATCGATCATTGGATCAGAAGAAGATAGAAGTGCGCTCTATTAGTGCAAATCTCGAGCGAATGATCCGCGTGGAGGCCAGGTCTTTCCTCTGAAACCGGGAGGTTGTATCATGCGTATACAACTATAGTGTTCATCACTATAGTTGCCAGGCGGAACATATCCCGGCCGTGAGTGGGCACGCAAGAAAGGACCACCCGAAATGAGCAACCGTAGAAGCGACGCTGAGGAGCTTCTGCCTCTGAGTGACCTCTCCTTCCATATCCTGCTGGCGCTGGGAGCCGGAGCGTCGCACGGATACGCCATCGGCAAGGACATCGAGCGCCGCTCCGGCGGGCGGCTGAGCCCGGCCACGGGCAGCCTCTACCAGGCGCTGCGACGGCTGCATCGTGACGGATTGATCGAAGAGGTCACGCGACCGCGGCACATCATCGTGGACGATGCGCGCCGCCAGTATTTCCGGCTGACCCCGTTTGGACGGCGCGTTTTCGCTCTCGAGGCGGGGCGGCTGGAAGCGCTCTTGTCAGCGGCTCGCGAGCTGAGGCTCGTAGAGGCCTGAGTTGTCGAGCGAAGAGGAGTTCGGAGAATGGCTGATTTGACTCGGCTATACCGGCACTGGCTTGGCTGGTACACTCGCTCGTTCCGCGACGTGTACGGCCCGGGCATGATACAGACGTTTGGCGAGCGGTTGACCGAGGCCCGAGATGCGGGGAAAGGGAGAGTGGTTGCCCTCGTCATGCGTGAGCTGTTAAGCGTCGTCATCACGGCGACTCTCCAGCGAACCGCTGCGGTCGCGCAAGACGTGCGCTATACGGTGCGGTCCCTTCGAAGGAACCCGGGCTTCGCAGCCGTGGCGGCGATCACGTTGGCGCTGGGCATCGGGGCCAACACGGCGATCTTCAGCGTGGTCAACGGTGTGCTGTTGCGGCCGTTACCTTATGAAGATCCCGGTCGCCTCATCCGCATCTCCGAGGTCGATACGCGGCGCGGATGGGAGATGGGCTTCTCGCCACCAAACTTCGAGAGCCTCCGAGAGGAGGCGACGCTGCTGGAAGACGTCGCGGCCTACCGGCCAACCTCGGTGACGCTCATCGGCCAGGGAGACCCAGAGCGGCTGGCAGCGATGAGAGTGTCGACTCGATTCTTCGAGCTGCTCGGTACGCCTCTGCAACTCGGCCGATCGTTTCTTCCCGAGGAGGAACTGGCGGGCGCCGAGCCGGTGGTGGTCCTCAGCCACGGGCTGTGGCTGGGTCGTTTCGGCGGTGACAGAGACATCCTCGGCCAGACGATCATCGTGAGCGATGTACCGCGAACCGTGGTCGGCATCACGGCGCCGACCTTCACTTTCGGTTCCGAAACGCCGGAAGTGTGGCTTCCGCAAGAGTTCAGCGTTCGTGATGTCAGCTTGAGGGGACGCCACTTCCTGCCGGTGCTGGGTCGCCTGGGTCCGGGAGTCGAGTTCGGCGTGGCCTCCGAGGAGCTACAGGCCCTCGCTAGCGGCCTGGCCGAGACCTACCCCGAGACGAATAAGAATTGGCGCTGGGCTGCCGTATCGCTGCACCGCGAGACCGTGGGCGGTGCGCAGAAGCCGCTGCTGTTGTTGCTGGGTGCGGTCGGCTTCGTTCTCCTCGTCGCCTGTGCGAACGTGGCGAACCTCTCGCTGGCACGCGCCGAATCACGCGGTCGTGAGATGGCGGTGCGCGCCGCCATCGGGGCGGGCCGGACGCGACTGCTCAGGCAGTTGCTCACGGAGAGCATCGTGCTGGCCGTGATCGGAGGCGCCTTGGGATTGGGCTTGGCGTACGCAGGGACGAAGATCCTCGTGTCGAGCATCGGGAGTCAGCTGCCCCGGGCTGCTGAAGTCGGCGTCGATTGGCACGTGCTTGCGTTCACGACGCTGGTCACGTTGCTGGCGGGTCTTCTGGTCGGGTTGGTCCCGGCGACTCAAGGAATACGCCTCGATTTACTGTCGGCTCTCAAGGAAGGCGGGCTCAAAGGCCTGGCCGAGTTCGGCCGGCGCCGGCTGCGAGGCACGCTGGTGGTGGCTGAGGTGGCCCTGTCATTGATGCTCGTGATCGGTGCGGGCTTGCTACTCAATAGCTTCTGGCGACTGGTGAACGTGGATCTCGGGTTCAGCCAGGAGAGTGTTCTCACCGGTCGCGTATCGCTTCCCGCCTCGAAGTACGAAACGCCCGAACAGCGCGCGGCGTTCTTTACGGAGCTGGTGGACGCAGTCGAACGGCTCCCCGGCGTGGAGAGCGTCGCCGCCATCGAAGGGTTGCCGCTCGCTTGGTTCCACGGCGCCATGCTCACCGTGCCGGGTCGTGACGACGAGGAATACCTGCTCCAGCGTCGCCATCTCACTCCCGGGTACTTCAGGACGATGGGTATCCCGCTTCTGGCCGGGCGCGACGTGCGAGAAACCGATCAAGCGGAAACGCCGCGCGTGATGGTTGTGAATGAGACGCTCGCCCGGCGCATCTTTCCCGGCGAGAACGCCGTCGGGAAACACATGGCTTGGGACGGGCCCAACCAGGTTGAAGACCTGGAGATCGTGGGTGTCGTGGGCGACGTCAGGGCCTTCGGCCTCGACGCGGACGTGGAACCGACCATATATCTGGCGAGCCCGCAGGTTCAGCCGCCAGAATCGATGGGCCTCGTCATGAAGACGGCTGGCGATCCGCTCAGCATGGTACGGGATGTACGGCAGGCCGTCTGGACGCTCGACGGGGACTTGCCTCTGTACGAGGTCGCGACCATGGATAAGCTCGTCAGCGACGCGCTGGGCCCGAAGCGGACCTGGCTGGTGCTGCTCGGCAGCTTTGCGACGCTTGCCCTGCTGCTTGCTGCAGTTGGAGTCTACGGCGTCTTGTCATACTCGGTCAGTCAGCGCACTCAGGAACTAGGGATCAGGATTGCCATGGGTGCGAGGCGCGGCAGTGTGTTGGGCCTGGTCGTCCGCCAGGGGATGACGCTCGTACTGATCGGCATCGTGCTCGGCACGGCCGGGGCGGTCGGCCTCAGCCGCGTGATCGCGGGCCAGCTTTACGGTGTGAGCGCGACTGACCCAGCAACTTTCGGGGCGGTTGCGCTATTGATCGTCGCGGTCGCGCTGGTCGCATGCTATCTACCTGCCAGGCGTGCCGCCGTCGTAGACCCGACGGAGGCACTACGCTACGAGTAGATGACGGAGACTGGCCCGCCAGGGGAAAGTGACGCTCAATCGTAGCCGGGGGGGAGCTAACGTTGGCCAACACTCATAGCGGAGAACTCGACGTAGTTGTGGTCGGCGCCGGTCAAGCTGGTCTCGGCGTGAGCTACTTCCTCAAGCGTGATAGGCGCCGCTTTGTCGTATTGGAGCGGGGAAGAATCGGGGAGACGTGGCGCTCGCAGCGCTGGGACTCATTCGCCTTGAATACGCCCAATTGGTCGAACGTCCTGCCCGGCGATACGTACGAAGGCCCAGAGCCGGATGGCTTCTGGCATCGGGACGAGCTCGTGATGTCCTTTGAGCGTTATGCCGCCAAGTTCGACCTGCCTGTCCGAACCGGCGTGACGGTCACGTCGGTTGAGGCGTCCCCGAGCGGAGACGGCTTCGTCGTGGATACGGATGACCCCGATCTCGAGCGGCTGGAAGCGCGGGCGGTCGTACTCGCCTCTGGCATTCTGCAGACGCCCAACATCCCGGCGATCAGCAAGAAGATTCCGAATTCGATCGTGCAGTTGCACACCGCCGGTTACCGATCCCCTGAGGCATTTCCCGCAGGTGCAGTTGTCGTAGTCGGCGGAGGTCAGTCGGGATGCCAGATCGTCGAAGACCTGCTGGCGTCCGGCCGTACCGTATACCTCTGCACCAGCAAGGTGGCGCGGCTACCGCGACGGTACCGGGGTCGCGAGATCCTCGAGTGGTGGTCCGAAATGGGTTTTCTCGACGTTGCTGTCGACGACCTCGAGGATCCGTCCGTACGCTTCGCGACGCAACCTCAAATATCCGGCCTGGGTCGCTATGGTCATACCGTGAGCTTACAACAACTCGAACGCGACGGCGCGAGGCTGTTGGGCAAGCTGATCGACGTCGAGGATGGCGTGCTGATCACCGATGATCGGTTGGCCGAGTACATCAAGTTTTCCGACGACAAGTCGACCGACTTCAAGCAGGACATCGATGCCTACATCCAGCGGGCTGGAATAGTCCCACCGCCGCTAGAGGATGACGCGGCTGATCTTCCAGCCGCCCCCGGAGCGGGCGGTGGGGCACCGACCCGGATCGATCTAAAGGAGGCGAATGTCGCTTCGATCATCTGGTGCACGGGCTTCACGGCGGATTTCGGTTGGGTCCGTCTCCCGGTGCTCGACGGCGACGGAATGCCTGTTCACAAGCGAGGCGTTGCCCGGGTGCCGGGCATCTTCTTTGTCGGCTTCCCATGGCTTCACAGCAGGAAATCCGGGATCATTCTCGGGATCGAAGAGGACTCGCGGTACGTCGCGTCCGCGATCGCTGAACTCCTCGACTAGGCGCTGGCCGCTCGTAGCCGCGCTAATTGCGGCTCCTTGCACATCGCTGGAAGCGTGGGTCCGGTCTTTTTCATGCAGCGGTCGGCACGCATTCGGCGCGCGACTACCGGATATTCGGTCCGGCCAGAGGTATGGTCACGCGAAACTCGGTTCTTCCGGACTCCGAGTTCACGGCGATCAGACCCTCATGCCGGTCCACGAGCCGCTGCGCGATATCGAGTCCAAGCCCCGTCCCTGCCCCTACCGGCTTCGTCGTAAAAAAGGGATCGAAGATCCGGTTCTTCTCCTCCGGCGGGATTCCTGAGCCATCGTCGATCACCCGAACTACGATAGAGGACCCATTGTGCTCCGCCGTCACGGTCACCCGGCCGCCTTCACCCACAGCGTCGAGCGCGTTGTCGATCAGGTTAGCCCAGACCTGATTCAACTCGCCGCCGAAGCCTTTCACGCGCGGCAGATCGGCCTCCACCTCCACCTGCAGCACGGCCGCTTTCCTCTGCGCTTTCGCCGCCAGCACCGCCAGGGTATCGGCAAGCCCCTTTGCCACATCCACTGGCTCCGGCGCAGACGCATGATCCATGTACGTGAAGCCCTTCACTGCGCTCACCAACTCGTGCACGCGCGACGAGGCTTGCTCTATGTCACGCGCCAGGCCCTGCACCGTGCACGCGGCTGCCATCCACCGTAGCGCCGCTTCGAGCTTCTGACCGGCCAATGCGCTGGCCAACTCCGCCAGCGTCTCGAGTTCCACGTCCGTCTCGGCGAGGGCCGCCGCGTACGACTCGTCGCAGCCGTGGCCCGTCAGCCAGTCGGAGAACGACTCCTCCCGGTCGGCCCGCTGGAGCGGCGAGGGGACACTCGTTGCTGGCGTGAGCAGGCATAGGGTCCGCACGCGGTCGAGCGTCGCCCACTCCGCCGCGCTCAAGCGCGCCGCCCCCAGCGCCCGAGATGCCTCGTCCGACTCGGCCAGCGCTTCCGTAAGTAGCAGCGCGTCTTCGCGCCGCCGCCGAGGCGGGGTTGTTGAGCTCATGCGCCATGCCGGCTGCGAGGCGTCCGAGCGAGGCCAGCTTCTCCAACTGGAAGTCACTCGACTTGAACTCGCGCGCCCGGTCGAGCATCACGTGGACGAGGGTGGCCGTCACCTGGGGGCACGCCACCGGTATGGCCGCCATATCTTGCCGCGGCACGAACAGCGCCTCGAGCGGCTCCTCGATCACCGAGTCTCCTGACGCCACGTCCAACCGTGAGTACGGGAGCTGTCCCGTAACGTCCCCCTCGCGCCAGTCCATCACCTTACGCCGAGTGCCTCCCCGATCGGAGAAGTGGGACAAGCGCCCTTCCAGGATGATGTACAGCCCGGCTACGGGCTCCCCCTTCCGCGCAGCGTGCTCGCCGACCGCGTAACGCTTGATCTCTCCGTGTTCCAGCAGCCACTCCAACTCCGCGTCCGGCGCACCCGACAGCGTGCGGTGCGCGCGCAGCCGCTCGCGCAGTGCGGCCTCGTCCGTTGACGCTGGTGCGTCGGACCGTGTGTCCGTCATCACGTTAGTGCGGCTCTTCACACGCTGCCGAAGTAGTTGTGGATATACATCACCGCCATCGCTCCCTCGCCCACGGCGGAGGCGACCCGCTTGACCGAGCCGCGACGGACGTCTCCGGCCACGAAGACGCCCGGAAGGCTCGTTTCGAGCAAGAAGGGCGAGCGATTTTGCGCGTGGAAGCGCGGCGCCACCGCACCATTAGTCAGCGCGTCCGGTCCCGAGAGAATGAAACCGTGCTCATCGCGAGCAATGAGGTCGCCGATCCAATCGGTATGCGGCCGCGCGCCGATGAAGATGAAGAGCGCGGTCGCGGGGACCGTCACGGGCGCCTGTTCGCCGCGAGCGATCACGAGTTCCTCGAGTCGCTCCGAGCCGATGGCCTCGGTTATCTGCGCGTCCGTCCAAACCCGAATGTTGTCGGTGGCCTCGATCTGGTCGATCAGGTATTGAGACATGCTGCTGGACAGCGAATCGCCGCGGACCAACATGGTGACGGTTCGGGCGAATCTCGAGAAATACATCGCTGCCTGCCCGGCCGAGTTCGCGCCGCCGACGATGTAGACGTCCTTGTCGCGGACCGACTCACCCTCGCCCGTGGCGGAGCCATAGTAGACGCCGGCTCCCGTTAGTTGATCGAGCCCTTTGGCCGCGAGCTGACGATAGGAGACACCCGTCGCGATCAACACCGCGCGACACTTGATTTCGCTGCCATCCCCCAGCCGTACCGTTCGGGACGGGCCATCCGCGGAAAGCCCGACAACCTCCTGAGCCGTCACTATCTCAACCCCAAACCGCCGTGCTTGGCTCACCGCCCTCCTCGCCAACTCGCCGCCGGACAACCCTCCCGGGAAGCCGAGGTAGTTCTCTATGCGTGAGCTCATCCCCGCCTGACCGCCAGGCGCTTGGCGCTCGATCACAACGGTACGGAGCCCCTCCGATGCACCATAGACAGCCGCGGCTAAACCCGCGGGACCCGCTCCGACTACGACTAGGTCGTAGAACGGCATGTCCGCGCTGGTCCTCAGTCCGACGCGCTCTGCGATCTGTCGGTTGGCGGGCCTTTCGAGAACAGACCCATCGGGCAGGAACAGACAGGGGAGTTCCAAGCTCTTGCCGCCCCCTACCGAGATGAGACGTACCGCCTCATCGTTGACCTCGGGGTCGAGCCACTGGTAGGGGATGTTGTTGCGCGCGAGGAAATCCTTGATCTCGTGGGTGGCGGGCGCCCACTGGTTTCCCACGACGCGAATCCCCTCGAACGGCGGATGATAGGCCGATCGCCAATCGTCCAGTAAATCGGTGAGCACCGGGTAGAGCTTGTCTTCTGGCGGGTCCCAGGGCTTCAGCAAGTAGTGGTCGATGTGTACCTGGTTGATCGCCCGGATAGCCGCGTCGGTGTCGGCGTACGCCGTCAGGAGCACCCGCTTGGCATCGGGGTAGATCTCAACCGCCCGTTCGAGGAACTCCACGCCCGACATCTCGGGCATCCGCTGATCGACCAGTAAGAGCGCTGAAGGCTCGCCGCGTCGTTTCAGCTCACTCAGCAACTGTAAGGCTGCGCTACCTGAATCGGCACGCGTTATCCGGTATTCGGATCCGTACTCGCGCCTCAAGTCCCGCTCAACCGCTCGCAGGACGTTGGTGTCGTCATCCAGAGTCAGGATCGCAGGTTTTGTCATCGTTCTCTCCCGGGCAAACTACCTTGCCTATACCTGTGCATTCTCGTTCTGTGGCGTGGCGCAGTGCTCGATTGGGATTCGAACCGAGAAGACCGTTTCTCCCGGCCGCGACTTGAAATCGAGCTCGCCGCCGCAGCGCGCCGTCACGATGCGTCGCGCCACATCCAACCCCAAGCCGGTCCCTTGTCCCACTCCCTTCGTCGTGAAGAAGGGATCGAAGATACGGGACTGGACCTCCTCCGGGACGCCAGGACCGTCGTCAGCGACCTCAACGGTCAGATGGTCGCCGTCTCTATACGTCCGAATGTTTATGGTGCCTCGCTCGTCCTCGCCGATCGCGCCGATGGCGTTGTCGACCAGGTTCGTCCACACCTGATTGAGCTCACTGCCTTTTACCTGGATTTGCGGAAGATCTCGATCGTACTCGCGGACGACTTCGATGCCGCGTTTCAATTTGTGTCCGAGAATAGTGAGCGTGTCTTCGATCCCGACGTGGACATCGACCTGCTGGACAGGGGCCTGATCCATATACGAATAGGACTTCACCACGTTCACCAGGTCAGATATGCTTTGCGTACTGCGTGCAACCGTACCGGCGAGCTCGTCAAGATCGAGCGCTTTGTCCAGCCAATTGATCGCCTCACCCAGGTCACCCTCCGGCAGAGCGGCCGCGAAAGCGTCGAGGTCTTCACTGCGAACCGACGCCGCGACTAGGGTTGAGGCGATATCCCAGGGATCACCTACGCTACGCGACTCCAGCCAGTTCAGCAGTTCCTCTTCGCGATCGCTCGCCTCCAACGGTGATAGAGCGGCCGGATCTTGGGATCGGCCTAGGAATTC
Organism: Gemmatimonadota bacterium; assembly: GCA_039588015.1. Taxonomy (GTDB): domain Bacteria; phylum Gemmatimonadota; class Gemmatimonadetes; order Palauibacterales; family KS3-K002; genus JASFMO01. Next base: position 4,627 of record JBDHAS010000080.1, on the reverse strand, counting down.
GCGGTAGCGGTCGGTCAGCAGCGCCCAGACATCGGAACCGAAGCCTGCCTGGGCCAGGCCGACGTTCGCAGACAGCAACTGGTCGAGTCCTTCCTGTAATTGGGTGGCCGCTCGGCTGGCGGCCGCCGCCGGATTGTTGAGCTCGTGAGCCAGGCCGGCGGAGAGCTTGCCTAACGCCGCCATCTTCTCCGTCTGTCGCATCTCCTCCTCGACCCGCCGCCGCTCGCTGATATCGACGAAGGTGACCACGCACCCGACCAGCTCGCCGTCCCGCTCCACCGGATACGACCAGTACTCGGCTGGAAACGGAGCACCGTCGGAGCAGAACATCACTTCATCATCGACGTGCGTTCCCCGGTGTTCCCGAAACGCCTGGTAGATGCGGCACTGCTCGACCGGGTAAGGCTCTCCGTTGGGCCGCGTGTGGTGCACTAGCTCGTGCATCTGCTTTCCGAGCAGATCGTCCACGCTCTCGAAGCCGAGCAGCTTCACGCACGCCGGATTGGCAAACGTGCAGTTGCCGGCCATGTCGACCCCGTAGATCCCTTCTCCTGTGGAGGCGAGGAGCAGCCGAACCAGCTCGTCCGCTTCCCGGAGCGCCCGCTCCGCTTGCTTCTGTTGGGTGACATCGGCGCCGAAGACGAACACGAGGTTGGCTTCGAAGTCGCGGCGATGGGTAAAGACGTATTCGCGTCCTTCTATGCATCGCGCCAGCACTACAGCGGTTCTCGATTCGAGAATGTCTTGCCAGGTCGCTTCACCCACGTCGGGGCAGATGTCGAGCCAGCAGCGTCCGGCGAGCGTGCTGCCGAAGACCTCCCGCGCTGCCGGATTGTCCATCAACACCGTGCCCTTGAGGTCGACTCGGAGGACCGGTCCGGGGTTCATCTCCGGGAAGCGCGCGAGCTCGCCGAGCGTCGACGCCTGGTCTGCCAGCCGCCGCTCGTTGGCCCGCCGCTCGCTGATGTCAACGAAGGTGAGTACGCAGCCCACAAGTTCGCCATCGCGTTCCATGGGGTACGACCAGTACTCGACGGGGAAGCTCGAGCCGTCGGAACGCCACATCACCTCGTTATCCACATGCGTCCCGTGCCGCTCACGGAACGCCTTGTAGATCCTGCATTCTTTCTCGGGATACGGCTCTCCGTTGGGTCGGGTGTGGTGAACGAGATTGTGCATGTTCTGCCCGAGCAGCTCGGCTTCGCTCTCGAAGCCGAGCAGTCTCTGGCATGCTGGGTTTGCAAACGTGCACTTTCCCTCGAGGTCGATCCCGTAGATTCCCTCGGCGGTCGACGCCAACAGCAGGCGAGCCAGCCCGTCGTTATCGTTCTGTATATCCGCCGCAGGTAGACTATCTGACTGATCGTTCACTCTAGTTTCCATCATCGGTGCCCTTAGCGAGTGAGACTACGGGATCCTCTTAGGTATGTGCCAACCACGGAATCGACGCATCACATCTAGGCGCCTTTGATTCCCTGGACGGCCTCGTCCGTCGTCATGGTCGCGCTGGCGATCATGCGGAAATTCAGCAAGGCGGCCTCATAGAAATCGCCACCCGGAAGCTGGGCGCCGGCCGTCGCATCTTTCACGACGCACACCTCGAACCCCTGTTCGGTCAACTCGCGCAGGTGCGCCTCGACGCAGAGGTTTGCCGACATCCCGGCCAGGATCACCTTGTCGATGCCTCGCTTACGGAGCTGGAGCACCAGGTCATTCGATTCCGGGCCGTACACTTTGTGGGGACTCGCGATGACCACGTCACCCCGATCGATCAGAGGCTTCAAAGGTTCGTGCCAGTCGGCTCCGGAGCCGTCGAAGCCATCGGTCGTCAACGCCCCCTCCCGATCGAACATGCCGACGGCGTGCATCATCTTCTCGAGCGCTCCCCCGAAGTTCCACTGGTGGTCGTGCGGGTAGTAGTAGTGGGGGGAGATGAATACGGGTATGCCGTTATCATGCGCCGCTGTCAGTAGTTGCTCGAGATGCTCTACCGTGTTGTTGGCCTCGACGCTCGGACCCACCACCTCCCATACGACTCCGTCCTTCGATAGGAAGTCTCTCTGCGGGTCGGTAATCACGAGCGCTGTCTTTCCGCCCTCGAACTCGAATCCGGGATTCGGAAGGATATCGTTGTAGGTCTTATCGTTGGACATCTCGTCCTCCATATCTTGATGTTCAATTCGAACTGCTCTCGGCCGACTTTCCTCGGTAGGTTGGGTGGCCGAGTCGCTCACGCGGACGAGTCTTCCGCGGCGAACCCGAGCATGAAGGGCGCCGCGGCTGCTGCAAGTGTTGTGGTTAGTCGGTTCATGGTGCCTCTCTGGTTGGGGTGATGTCTACTTCGAACTCGCTCCCTGCCCTCCACTGCCGTGGGAGGGTTGGGCCATGCCTAGCATGCGCTCGACCTCCGCACATAGCTGGCTTGAGTTAAACGGCTTGACGAGAATCGCGCTTCGCGTGACGCTGCTTCCGTGTCGTAACTCTGCGTCGTGTTCTTCCTCATCGCTGATAATGAGGAGTGGTACACTAGCGAAGGCCCCCTCAGATCGGAGCGCGCCGACGAGCGCTTTCGCCGCCGGCTGGGGCCCGTCCGCGTCGAGAATGATGATGTCCGGGGGCGTAAGCGTTCCTGCTCGAACCGCGGAGACGCGGTCGGCAGTCTCCACGACGTGAATTCCGCCGTGACGACGCAGGCAGCGCCGGACGTAGATGCGCATGTCGGATTCGGCGGCGACGACCAGGACCGTTCGTAGGTCGGGACGCGTTCCCGAAGCCTCGTCCTCCGCTTCGGGGGCTCCGTCGTCGGACGCCGACGACAGGATCGAGACCTCCAGCCGGACGCGGTCGGACGACGAAGTGGGCGGTTCCGCACCCTTGCGTTGTGACTCAGAAGATCTTCGCTCATCTGCATCAGCCATGACCCCGCCGGAGTAGTGGACTCTGAAGTCCGGTCGCTATGTCTGCGCGTGGGATCAAAGTAGGGAGAGTTGCGCGAGGGGTGGTATTGCTGACGTTGCGAATTCGTGTCGCTCAGGTTGCGTGCAACGTGAGTGACACGACCTGCAACGAGAACGAAAGACTAGAGCGTAGTCTGCTCCGCCGCCGATGGTCTACCCGACGGATCTCTCCGGTAAGCGGATGGCGTGACTCCGTACGCGTCGCGGAAGCACTTGCAGAAGTAGGAGACTCCCTTGAACCCTACAGCATAAGCGATCTCGGCGACCGACCCGGCCTGGCCGGCCAGCAGCTGAGCCGCGCGTTCCAAGCGGAGACGGCGGATGAGGTCTGTCGGCGTCTCGTCGAGTAGGGAGCGGATGCGGCGATACAGGTGCGATCGATCCTGGTTAGCAAGGTCGGACAACTCGGTTACACCGAACATCTCATCCGAGAGATGCTCTTCGATGATCGAGCGGATGCGCTCCAGGTATGTCGCGTCGGCCGAACTGACGTCGAGGTTTCCCGCGTGGAGTTCGATCCGCCTGCCGGAAAAGCGGTCCCGCAGCCGACGCCGGGACGCGATGAGGTTGGCCACGCGCGCTTCCAGTTCCGGCATCTCGAACGGCTTGACCACGTAGTCGTCCGCGCCCTTCTCGAGCCCGGCCACCTTGTGCTCCGTCTCCGCCTTCGCCGTGAGAAGTACCACCGGGATGAAGTCGGTTTCAGGGCTTGCCCGGAGTTCCCGGCACAGTTGGTATCCGTCCGTGCCGGGCATCATCACATCGCTGATCACGAGGTCCGGCAAGAGCTGTCGGGCAAGCGAGATGCCTTGCTTTCCATCCGCCGCCTCCGCAATTCGATAGGAGGTTTCTAGGTGGCTTCGGATATAGGCTCGCACATCGGAGTTATCGTCGACCACGAGCACCGTCGTCACGTCTTGGGAATCATCTCCTGGTGCGCGGCGGATGAGACCCGATCCGTCTGCTGGTATCGGCGCATCGGCCTTCGCATCCCTGAGGGCCAGATCCGCGGCGTCTATCACCGCTGCGGCCTCGGACGAAGCGTGTCGGCCTTCAGCCTCGTCGGAATCGGCATCACCGCCCGCTCCTAGGCCTGCGGCCTGCGGCCCATGCTCCGGCGCAGGGGCGATCTCGTCGTCGCTCAAGTGCGCTCGCCCCAGCGGCAGCTCGACGGTGAACGCCGTTCCGCCTTCGGTCTTACTCTCGACCTGAATCCGGCCGCTGTGAAGCTCGACGTAGTCCTTGGCAAGCGATAGTCCGATTCCTGTCCCCGTCTGCAACCGCCCGTGCGACTCGCTCACCTGGTAGAAACGCTCGAATACGTAGGGGAGATTCTCTTCGGAGATGCCGGGCCCGGAGTCGATGACTCGCACCACGGCGTATCCCTCATTTCCTTCCTCCGGCTCCAATCTCGTCTCGACCGTGATCTCTCCACCTTCCGGCGTGAACTTGAACGCGTTGGATAGCAGGTTCGCGAAGACACCCTCGAGCGCAGCCGTATCAAACCAGACCCAGATCGGCTGCGCTTGGGCCTCAAAGCGCAAGTCGATCAGTCGGCGTTCCGCCAACGGCGCGAACACCTCGGCAATGTCACGCAGAAACGAGACGAGGTCTGCCTGCCTGGCCTGTACCCTCACCTGACCGGCTTCGAGCTTCGCGGCATCCAGCAC
>JBDHAS010000079.1:0-47645 GCA_039588015.1 Gemmatimonadota bacterium | reverse complement strand
CCGAAATGCTTGGTTCGCGGAAGCGGAAGACGGTCGCCTCGTGGCAACCGGGGGTGACACCTACGTCGCGGCCATTGAGTTCTCGGACCCGGTGCGGGCGATGGCGGTCCTCGGGTACGGCAACTCCAGCCAGCCCGGCTCGCCGCACCTCAGCGATCAACTGGAATTCCTCGCCCGCAAGGAGCTTAGGCCGGTCTGGCGCACCCGCGAGGAGATCGAGGCACATCTCTCGCTCCGTACAACGTTCGACTAGAGCTGTACCGCGATGGTTGCAGCCCACCGGCATCCATACGACTGAGCATCGCTCCCGGAGGTCGACGGCTCGCTTTCACCGCTGGGCCGCTCTCGGAGTTGTGTGACCTGATAGCGGTGTCGGAGAACTTCCTGCCTGTACTGGAGACGCAGTATTGACGACGGAGGGCACGATGAGCACACGCATAGCCGCGACCGCGTTTATCGCTGCCATCGCGATTCCATTGCCGCAGTGCGGTGAGCCGCAAGCTCCACTGACTGTTGTGCGCGGGAAGCTGCTTGGTCACGATGGACAACCGGTGCCGATGGCGCACGTCCACCTGGCTCGTCCTCAGTACTACGGCAAGGGGCCGCCGCTCGTCAGCGTCGAAGTGCAGGAGGACGGAACGTACGAGCTCGCGACCGAGAAGGCCGGCGCTTTCATGCTCCAATTCACGGGTGTGGATCACGTAGGCGCTGAGGTGCCGCTGGTCGCCGATCCGCCGCTGGAGGTCAGGGTGGACGTGCGCCTACCGACCCACGCGTACACGGCGGACCTGAGCGGGGTCCGAGTGCTCGATTGGAGCCACGACGCGGCATTACCCATGAAGCTGCAGCCGGACGGGACCTACGCCGTCACCATCGAGACGGACGCCGACAGCGTCGTCTACACGCTCCATGGCATCGTCGAAGGCGCCGGCGGGGGGCAACAGGTCAACGACCCTCAGTCGGACCGCTTCAGTTTGGTGGACTACGTCTACACCTCGATCGCCCAGACTTCGGGCGGGACCGTCACCATAACGTTCGATCCCGCGAGGCTCGTCAGGTCCGAAGCGCCAGTCTTCTACTGGACGCGTTGGTGGGACAGGACAGCGGAGGCCGTCATCGACCCGGATGACCCGCGTTCGGCTTCGGCGCGCCTGTATGCGGTCCTGGGCGAAAACTGGAGGCGCTTCAAAGCATTCGTGGCCTACTAGGCGTCGGCGCCGGCCGAATCGGTGGAGTACGACCCGGCGAGCAGTCTGGCCGAACTGACGGAACGACTGGTGCTAGAGGATGACTCGCTGGTTCGCCAGGCGTTGTCCTTGGCCCTGTTACAACTGGCGGACACCGGAGCCGCCGTCGACTCCGCGTTCTGTCGGCGAGCTCTGGCTGAGGTGCCGTCCGCGTCGCCGCTCTGGTCGTATTACCACGACCTATGGATTGGAAGACTCGTGGCGCAGGCGCTGGGCGGCAGGAAGGCCGTTTCTTCGTCAGCCTCGGAGTACACACCTGGGGATGGTAGCCCCTACGAACGATACATGACCTACCTGGAGGAAGGCATCGCGCAGCACGGAGACAGCGTCGTGCGGTCGATGATGCTGTATGACATGATCAAGATGGCCAGCCAGGCGGGTCGCGAGGCGGACGTCGCCGAGTATTACGGTCAGCTGGAGAGCGACTACGCCGGGTCATTCGCACTTCGCCGTGCCAAGCATTTCGCTCCGGACCGCAGGATAAAGGCCGGCAACCCCGTACCGGCGTTCGCGTTCAGCTCGATGGATCAGCCGGACCTGACCTACACTTCCGAGTCGCTGCTGGGGACGATCTACCTCATCGACTTCTGGGCCACCTGGTGTCTTCCCTGTGTGGCCGAGATGGAAACGTTCCATCGAGCGTACGAGGAGTTCGGGCCGCGCGGGTTCGAGATCATCAGCGTGTCACACGACCTCAGCTGGGAAGATGTGCTCACGTTCCGCGAGCGCCGGTGGGCGATGCCCTGGTTCAACGCTTACTTGGGTCAGGAAGATCGGGCGGAGTCCAACGCCGCGTTCGAGATCGTCGGCATACCGAGAACGATACTCGTGGACGGAGACGGTACGATCGTCGGCGTCGACGGTGACGTGTGGGGTGAGAAGCTGCGAGAGAACCTCATACGACTTTTCGATTCGAATTGACTGCAAGCAGCATAGTGAACAACCATGGCTGTCTTTTGAGTGTCAGTTCGACCGGGAGATTCCGGCAAGCGCAACCTGGAGGGTGCTGCCATGAATGCGCATCGTCGCTCGACTTCTCTGTGGTCAGTCGAGCTTGCCGCCACCTTCCTGGTGACGGCAATAGCAGCATGGCCGATGAATGCCCAGGAGGTCGAGCCCCTCGACCTGGAGGCGATCGCGCTCATCCGCGACGAAGCCATGCAGAGGTCCCAGATCATGGAGATCGCTTGGTATTTGACCGACCTGTACGGCCCGCGACTCACCGGCTCCGCTAATCTGAGAGCTGCCGCCGAGTGGGCGCGCGACCAGCTGACCGAGTGGGGGCTGACGGATGCGAGGTTGGAGGAATGGGGTCCGTTCGGTCCCGGCTGGGACAACGAACGGTTCTACGTGCATGTGCTCGAGCCACAACCGTATCCGCTATTCGGATTCCCCAAAGCGTGGACTCCCGGAACCGATGGGCTGGTCCGCGGCGAAGCGATACTGGCACCGATCGCCAGCCCGCAGGACTTTGAGCGCTTCCGCGGTACGTTGAGAGGGAAGTTTGTCCTGACTGACGCGCCCATTCCATTTCGACACGATTCGGAGCCCGCGCCATGGCCGGAGCGCCACAGTGCTGAAGCGCTGGAGGAGTTTGTAGGGGAGCCCGTGGTGGAACCGTTTCCGCGCGAGCGATGGCTTGACAGGGCGGAGCGCAGGTTCTTTGCGGGTCCTCTGGGGAAGTTTCTCGTCGAGGAAGGCGTGGCCGCCTGGCTCCGGCCGGCCCCTCGTTGGCCAAACGGCGCGGTCATGTTGGCCGATGGTTGGGAGATCCTGACTCTGAACATGGACTCGACACCAGCGACGGTGAGGCTACCCAGCGAACAGTATGGCCGCATCTACAGAACACTGGAGCGCGGCATACCGGTCACGCTCGAGATGGACATTAAGAACCGCTGGGACCTCGAGGACTCCACGTCGTTCAACGTCGTGGCGGAGATCCCCGGCACGGACCGAGCGGACGAGGTGGTGATCATGGGTGCGCACCTCGACAGCCATCTGACCGGGACCGGGGCCGGTGACGACGGCGCAGGGGTGGCGCTCGTGATGGAAGCTGCGCGAATTCTCGAGACCCTGGACCTCCCGATGCGTCGGACCGTGCGGGTCGTGCTCTTCAGCTCTGAGGAGACGCCGGCCCCGGAGGGCTTCGGCTCCAACGCCTACGTGAACGATCATCTGTTCGACTTCAAGACCGGCAAGCCAAGGCCTGAACACGGTAAGGTGTCAGCGTACTTCAACCTCGACTGGGGATGTGGGCGAATCCGAGGGATCATGGGAGTCGAGAGCAGGGAGGTCGCCGCCGTCATGCAACGCTGGAGCGAACCGTTTCGGGATCAGGGCATGACCATGGTTGGACAGGTCCATATAGACACAGACGATCTGCCTTTCAGGCTCGCCGGAATCCCGGCCTTCTACTTCCTGCAGGACAACATCGACAGCTACGGCCACACGCACCTCGACACCTATGAAACGCTGCTGGAAGACGAGTTCAAGCAGGCCGCGGTGGTTGTGGCCTCCTTCGTGTATCAAGCGGCAAATCGAGACTCGCTGCTCGCAAGGCGGCCGATTCCTCGAGAGGTGCAACTGCCAGTGGAGGTTCTCGATCGGTATGTCGGCGAATACGAGGACGCTCCAGGGTCACGTGTGCTCATCGAGCGAAGAGGGAACCGGCTCGTCTGGCGATCCCGACTGACGTCGATCGGCTTCGAGTTCCCAGCCTCCGAGTTTCGGCCGCTCTCAGAGGCCGAGTTCTACTCCTTCGACTGGCAAGTCGGGGGGATGACCGGCTCAGCACCGCGATTAAAGTTCGCGCTGAATGGGGAAGGCAAGGTCGAGAGCCTGAGATTCGAATCGGTGTATTTCTACTTCGACGCGAAGAAGGTACGGTAGACGCGGTAGGTGCGCGCCGTGACCGGTCCCCAACTTGAAACGATCCGATACATCTCGGAGGCGAGTCGTGTAACGGATCGTAACGCACCGTAGCTGAGGCTCGTCCAAACCCAATCCAGTCATCCGCTGCAGTAACATATAGATAGGGACCCGACCCCTGGTGTGGAATACAGTTTGCCTGCCTGGCGTTCAAGCGGGCTTTTGCAATATCTGAGTGGGCTTCCCTCTGGCCGAAGCGCACCATCGGCCATCGGAGGTGGTCATGAACGAGCTCAGCGCAATGGCTCTCGCCGACGCGCTGGTGTTGTGTCGGGTCTTGCTTGCGAGCACATCACACGCCTGCCCACCCAGCGACCTGGCCTGCATGCTCGACCAGAACGGTTACTCCTACGCTATTCTCAAAGCCAGGAGGGTCTCTGCGAGGGGAGCGGGCGTCGCCTCCCCTACGGACTCTTGGCTCGTGTTGGATGTTGACTGAATGCGCCGGGAGGGATCATGAAGTACACGCCACTAACGCTGTCAGCAGTGCTCGTATTCTCGGCTGCCTGCGTCGATGACCAGGAACTCCCTTTGGGTCCTGACACCAAGCCAGTTGCGGACAACGCCGACGGTGCCCATGAAGGCAACGTGCACTTCTATTTTCTGCCGCCAATGGTGGACCAACCGAGCTACAGCGGAACCTTCGACGGTAGCCTGGTCCCGGTAGTGGAAATCTGTATCTGGGATGGCTCGTAGTGCCGGGCGGGGTTGGAAATCTACAGCATGGAAACCGGACCCGGCCCCGAGACTGTGCGCGTAGTGCCGGAAGAGGAGCACTACATCGTCAACTGGCATACCGATGAGATCCTGACGAACTTCCCGCTCCAGGAGGGCGAGCACTACCGCATTCGGGTCCTAGTGGGCGGGCAACTGCTCGGCTTCGCCGACGTGGCGGTGGTGAACAGCAGGAACGAGCTGAAGAACGTCGACACCGACCAGTTAATCCCGCTCAAGGACGGCCGGACGCTGCCCATCAAGTTCCGGATCGAAGAAGGGGCGCTTGTCTCAGGTGAGATCGTGAGCGCAGGGTTGGCTCACAGCTGCACGGTGGACGCGTCGGGTGACGCGTACTGCTGGGGCTGGAACTTGTACGGCCAGCTCGGCACTGGCTCGACGTCCCCGTACTATCAGCCAACGCCGGTTGCCGTGAGCGGCGGGCACACGTTCCAATCGGTCAGCGCGGGGCACTACCACACCTGCGGCGTGACGACGGACGACGATGCGTACTGCTGGGGGTACAACTACTACGGCCAGCTCGGGACCGGCTCGACCTCCCCGTGGCGTCAGCCAACGCCGGTTGCCGTGAGCGGCGGGCACACGTTCCAATCGGTCAGCGCGGGGTACTACCACACCTGCGGCGTGACGACGGACGGCGATGCGTACTGCTGGGGGTACAACGGGTACGGCCAGCTCGGCATCGGTCACACCAGCTACAGTCAGCCGACCCCCGTGGCCGTGACCGACGGGCACACGTTCCAATCCGTGAACACGCTGGGCCAGCACACGTGCGGACTCGCCACGGACGGGAGCGGGTTCTGCTGGGGTGACAACTCGGCCGGTCAGGTCGGGGACGGGACGTTCGGATCTACTGACCCCACGAAACCGAGCCCCACGGCGGTGGGCGGCGGGCACACGTTCCAGTCGCTGGACGCCGGCTGGCGGCATTCCTGCGGCGTGACGACCGCCGGCGAGGCTTACTGCTGGGGGCACAACTACTATGGCCAGCTCGGCACCGGCTGGACGTCCGTGCGTCACCCCAACCCCACCGCGGTTACCGGGGGCCTCAGTTTCCAGCACGTGAGTGCGGGCTTCCACTCGTGTGGCCTGGCGACGAATGGCGCGGCGTACTGCTGGGGCCCCAACCACTACGGCCAGCTCGGGGATGGCACGACCACAGGCCCGCCAGACTTCTGGAAGGCGAGCCCCGTGGCCGTAATCGGCGGGCACACGTTCCAATCGGTCAGCGCGGGATTAATCCACTCGTGTGGCGCCACGATGGCGAATGACGGGTACTGCTGGGGGCACAACGGGTACGGCCAGGTGGGCGACGGGACGTACACCAACCGGTCATCGCCGGTACTTGTACTCGATCTGGACCCGCCCACACCGTAGCGGCACACCGCTGTGGGCACCACCGACGATCTCGGCATGCTCGAGGTCGGCAAGCTCGCCGACCTCGTGCTCCTCGATGCGGACCCACTTGAGGACATGAAGAACATCCAGCGTATCTGGCGAGTGATCAAAGGAGGATGGGTGTTCGATCTGCGTTGGTCCCCGTGATTCCAGTGTGACCCAGCGCGTGACCGAGGTGCCATTGCGGTGCAGCGAATCCTGATGCCATCTTGCCAAATATCCCGGGAGGTGGCTGGGCCGGTCGTGAAGGTTCCAGGTGCACAGGGGCCGCCACCGTGCTCAAGCATCCAAAGCCAGTTGTTCTCTTCGTTGCTGGTCGGCATTTCCATCCAGTAAGACTCAGCTCGCGCCCCTACACACCGGACCAGATAGAATGAGGGGGGGCCGTATGGTTGCCCGGCTCGAGTCCGCCTTGCCATCGTCATCCGTTGTCGTCGCTGCCTTCCTGTCGCTCCTGTGCAGTGCCCCCATCACCGCACAAACGCCCGATTGGCGCACGATCGAGTTCGAGACGACGGTCTCACCGGACGGCCAGTGGCTGATCTTTACCATACTCGGTCACCTGTTCCGTCTGCCGGTGGAGGGCGGCGTGGCGGAGCAGCTCACGTTCGGTCCCTACTACGACACCGACCCCGTGTTCTCGCCGGACGGCGCCCGCGTGGCATTCATATCCGACAGAGACGGGAGTGAAGGCAACGTCTTTCTGCTCGAACTGGAGACTGGGGACATCACACAGCTGACGCATGATCCCTGGGCAGGTCGGCCGGCCTGGTCTCCCGATGGCCAGACGATTGCGTACCTCAGCTTCGTTCTCGACATCGGGCAGAGCTACGCACCCAGTGCGGCGCCGGCCGTTGTGTGGCAAACGTCACTGAGCGGCGAGGACTCGCGGGTCGTGAGCGGCGCGCCCCGCATGATCAGCTCGGTCGTCTACCTGCCGGACGGCAGGCTGGCTTGGACTGCGTTCGAGGGCAGGCCGGCGTGGTGGCTGGGTGGAGGCACCCGTCCCATGAGAGGTGCGACCACTCGGATCGAGGTCTCGAGCGAGAACGGTCAAGTCTCCACCCTGCGGGAGGTTTCGGGAATCGTGCATCGCCTGGTGGCCAGCCCGATATCGGACGGTCTCTACGGGCGTAAACTGCCGACGCCGCGGATGGGAGGCTACTATCCCGAGGAGGAGGAGCTTGTCTTCCTTTCATTGCGAGCCGACTCCGAACAGCATGTGACATCCGTGTGGGGGACTAACGGTTGGGATTGGGGGCCGCGGTTCGATGTAGCTGCGGACGGTGGCTCGCTGTACGTCGGCGACCGTGGTCAGCTTCTCGAGATAGACTTGGCGACTGGATCCGTGGGACCGATCGAGCTTCGTGCCAAGGTGAAACTCGATGTTCAAGATCCTGTGGCACCTATCGAGGCAGATCTGGCGGAGCCGGGAAGCGGTGCTCCACCGAGGATCGTGATTCAGCCGACGATGTCACCCGATGGCGAACATCTCTATTTCGTAGCAGCCGGCGGAATCTGGGTGCAGCCTCTGTCAGGCAGTCGTGCACGCTTGATCTATGAGGGTGAGGGGTTCGCCAGAGATCCCATGCCGTCGCCGGACGGGCGACTACTGGCTCTGGTCGACCTGAAGGTGGGAATACGGGAGGTCAAGCTTCTTGACCTCGAGAGCAACGAGGTGCGCACGTTGGCCTCGGGAGGCGACTACTTTCAGCCCGCATGGCATCCCGAGGGAGACCGTTTCACCTTTGCCGACCGTAATCGTGCGCGTATCGTCATCCTGGATCTGAACGGTGAAGCAGAGGAGATCGGGCCGTACTTGCAGGGGGCGTGGCTCTCGCGCCCACGCTTCACGAGCACGGGCAGGGCACTCACCTTCACCAGTGGCGGCGTTTTCCACCGCATCTCGCTAACCGAACCAGCCACTGCCGAGCCGGTAGTTGCGCTGATAGACCCATCGGCTACGGACTCGCCGGTCGGAACCTGGGTGGGCAGTGCCGTGCTCTCACCCGACGAGCGATGGATAGCCTTTCGTCGCGGCGCGGAGATCTGGGTGATCGGGGCGGACACTCCGAAGATCGAAGCGGAACAAGCCCGTCGGCTCAGCCCGAGAGGTGGCCACGCCTTCGACTTCGTTCCCGACGGCTCCGCCGTGATCTTTGCCGACGGAAACGAAGTCTGGCGACAGCCCCTGGCGTCTGGCGAGCCGGAGAGAATTGCGCTGCAGGTGGAGGTCAGATGCCAGACGCCGCCGCCAGCCCTGCTGAGGCACGTACGCGTTCTCGATTTCGCCGCCGGAGAGTTCGGGCCCGAGGTGTCGGTGTTCGTGGAGACTGGAAGGATCCGTTGGATCGGTTCGGAGTCGGGACACGCCATTCCCGAGGAAACCGAGATCCTGGATGCCGCTGGCCGATTCGCCATACCCGGCCTGTTCGACTTCCACGCGCACAACCGCGGAGGCTACCAGGCTCCGAACAACCTCGCCTACGGCGTCACCTCGCTGCGCGACGTGGGCACGACCCCGCTCATGTGGCTCAATGCCTTCGACGATTGGTCCGATGCGACGGATGCGCCAATACCGCGCTCCTTCCACGCGGGAGAGATGGTCTACGGGCCCCCAGAGATCCTTCTGACCGAAGCGGAGGCGCGGGCAGTCGTGCGCCGGGACAAGGCAGGCGGGGCGAGCCTGATCAAGGCGTACGCAACTCTCCCCTGGTCGATCCACCGAGCCGTGGCGGCGGAGGCTCGGCTGGTAGGGCTACCGATGGCAGCACACGGTACGACCGTGAAGGAGGTGACCAAGGGCGTGACGCTCGGCTATGCCAGCTTGGAACATGCCGGGTTCCGCTACTACGATGATGTGCTGCAGATGCTGGCGGGATCGGGTACGCGCTGGGTCCCCACAGTAGGCAACGATATGAGCCATTGGCTGCGGATCAGGGCCGAGCCTGAAAGGACCGAGAACGAGGACTTCCGCGCGTTTGTCTCGGGATCGCGCGTCCAATCGGAACTCGCGGCTGGTGACACTGTGTGGAAGGCTCGAATGTACCCGGAGATCTATGCGCAGGAAACGGCGAGCATCGGTGCGGCCTACGCTCGCGGAGTGAAGCTCCTGGCGGGAACGGACCAACAGGAGCACCTGGCCTTCCCAGGAGTGTCGCTTCACTGGGAGCTGGAGGATCTCGCGGAAGCCGGGATTCCACCGTTGGAGGTGATCAGGATCGCCACACAGGAATCGGCGATTGCCGTGGGAGCGGGAGCCGACCTTGGCACTTTGGAACCCGGGAAATTTGCCGATATCGTTTTGCTCGATGCGAATCCGTTGGAAGACATCAAGAACTCGCTGACTATCTGGCGGGTGATCAAGGGCGGTTGGGTCTTCGATCCGAAGAAGTTGCGGCAGCCCGGTCGTGGCGAAGGCGAAGAGTAGGTGGTCCAGCCGCCGGATCGGCACGTTAACGTGGTGCAGCGGTTGAGGGTTCACGGATGAGGCTGGAGGCCCAAGCTCTTCATTAGGCCGGGAGGCATAATGCGCAAGCTGGCGATCGCGTTCGCGACGGCGGCCCTGGTTGGCTGCTCGATCTTCGGCGGTGGTGGGGGGCCGGACCCGCTGGTCGGCTGGGGCGGTCTGTGGGCTGGTGACTATGAGGGAGCGAGCGGCTACGCCGGGCCGCTCGAGCTGGAGCTGAGCGTCGACACGGCCGGCCTACCGGCAGGCGTGACGCGGTTCGATCAGGGCTATGGGATGGAGCAGCGTCCCCTGACGAGCCTCTACCTGACAGAGGATTCCATAACAGTCGAGTTCGACTTCGAGGGCATGTTGGTGGCGCTGAGCGGAACGCGCGAGGCGGAAGTCGCGCTGGGAACCTACCTCGTCAAGGCAGGCGGTGGCGGGGTGATGGATTCTGGAGACTGGATGCTGACTTGGAAGCCGCTGGAGAAGTAGCGGAGACCGTGCAGCGGCTGAGGCGTACCAGTTGCTTCAGGGCCCGGCCGTGATCGGCACGCGCTGGCCGTAGGCACGAGCGCCAAGTCACCTCACACCCCATAGTGCCACAGAGAAGGAGGGTGCCGGCATGAATAGGCGACACAGGCCCGCTTTGCATTCGTCACCCCTGGCGATCACCGTCTTCGCATCACTCCTGTGCGCCTCACCAGTCGCCGCACAGGACACCGGCTGGCGCGCTATCCAGTTCGAGACTACGGAAGTAACCGCCCCCGATGTGGCCGTCTCACCCGACGGGAAGTGGCTGATCTTTGCACTGCTTGGCCACCTGTTCCGCCTGCCGGTGGAAGGGGGCGAGGCGGAGCAACTCACGTTCGGGCCATCTCACGACCTGGACCCGGCGGTTTCTCCCGACGGCACCCGAGTGGCGTTCGGTTCGAATCGCGACGGGAGCGACGGTAACATCTACGTACTGAACCTCGCCGACGGGCATATCCAACAGGTAACGCACGACAGCCTGGCTGGGCGGCCTGCCTGGGCACCCGACGGAAACACGATCGCGTATCTGCGATTGCGCACTCGTTCGTACCATTGCCCGACCGGGCGGGCGGGCGTTGCCCGCGTAGCCCCGGACGGACGCGAGCCGGAGCAGCTCGTTGACGGTGACAGTTTGATCAGTTCGGTCTTCTACCTGCCGAACGGCCGGCTCGCATGGGCAGTTGTCCAGTTCACCCTCCGGCCATCGACCCGCATCGACGCCTTTGTGGCGCCCGATTCGGTCGAGACGCTTGCTACGCTGAGCGGAGCCATGGGGCGCGTGCTGGTGGACGCTGCGGGCAACGGATTCTATGGCCGCGGCAACCCGAGGGACGCCATCGGGATCTTGGTCCCCGAGCACCTGCAGTTCCAGTCGTTCGATGGGAATGAAGAGCGGCGCATTGCCACACTGACGATGCCCCCGTGCCAGTGGGCGGTAACGCCCAGCTTCGCGATTGCACCGGCCGGCGACGCCGTGTACCTCGGGGAAGCCGGACGGCTATGGAGGTATTCGGTTCACGATGGTGTCCGTGAGACAATCCCGTTTCGCGCGAAGGTATCTGTCGAGGTTCGAGAGCCGACCGCTCCCCACAAGATTGCATTCCCCGCGCCCGGGGATCTCCAGACGCCGCGCAGCGTCATGAGTCCTGCGCTCTCTCCGGACGGCGAAAACCTGTTTTTCGGTGCGGCCGATCACCTCTGGCAGCAGCCGACCGAAGGTAGGCCAGCACATCTGCTCATTCACGGACGCGGGTACGAACGCAATCCAGTCCTGTCACCCGATGGACGTCAGCTGCTCTTCATCGCGAGCGGTGCCTGGAAACAACGGGTTCGAGTGCTCGACCTGGATACTCACCAGGTGCAGACGCTGGCCGAGGGTCTGCTCTATTGGGACCCAGCCTGGAGCCGTGACGGGCGGCGCGTGGTGTTCGGCGGCATCGCTTCCTCGTCATCTCGCCCCCAGTTGTTCGTCGTCGACTTGGCACAGGGAACCACGGAACGGTTCGCCGTACCGGGTGTGGGCGGCTTCTCGCGCCCACAGTTCTCGGCGGACGGCGCATGGCTGTTCTACTCCGCGCAGCCAGGTGCGAAGCGAACGCTCTACCGCGTGCGGCTCGACGGCGAGCCCGAGCCCGAGCAGTTCATCGAGTTGGATCATCACCTGCACGATCCGCTGTTGTCTCCTGACGGGCAGTGGTTGGCCTACCGTCGCAACCATGAGGTTTGGCTCGCGCGAGTGGATGGGGAAGTGGGGACGGGTGAGGGACAGATTCGTCGGATGAGCGATGAGGGGGGCGACAATTTCTCGTTCACCCCGGAAGGTACCGAGCTGCTGTATGCGTCGGGCGGGCGGGTGTGGCGGCAGGCAATCTCCGGTGGCGAACGGGTGGAGATCCCGGTTCGTCTCCCCATGCACTCTCCGATTCCCCCCGCTGTTCTGATTCGGGGCGTGCATGTGCTCGATTTCACGACGGGCGGGTTTGGGACGGAGACGTCGATATACCTGGAGGGAGGGCGCATCCGATGGATCGGCACCGAGCGCGAGCACGAGCTGCCAGGCGACGTGGTCATCCTGGACAGTGAGGGACGTTTCGCCATACCTGGCCTCTTTGACATGCACGCCCACGCCACTGCCGGCGCCTGGGGGCGGTCAGAGTTCCAGGAGGCGTGGCTCGCCTACGGAGTGACATCGGTCCGAGAGGCGGCCAATGACCTAGCCTTTACGGCTAGCCTGGCGGACCGCAGCGATGCCGCGGGTGACCCGGTGCCACGGTACTTCTTCGCGGGGTCCGAGTTCTGCGGAGAACTGGGCCGTCTCCCATGGGAGACGGCGCCGCCGGCAGTGAGCTTCGTACTTTCCGATGAGTCGGACGTACGCTTCTATGTGCGACGCTTTAGAGAGCGCGGTGTCCATTTCATCAAGACCCATCCCTGTCTGTCCTGGTCGCTCCACCGCGCGCTGGCCGACGAGGCCCGGCGGGTCGGATTGCCGGTCATGGAGCATGGTAACTTGCACGAATGGTTGCTGCGAAGTGTGACGGTGGGATCGAGTTTTGTGGAGCACTTCGATTGGCTTTATGACGACGTGCTGCAACTGCTGACGGCCGCCGGGGTTGGATGGAGTCCTACGCTGACGCTCGATCTTGCCGATGTGGCACTCCTCGAACCGGAACGGAGTACGGACCAAAAGCTTCGCGCCTTCGCCATCGAGGAGCTACTCGAACACCAACAGAGCCATTTTGGCGCGGTCGACGCGGAACAGTGGGGCGAAGCGAGATCGGCGAAGCTCTCGGTCATCGGCGCAGCATATGGCCGCGGCGTACGCCTGTATGTGGGCACGGATGCTCCCTACGGGCCGGTGCCCGGAGCCTCACTCCACCGGGAGCTTCGTTCCTTTGCCCACGCCGGTATCCCACCACTCGAAGTGCTCCGCATCGCAACGCAGAAGGCAGCGGAGGCGGTTGGCGCCGGCGGTGATCTCGGCGCGATCGAAGTAGGCAAGCTCGCCGACATCGTGCTGCTCGATGCGAATCCGTTGGAGGACATCACGAACACGCGGGTGATCTGGCGGGTGATCAAGGGCGGTTGGGTGTTCGACCCCGAAGAGCTACGGCCGTCGGAGTTCAGGGGAACTGGCAGCTGAGGAAACTACGAAGCTGTGTGGCAGGTGCTACTACCAATAGCAACGCAGAGCGTGAGACCGAGTGATGAACAGGTCGCCTGCTGGACAGGGCGTGCGAGCCACGCGACTGGACCGAGGCACGATGGCGCGACGCGTCCTGCTGGTTGACGACGACGCGACCGTCCTGAGGTCGCTGGCGGAAGCACTCGCCGACTTCGGGTTCGACGTGACGACCGCCGAGAGCGGCGAGGCTGCCCTCGGGAAGCTCGCCGAGTTCGCGCCCGACCTGATCCTCTCCGATATCCGCATGCCGGGACTCGACGGCATCGAGCTACTCGGGCTGGTGCGCGAACGCGCGGCGTCGGTGGACGTCGTCCTGATGACCGCCTACGACGACATGCCCACGGTGGTGCGTGCGATGCGTGGGGGCGCCTTCGACTTCCTCGTCAAACCGGTCAACCTCGACGAGCTAGAAGAGATCCTCCGTAAGGCGCTGCGCGACCGCCGTGCCCGCGAAGCCGCACGCCGGGCGGTGGAAGACGAAGCGGAGCCCTACCGGCTGGATGAACTGGTGGGCAAGGATCCGCAGATGATCGGCGTCTTCAAGCTGGTGGGCCAACTTGCCGCTAGCGGGGTGAACGTGCTCGTGCGAGGCGAGAGCGGCACGGGCAAGGAGATGGTGGCGCGGGCGATCCACTTCAATTCGGCCGACGCCGCCGAGCCGTTCGTCCCGGTCAACTGCACGGCGCTGCCGGAGACGCTGCTGGAGTCGGAGCTCTTCGGTCACGTGAGAGGAGCATTCACCGGAGCCGTCAACGACCGTCGCGGTCGCTTCGCGCTGGCGGGCCGCGGCACGATCTTCCTGGACGAGATCGGGGATACGAGCGCCGAGTTCCAGGTCAAGATCCTCCGGGTGCTCGAGGACGGCGAGGTCTATCCCGTCGGCGGGGAGAAGCCGGAGCACACAGAAGCGCGCGTGATCGCGGCGACGAACCGGGACCTCGATGGCCTGATGGAAGAGGGTCGGTTCCGGGAAGATCTCTACTATCGCCTGAAGGTCGTCGAGGTCGTGCTGCCGCCGCTTCGCGACCGTCCGAGCGACATTCCGATGCTCGCCCGGCACCTTGTGCGGAAAACCAGCGAGCGTCTACATCAAGCCGAGCCGGCGCTGCCCGACTCGACCATCGAAGCGCTGCTCGGGCACGATTGGCCTGGGAACGTCCGCGAGTTGGAGAACTGCCTGACGCGAGCGGTCGCGCTTTCGACCGGAGGCGTAATCCGCCCGGAGCACCTGGGCTTGGCTGGTGGGCCGGACCAGCCGGGCGGCGTCTTCCGCGCGCTCGACGAGGTCGAGGGCGAGCACGTCAGGCGGGTGCTGTTCGGCGTCAGTGGCAACAAGGCGAAGGCCGCCCGGGTGCTCGGGGTCTCCAAGCCGCGCCTCTACCGCCTGCTCGAGAAGCACGGGATCGAGTAGCGGGGGACTGACTTATGCGGATGCCGTCAGCGCTCAGCCTCCGAAGCCGTTTTCTTCTCCTCGTCCTGCTGGGCGTAGTTCTGCCGCTGGGGGCGATGGGCCTTTGGCTCACCCGCTCGGCTCGACGTTCTGGCGAGGACCTGGTGCGGGCACGACTGGAAGCGTCGCTGGCCGAAACCGTAGAAGCTGCCGGCAGGCAATGGACGCTGAGTCTGTCGGTGCTGCTCGACCTGGGTGACTCTCGAGCTGTTCAGGTCGCGCTGCGGGAAGGTCTGCGTTTGACGGAGGTTGCGGAGTCCGGTTCGCTGGGCGAGTTGGAGGAACTTTGGAATGCTGCCATAGGGATAGTGGCCAGCGCTGAGATCCTCGACTCCCGCGGTGATATCCTGGGGCGGTTGCCGGCTGATCTCGGCCTCGAGGGCGGCGAGCCCACTGCGCAGCCCTGGGGGCTGCTGCCACATGCGATTTCGATTCGTGGTCGGTTCGCGGGTGACCGGCTCGGAACCCTGGAGGTTCAACTCATTACAGAAACCCTCCTTCCGGCTGGAGTCGTCACCGCGGGCCTCGGCGGATCGGTGCTCGCCCTCTTCGATGCCCGTAGCGGGAATCCGCTCATACCTCTCTCCATCGACCCGGAACTGTTTGAGGCAGAGCGATTCAGCTGGCTCGGAGACGAGTGGCTGGTGGTGGAACGTCACGTCAGTGAACCGCCGCTTCGCTTCGTGATGGCGGGGCCGTTGGGTCCGGTGACCCAACCCTTCGAGCAAGCGGCCCGCCGCGGCACGCTCGCCCTCGTCGTGGCCGTGGTACTGGCCTTCGTCCTGGCGACGCTCTTCACTCGACGGCTGACGCGCTCATTGGAGCATCTCTCCGAGGCAGCCGCCGGCGTGTCACGGGGCGACCTGTCACGTCGGGCCGAAGAGCAGGGGCCGCCGGAGGTGCGGGGCACGGCGCGCGCCTTCAACTCGATGACCGAGAGCCTCCAGCAAGTGCTCCAGAAATTGTCCCAGCAGGAGGCCGTGGCCGCCGTGGGAGAGTTCGCGGCGTCTTTGGCCCACGAGGTCCGGAACCCGCTGACTTCCGTCAGTGTCGATCTCCAACGTACCCAACGGAAGATCGAGACCGAACCGGTGGAGGCACGCGCTTTGGTGGAGCGGGCCCTGGGAGAGATCGGGCGTCTCAACGAATCGGTGAGCGATTTTCTCCGCATCGCTCGGAGCGGCCGCGTGACTCTGACGTCCGTGGACCTGCGGTTGCCGCTAGAGGCCGCGGTCAGGGCGGCCGAGCCGCATTTCCAGACGAAGGGCGCGGCGCTCGATTACGCGGCTCCGGCGGAGTCGATATGGGTGCGGGGCGACGAAGGCGCTCTCGAACAGCTGGTGCTGAACCTGTTGCTGAACGCGGCCGAAGCGCTCGACACTGGCGGCCGAGCCAGGCTTGCCGTCGAAGTGAGAGAAGGCGCAGTCCGAGTCTCGATTCTGGATGACGGTCCCGGTATCGCGCCGGACCAGTTGGTTAAGATGTTCGAGCCATTCTTCACGACGAAGGAGGAAGGTACCGGACTGGGCCTCACCGTCGCCCAGCGGATCGCCCGGGCTCATGGGAGCGAGCTACAGGTCGAGAGCGCGCCTGGTTCGGGGACCACCTTCCGGTTCACCCTGCCCGTCGAGGGAAGCCGAGCGACACCGATCGTTCCTGGAGCGCCTGAGCCCAGTAACGAATCGTGACCTCCGAGCACCTCCGCGGCGCCGCTCCATTTCCTGTAACTCGTTAGAGCAGATACAAATACGGTTGTAGGTCGTGGGGGGAACGCCCCTTGCTCCGCTGCGTTGCGGAGGTGATCTCATGAACGGACAAGTACTGCTACTGAGTCTACTACTGCTGCTTCCAAGCTTTGGCGAACGCAACGTCAGGGTCCGGTCCTCTCCTGGGACGAGTGCGCTCAGCAGTGAGGTTTTGCCGATCCACCCTGCGCTGCAGGGCGGACAAGGGGATACGTCGCTGGTGTTCCGGAGAATCTGGAAAGGCGTCGATCCAGACTTCTACGCCTCGAAGCCATCGCCGGATGGCCGCTACGTGTCGGAGATCGATTGGTACACCGGGGATCTTGCCGTCATCGAGTTGGAGAGCGGGGAGTTGCGCCGCGTGACCGACAAGGGGCCGTGGACCGAGAACATGGATTTCGCCATCTCATCCGTCTTCTCTCCGAATGGTCAGGAGCTCGCCTACGCCTGGTGGAGCGAATATGCGAAGAGCTACGAACTCCGGATCATCGGGCTCGATGGGTCTAACTCCCGCATCGTCTTGCCGCCGACCGCTGCCAACGGCTATGTCTACGTCAGCGATTGGTCGGCCGACGGCTCACATATTCTCCTACATCTCGGCGGAGAGGGTAGGGCTGTTCGGATTGTGATGCTGTCCGTGGAAACCGGATCGACCCACGTTCTGAAGACGATCGCTGATCGCTCTTCCTCCCGCTCGGTGTTCTCGCCCGATGGTCGCTTTGTAGCGTACGATTTCCCGGCTGAACCTGGCGCTAACAGCCACGACATCCATTCCGTCGCCGTGGACGGAAGTCGAGAATTCGTCCTGGTGACCGGCAACGGCGATGACCGCTTGATGGGTTGGGCGCCGGACGGCAGCAGCATCCTGTTCTACAGCGATCGTGAGCTGACGCGAGGCATCTGGAGGCTGCCCGTTGAAGACGGCCGGGCGGCGGGCGAGCCGCAGCTGCTGAAGCAAGATGTGTGGCAACTCACGCCCCTCGGCTTCTCTCGTTCGGCGTTCTTCTACGGCGTCATGACCGAGTCTTGGCAGGTCTATACGGCCTCGGTCGATATCGATGCGGGCCGTGCGGCCACCAGCCCGATGCCAGTCGCAAATCGGTCGGAGGGGATGAGTAAATTCGGCACCTGGTCGCCCGATGGCCGTCAGTTGGCCTATCTGTGGTGTCAGTTCGGCGACGTCTTCTGTCAACTGGCGATCCGCTCACTGGGCGGTGAGGAATCTCAGCAGATGACGTTTCCTTTCGACGATGTCTTGGGGCTCGATTGGTTGCCGGACGGGCGCGGCGTCGCGGTCTTCGGAGTGTACCGCCAGGTTCGTGGTCTCCATCGCTTTGACCTGAGGAATGGCGATGTCTATCCGCTGTTCGTGGCGCCCGAGGCGCCGGATATCGCTCCAATCAGGTCGGCGTTCTCACCGGACGGAAAGACCCTCTATCTTCCGCGCAGGTTCGAACAAGACCGAGACGGTTGGCGGATTGTCGCTCGCGACCTGTCCAGCGGAAGCGAGCGCGCAGTCGCTTCTGTATCGAGTGATTGGGTGCGTTTCGCGGTCTCAGCCGACGGCGAGTATCTCGCAATAGCCGAGCGCGTGCCCGAGTTGAAGGCCTTCCGTGTATTGACCGCGCGCGCTTCCGGCGGGGAGGCACGGGAGGTGTATGTGACGCCTGCTATGCTCGACATTTCTGCTGTCTGCTGGACACCGGCTGGGCGGTACATTGTGCTCAGTGGCTTCACAGACGTGGCGGAGACCGCTATCTGGCGAGTATCGGTGGAAAGCGGCGAGGCGCATGAGATCGTCGGAGCACACGGTGGGTGGGGCTTTAGCCTGAGTCCCGACGGTCGCCGTTTCTCGATCTTTAGCGGCGAGAACAAGGGCGAGATCTGGGTGATCGAGAACCTGCCGGGTACAGCATCGGGCTCGCGTCCGTAGCGACGCTCGAGTCGTGATGGTCGCCAGGTTCACTAACCGAATTGGGACGTGCCGATGGAGGAAAGAGCCATGAAGCGGGCAAGGCTACGTCGAGACGTTAACGCGCTGCTTGCGGCGTTGGTATTGATCGCTCAGTCGAGCCCGGCCGCGGCCCAAGCCACGACCGATCAGCCAACGGCTGCCGACGTCACAGCCCGGTACGTGGAGGCAATCGGCGGCAGAGACGCTATCCTGAGTCACGAGTCGCGTTATATGAAGTTCTTCTTCAAGGGGCCATTTGCCGAAGCAGACTTCTTCGTTTACGCCGCCAAGCCCAACAAGACCTACTTGAGGTGGGAGCGCGAAGGCGTTGTGAGGAGCCAGTCGGGTTTCGACGGCGAAGTAGGGTGGTCGATAGAGAGAGACTTCGGTCCACGTCTCCTTGTGGGGCGGGAACTCGCTCGGGCGCAAGAGGGGGCGGATTTCTACGCCACTCTCTACGACCCTGCGAACTTTGCCTCGATCCAGACCGTCGAACTAACCGAGTTCGAGGGCAAAGAGTGCCATAAGCTCAAGCTTGTGTCGAAGTCGGGGCGCGAGGTGTTCGAGTACTTCGACGCCGAGTCCGGTTTGAAGGTCGGCTCGCAGAGTAAGAGTCAATCCGGCAACTACGTGTACGATAGCTCGGAGATTCTGTCAGACTACGAGGACTTCGGTGGGGTGTTGATTCCTACGACGCGGACCTGGCGGTATGAGGGCTGGCCGTACGAGCAGGTTGTGACGATGACGGCCCTTGAGTTGGACAACGTTCCCGACACGGTTTTCGCGCTTCCTGCCGAACTGAAGAAAGGCTCTTGGCCAGTCGCGGACGCGATCGCAGCGCTGATAGAGCTAGAGCCCGGGCAAGTCGTGGCGGACATCGGTGCTGGCGCAGGCCTTATATCGTTGGAACTGGCTCGCCGCCTGGGCCCAGCGGGACAGGTGCTGGCTACGGAGATCGGGACGGATCTCGTTCAAGAGGTTCGAGCGCAGGCCGCGACGCGATTCTCCTGCGCTTCGTGTACCACGAGTTCACGGAGCCCAACGTGATGAACGCGGAGATGTTACGCGCCCTGAAGCCGGGCGGCCGTGTCGTTGTCATCGATGCTCTAGCGCAAGGCGACAGCCTGGTCAACGGCCGCGGCAACCACACGATCCTACCCGACGCGGTGATCGAAGAGATGGTGGCCTCTGGCTTTGAACTCGTGAAGCGGGAAGATAGTTGGGACGGGGAAGACAACCGATTTGGCGTTGTTCTCAGGCGTCGCCCGGACGCCAGGTGATGCCGCTCTTTGCCTGGTGGATGGTCTGAAACCATATTGTGCTGTACTGGGATGTGGCTGAAGTGGCCGTGAGCGTAGTGGCCGTGAGCGTAGCAGTCGCTCCGGGAGCCAGCAGCCGTGCCTACGATTTCCATCTTCGCTGTAACCTGCTCTTCCGCTCGAGCATTGTCCTGCCGCGCTTGCGGCCTTCGTGGAGGTGACCATGTGTGCCTCTCGATTCCCCATCTGTTCCTTCATTGCGGTTCACAGTTCGCGTTCCACAAGGTTCTCGCTCGCCGTCGCGGTAGCGGTCCTCCTCACGGTTAGCCAGGCGCGGGCACAAGGCGAGCTGCAGATCGCCGAGCTCGGGGACTGTGAGCTCGAGAGCGGTGCCGTCATCGAGAACTGCAGAGTCGGCTACCGTACGCTAGGCCAGCTCGACGCCGATGGCTCCAACGCCGTGCTGTTCCCGGCGTGGTTCTCGGGCACCAGCGAGCAGATCGGTTCCTGGTGGGTGGGGCCGGACAAGTTGGTCGATGATTCCGAATGGTTCGTGATCGCGGTCGATCCTATCGGGAACGGGGTCTCGTCGTCGCCGTCCAACAGCCCGGGCCAGGCGGCCGGCGATTTCCCGACCTACACCATGCGGGACATGGTGAAGATCGAGCGCCGGCTCGTAACCGAGGTGTTGGGTCTGAGTTCTCTCCACGCCGTGATAGGCATCTCGATGAGCGGCCTCGATGTCTTCGAGTGGCTGGTCTCTTACCCAGACTTCGTCCGCAAAGGCGTACCCATCGTTGGCTCTCCGCGTACCAGCGGATACGACCTGCTGCGCTGGCAGACGGAACTGGAGGTGCTGGAGGCATCACAGAGCTGTAGGTGCTTCGATGCCGGAAGGTTTGTTGCGCTCTACGAGGCCCTGATCGGCTACACGCCTGCACATCGCAATGAGACGGTGACACGCGACAACTTCGCCGAGCAGCTGGAGCGAATCGGCGAGCGGCAGATCGATCCCTACGATCGCGCGAGCCAGATCCGAGCCATGCTCGCGCACGATGTCACGGACCGTTTCGATGGTTCTCTCGAGAAGGCCGCGGCCGCTGTGCAGGCCGACCTGTTGGTGGTGGTGGGTGACGAGGACTTCAGCATCAATCCGGAAGCTGCGGTCGCGTTCGCCAAGCTGGCGGACGGACAGGTCTTGAAGCTGTCCAGTTCCTGCGGACACCTCTCGTTCGCCTGTGAGTCCGACAAAGTTGGCAAGGTCATCAGATTGTTCCTCCGCGGGAGGTAAAGTCATGAAGTGCCTTAAGGTACGCAGCAGATCGCTCGGAGTGGTGAGCCTTTGTGCCGCTGCTGGATGCGTGGCAGTACTGGCATGCGGCGAGCCCGAGCCGCCGGTGACCGTCGTGCGCGGCACGCTTCTGGGACACGACGGCCAACCTACGGCAATGGGCCACGTTCACCTGTTCACAGCCTCGGACTTCTTCCGAACCGAGCCATTCGAGAGCGTAGAGGTGGGTGAGGACGGGAGTTTCGAGTTCAGGACCGAGAGAGAGGGCTTCTTCCTACTCAAGTTCTCGGGCGTCGATCACGCCAACGTGGCGCTTCCCTTCGTAGCTTATCCGCCGCTGGAACTGGGTGTAGATGTGCAGTTGCCCACCTACAAATACAACGAAGACTTCAGCGGCGTGAAGATCTTTGGCAATTTCAATGAGTGGGATGTTGAGTCGGCCCTACCGATGAAAGCGCGGCCGGACGGGACGTACGCTGTGACGATCGAGACCGACGCCGACAGCGTAGCCTACGGGCTCATAAACGTCCTACAGGGCTTAGGGCAATATGCCGTCAAATATGCCGTAAACGGAACGCAGTCGGACGGCTTCGCCTACAGTGGCGACGAGAACTACCACTACCGTTCGGTCGTCGGGGCGCCGGAGGGACGGGTCACCATCGCCTTCGATCCCGCGAAGGTCGTACGTTCCGACGCTCCGGTCTTCCCTGGGGATCACTGGTCCGAAGTGTCGAAGACAGGAATCATCGCTTTCGAGGACTCGAGCTCGACGTTCGCACGCCTGAACCCGTTGGTGAGAGAAAGCCAGGGGCGATTCATGGCTTACCTAGCCTCGCTCGAATCGCCTGATACGGTCGAGTTCGACCTGGACGCCATGCTGTCGGAACTGACGGACAGAGCGAGTGCGGAAGAGGACTGGGTGATTCGCCAGGCGCTGTTCACGGAGGTGCTACGCTTGGCCGATTACGGCGCCGAAATCGATGCGCAACTCCTACGGCAAGCGTTGGCGGAGGTTCCACCGACGTCGCCGATCTGGTCCGTCTACAGCTACATGGTAAATGGTTTCGTCGCGGCCGGGCTCGGCGGCGGCGATTCGGTCTCCGCATCAGCGTCGAAGTCCGGCCAAGAGGAAGAGTGTGCCTTCGACAAATTCATGGCCTACTTGAAGGAAGGCGTTGACCAGCATCCGGATACGACCATGCAGTCTCTGATGTTATTCGGCATGATCGGGATGGCTAGCGAAGCGGGCCTGGAGGACCTCGTCGTCGAACACTACCAGCGACTGCGGGACGACTATCCCGAGTCGCTTGGCGCATACTTCGTCAAACCATACGCGCCCGACAAGATGGTCAAGGTCGGGAATCGGATACCCGACTTCGCGCTCGTCTCGCTCGACGACCCGGAAGTGACGTACACGAGAGAATCGTTGTGGGGCAGGGTGTATTTGCTGGACTTCTGGGCTACGTGGTGCCTCCCTTGCGTGGCGGAGATGGAAACGCTGCATCAGGTGTACGAGGAGTTCGCGCCGCGGGGGCTGGAGATCCTGAGCGTTTCGTTCGACGGCAGCTCGGACGCTGTGCGTGATTACCGCGAACGGAAATGGCCGATGCCGTGGCTTCATACCCACGTTGGCAACGATATTCGGAGTGAGCCTGTCAAACCATTCGAGGTCGTCGGAATACCGAACGGGATACTGGTGGACAGCGACGGCACGATCGTGGCGGCGGGCAACGATCTCATCGGCGAGAAGCTGCGTCAGACGCTGCTCGAGTTCTTCGAGGGGGCGACGTAACTGCGGGTAGCGGTAGGCAGCGCGGCTCACCTATAGCCAGCTCTGTATTGTAGACTGTAAAGCGGTTGAACGCTTGGTCAGCGCGAGCCCGTCCCGATGTTGAAGATTGGAAAGACGGGCACCATCCCGCCTTCCTTGTTGATGTTCAGCAGACCGATCTGTAGGCCCGTGAGCCTGCGCGCATAGTTCACCAGCGATAGCTGGAACCCCTCCGCCTCTCCGCTGGTGTTTACCAGTCCCATCTGGAATCCCCGAAACGTGTCGCTCACGTTCACGTGTCCCATCTGCCAACCCTCGAACTTGCCTTTGCTGATGTTCACAACGTGCACTTGTATGCCCTGGAAGCTACCTGCGATGCCCACGAGCCCGTGCTGGACGCCGCGCGATATGTCGGTCGTATGGTTGACCAGCCCGATGTCCAGGCCACTCACAACCACGTTGCGTCCGTAAAGGATGTTCAACCGTACTCCGGCGATGGTGTCCTCCGGTGGGAAGATCTGGACCGGGGTGACGAGGGAAAGTTGAACCGGCTTCTTCTGCGCCAACGCCGAAACCGGGGTCAGAGCGAAGCAGGCGAGAACAGCGATCGCCCCAAACGTTTCCTTGGTTCTCATCAGCGACCTCATGTTCGGCTCCACGAGTTGGATCGAGGGCTCGGGCCTATACCACAGTACGAGCCGCCGGCGCGACGGATTCATCGCGGCTTGCCCATGGCGCCCGAGCGGTGGGTTGGCATGTGTGGACGGTCTGTGTTCCGCTGGCAGTGGCGCCTGATGGAAACGTCGGGTGCGTGTTCCGTCTAACCCGTTCCGACGGCGTCGCAGATTGAGGGTCCGTCGGTCAGGCGTGCACAGGAGCACGCCCTAGCGACGTGCGACGAGCATCCACTGCGGGTGACCGCGGTTCGTGAAGACCTCTTCGCGCTCGAGGATGTCGAAGCCCGCCTGTCTGAACTCTTCCTCCACTAGGTCGATGCTCAGTTCGTGTCTCCTCACCTGTTGCTCGCGGGAGTCGGATGAATCGTCAGCAGCTCTCTCGAGCATCACGAGGCGTCCGCCCGGTTTCAGCGAGGCGAACATCCCGGCCAGCATCGCCTCGTGCTCCGTCATCTCGTGGTAGGCGGACACGACCAGAATCGCATCTAAGGTGCGCTCCGGCAGCTTGGGGTCGTCGACGTCGCCTTCGACGACCTCGACGTTCTCGAAGCCCTCATCGTCGGCGAGGCGCCTAAGCTGCCTCAGCGCCCTATCGCTGATCTCGACCGCGTACACCCGTCCCGTCGTACCCACCGTGCGGGCGAGATGGCGGGTGAAGTATCCCTCGCCGGCGCCGACGTCGGCCACGTGGCTGCCTTCGTCGATGGCCAGCGCCACCAGGACATCCGGGACTCGCTGCCAGCTGTCGCGATTGCGCTGGGCCTGAAGCTCGGTCGGCGCGAGGCACGCCAGCATCAGAAAGCCGTAGACCAGCAAGGACGACTCGCGTCGCATGAGGGGTTGGTGTCTGGCGTTCAACGGAATCCTCCTGAGTTGGCGGTCGATCGGGGCTCCTACTCGTTTCAGACGCGCACGTCGCGTTGAGGGTTGGTCGTATGCCTGCGACGGACGGTCAGGACCGAGGCGTTCTCGGATAGACCCGGGAACTGACAGCTTCCTAGCGATGGAGCGGCGCCCCGCCTACGCCCACCTTCACTTCCCAGACTTTCCCGGTCCGGGTCGAAGTGGCATAGATGGCGTGATGGTCGAAGTCGCCCTGACCGAACGCCAGGCTGGCGACGCCGGGCATGTTCTCCGCAATCAGCAGCTCTTCATGGGTGTCCGGGTCGATGCGCCAGATTCTCCCCTGGCCGTTGGCGGCGACGTAGATCCGGCCTAACTCGTCTACCGCCAGACCGTCGTTGCCGGCTTGGGTGCCCAAGCGGGCGATGACCTCCGGCCCGCCAGTCAGCGCGCCTTGCTCATCGAGCGGCAGGGCCCAGACGCGGTCATCAACGACCAGCGGGCGCAGGCTGGTGAAGATCTGCGCGACGTAGAGGGTGGACCCGTCGGGTGAGAAAGCTAGTCCGTTAGGATGCCCGACGGCGTCTGTGAACAGGCTGATGTCTCCGTCGGCGGCTACCAGGAAGATCTCGTCGGTGGCGTCGTCCGAGACCAGGAAGGAGGAACCATCGGCTCGGACCAGCGCGAAGTTCGGATCTCCGATTCCACCGTCCACGACCCTCGTCTTCTCGCCTTCGGGCGTGATTCGCCAGACGATGCCGTCGTCGTTCGGGCCGTGATTGAAGCGGTTGGTGGGCCCGAAGTCCGCCATGAGGATGTCGCGGTCACCGATCGGCGC
Organism: Gemmatimonadota bacterium; assembly: GCA_039588015.1. GTDB lineage: Bacteria > Gemmatimonadota > Gemmatimonadetes > Palauibacterales > KS3-K002 > JASFMO01. The sequence goes on along the minus strand of JBDHAS010000079.1, from coordinate 22,340 downwards.
GAGTCCCAGGTTCGTGTAGAGTTCGGCGACCATCGTTACTTCGCCGTCGGTGGTCACCCGCCAGAGCTTCTGATTTCCGGCGACGTACAGGTCGCCCTCTCCGTTGAAGGCGATTCCCTCGCAGCGCTGGAACTTGCCGTCAACCAGGACGGTCGCTGTGACGGGGAACTCCTGAGCCTGTACAGCCCGCGCGGACGGGAGAATCAGGGCAGGCGCGAGAAGGAGTGAGAAGACGAGAGGGGCCACCCGCCTGGAGGCGTTCTTCATGACGTACTCCATCGTTCTTCGCAGCCGTCGCGTTCACCTGCACCATCTATTCGACGCGCAGAGCTACCAGTGGGTCGACGCGACTGGCCCGCCGTGCCGGGATGTAGCTGGCGACCAGGGCGACCAGGACCACGGCCAGCAAGACGATGACGAAGGTCCAAAGGTCGGTGGGGCTCACCTCGTGCAGCAGACCGGCCATCACGCGCGTCGTCGCCAGCGCGGCGGCCAGTCCGATCGCCGCCCCGATCAGCACGGTGAACATCCCTTGCCGGATCACCATGCCCACCACCTCACCCCGGTCGGCGCCGAGCGCGATGCGGAGGCCGATCTCGTGGGTGCGTTGGGCGACGCCGTGAGACACGACGCCGTAGGCGCCGATCATGCCGAGCAGAAGAGCCACGCCGGCGAAAACCCCGAGCAACGTCATCACGAATCGGGGTCGCGCGACCGATCGCGAGATGATCTCGTCCATGTCAAGCATGCGAAGAACGACGAGGTTCGGGTCGAGCGAGTGGACGAGCTCGCGGACCGGACCGGCCAGCGCGCCAGGCTCACCCTCGGTGCGCACAACCAGGCTCATCGAGCCGAGCAAGAAATGGATCATCTCCGGCCACTGCTCGTAGGCGTAGTAGAAGGTGGGGTTCTCCGTACCCAACCCGTCGTATTGCACGTCGCCGACGATGCCGACCACCGTGTGCCACGGGCCGTCCGTTGCGGCGAAGCGAATCTGCTCCCCGATGGGATCCTGACCGGGCCAATATCGGTTCGCCATCCGCTCGCCGATCACGACCTCCGGCGCAGCATCGGCGGCGGCGGTCTCGTCCGGCAGGCGACCTCGGATCAGCGGGATACCCAGGGTCTCTAGCAGCCCGTCGCCGACGGCTACCGAAGTGGCCGTGCAACAGAAGGGACCCGCCTGCGCGCTCGGCCAGCCCTTGATATGAAAACGCCCCTGCGATCGGTCACGGCGAATGGGAGGCCTCGAGACGATCGCCGCGCTGACCACGGCCGGCAAGGCCGCGGCCCGCTCGGCCAACTCGGAGTAAAACGCTACCGCGCGCTCGGTCGTGTAGTCTGAAGCAGGGAGCGAGAACTGCGTGACGAGCAGATTCTCCTTCTGGAAACCGGGGTCCTCGTTGAACAGCACCCAGAAACTCTTAACCGTGAGCCCAGCGCCGACGAAGCTCAATCGCTCTTTCCCGGCTGTAGTCGATAACCCCGCCTCCTTGAGCGCGGGCGACAGGTCGGCCGAGGCTGCCCGGTACGCGGGGAGCAAGCCGAAGACCAGAGTCGTCAACACCACGATTCCGCCGACGAACAACAGGACTCGGAAGTCGATGGCGATGCCGCTCGAGCGGGGGATCGTGCCGGCCTCGAGGGTCAAAAGGAAATCGACGCCGAAGTGCGCCAGCATCAGGCCGAGCGTGCCGCCGAGCAAAGCGATTACGAGGCTTTCCGTGAGTAGTTGTTGCAGTAGACGGCGTCGGCCCGCTCCCAGCGCGCCCCGAACCGCGATCTCGCGGCGTCGGCCTTCAGCGCGAGCCAGCAGAAGGTTCGCCACGTTAGCGCAAGCTATCAGCAGAACGAAACCTACCGCTGCCAACAGCAGCAGCAGCGCGGGGCGAATGTTGCCTACGTAATCGTCCAGCAGAGGCATGAGATAGAGGCCGTGACCCACGTGATGGTCCGGGTATACTTCTTCCCAGCGTGCCATCAACCCCTTCATCTCGGCGTCGGCTTCGTCGAAGGTCACACCTTCGGCCAGGCGCCCGATCATCCAAAACCAATGGCCGCCGCGCCACGTGCGCGCCGGGTCGAGCGGCAACTGTGTCCAAACCTGTGTGTCTTGAGTCGGAAAGGCGAAGCCCTCCGGCATCACGCCGACGATTACGCCCGAACTGGCGTACTCTGAGACCTCGACACCCGCGTCGAGACGCTGTCCGATGACGCCCGGGTCCCCTCCGAATCGCCGCTGCCAGAGGTCGTAGCTCAGCACGAAGACCGGCTGCGGTTCGGCTCCGTCGTCTTGCGGTATCAGAGTCCGGCCCAGCAGGGGCGGCTCTCGCAGCACCGAGAACATGCTCGACGATACGTAGCCGGCGGTGACGATCTCCGGCTCGCCTTCGCCGGCGGTGATAGTCAAAGCCTCGGTCGAGATCGCCGCGACAGACTCCATCGCCTGGCTCTGCTCGAGGTAGTCGAAGTACTCGGGCGAGCCAACTGCGTACTGGGGGAAGTCGTAGCCGCTCTCCGGCGTGAAGTACGTGAAGATGCCGACCAGATCGTCGGACCCATCGTAGGGCAGCGGCTCGAGTAGTACGCCGTTGACGGTGCTGAAGATCACCGTGTTCGCACCGATGCCGACGCCGAGCGTCAGTACGGCGATGGCGGCGAACGCGGGATACTTGGCTAGGTGACGAATGGCGTAGCGGATGTCGCGCACGATCCCGTTCATGAACCCTATCTCCCAGAGCCCGTCGCCGGCATTGAAGCGAACGGGCGTCGGTCTGTACGTATTCAGGCACCCGAAAATGCGCTTCCAGACCCGCAAAGCATAGGGCATGCCATTAGCGCGATATCGTAATTGCTTTTTTGGCAAGGAGTTATGGCAGAGCTCGTCGTAGAATCACGGACTGGATGACCGCATTCGGGAACCGGCGTCCCAGCAGCGGACAATGGGGCAGGGAAACGAAAAGGGCAGCCGAAGCTGCCCTTTCTTAGGCCAGCTGGATCAGGCGGCCGGTTACGGCGCGCTTTGGGTGAGCACGTAGATATGGTTGGGAGAATCGCCCTCGACGATGTAGATCGTATCGCGCACGATCTCCAGTCCCCGCGGCAATGAGAAGCCGAACGTGGCGAGGTCGTAGCGCTCCTGCTGGGTGCGCGTGGCCCACTCGACCTCGTATAGTTTTTGGCTCCTGGTGAGTATCCACATGTACGTGCCATCGAAACTCAGCCCCGCCACCGAGCTGGGCGTTGCGAAGGCCGGGGGGAGCGAGTCCCCGTTCGCGTCGACCGTGGCCAACTGGTTGGTGTCGTAGTCGTAGGGATAGATTTCGCCGCTTAGCGCCAGGTACATCTGGCCATCCGCCACGACGACGGCCCTGTACGAGGGCCCTTCGGGAAGGGCCTGCCAACTAACCGGCGTGAAGCACCCGGCGCACGCCCCTTTGGCCAGCCGGAAGATGGCCGGTCTGTCGGCTGCTACATCGACGGTATTGATCACGTACAGTGACCGCCCAGCTGCGTCATAGGTCAACAGCTCGAAATTGTCCACGTACGAACACGTTGTGTTCGGGTCGCCGTCACCATCATCGCATTGCCCAGCCCCGGGCAGCGCCGCGAGGATCATGTCCATCGTGATCTGCTGGCCATAGTCGCCGGTCTGGCGGTCGACTTCGTGAATCGTCTCTTTGTTGTCGTCCGCGATCCAGAACGTCCCGTCTTCGGGTACGTACGTGAGGGATTCGCCGTCGCCGTGGAGTTCTACCTTGAGGCACAGGGTGTTCTCAAGGGACACCGGCTCTCCCACGACGCCGCTCTTTACGTCGAACGGCTCGCTCATGGCAACCGCCCCTCTGGCGGAGGCCCTGAGCGTATACCCCCGACCCACCTTGTCCAGCACCAGATCGTCAAACAGCGCAGTGGTGTCGTCGACCTCCGCCGTGAGGGTGCCGGCGAGCTCAAAACCACACGGGTTGGGATCGAGGTTCAAGGTCACGGTTCCGCTGAGGGGACGGCCGGATCCATCTCGCACCATGACCTCGACGCCCGGATCGATGGGCTCGCCGGCAACCGCCGAGCTGGGCTGGGTAACGAATTCGACCGTGGGGCCTGGCCCGGCGGTATCCCCGCGGCAGGCCGCCACCGCGACGAGCGTAGCACAGAGGGCAGAGACGATTAGGCGGGAGGATGGGTGGCGAGTGTGAGCGGACATCTGCAGGTGTCTCCTCTTGTTTCGAATGCCTAGCCTCAAAAATGGCGTCCCGTTGCTCACCCGAGACGGAAGCAGTGCGGCACGCCTGCCACATGCCCCGCGATGCATCCGGGTGAGCCGATCATCGCAGTGAGGCCGCTGTGCTTATGAGATACGCCAGACATTAAGGCGGGATTAAGGCGGGAGTTCGTCCGGCGCCCCGTACTGAGCGGCGCAGCGAACCACGACATTTGTTATCGGCCGCAAGATTGACGCCACAGAATTCGTCCAAAGACACTTTGGGAGACAGGGGTGTTGCCGGTGGACCGCGCCTAAAGATCCCGACGCGTCAAGGCTGTCGCTGGCTGAGCACGTAGATCGGGTTGGGAACCTCGCCCTCGAGGACGTAGATCGTATCGCGCACGGTCTCCACGCCTCGGGGCAGGGAGAAGCCGAACGCGTCCAGGTCGTGACTTTGGACCTCGGTACGCGTGCCCCATTCGACCTGATACAGGATGCGACTCCTCGTGAGGATCCACATGAACGTGCCATCGAAGCTCAGGCCCGCCACCTGGCTGGGGGTAGCGTAGGCCGGAGGGAGCGAGTCCCCGTTGACGTCGACCGTGGCCACTTGGTTGGTGTCATAGTCGTAGGGATATATGCGGTCGCGGACCGCCAGGTACATTTGGCCATCTGCAACGACTATGCTACGGTAGGACGGCCCGACGGGTAGGGGCTGCCAGCTCTCCGGCGTGAAGCACCCCGCGCACGCCTCCTTCTTCAGGCGGAAGATGGCCGCTCCGTCGGTTGGTACGTCGACGGTATTGATGACATACAATGAAAGCCCGACCGGGTCGTAGGCCAGCAACTCGAAATTGTCCACGTACGAACACGCTGTGTTCGGGTCGCCGTCGCCGTCGTCACACTGCCCGGCCTCGGGCAGCGCCACGAGAATCGTGTCTATCGTGACCTGCCGGCCATAGACGCCGGTCCGGCGGTCGACTTCGTGGATCGTCTCTCGGTTGTCGTCCGCGATCCAGAAGCTGTCGTCTTGGTGTACGTAGGTGAGGGATTCGCCGTCGCCAAGGAGGCCTATCTCGAGGCAGAGGACGTTCTCGAGCCTCAGGGGCCCGGTCGTGACGCCGCTCTCCACGTCGAAGGGCTCGCTCATAGCGCTCGCCCCATTGGAAGAAGCGCGTAGGGTATACCCCTGACCCACTATGGCCAGCGTCAGATCCCCGAATCGCGCGGTGGAGTCGATGATCTCTACCGTGAGCGTCCCTGCGAGGTGCCATTCGCAGGGGTTGGGGTCGAGCGCCAGGGTCACGGTTCCGCCGAGGGGATGGCCAAACGGACCGCGCACCATGACTTCGACCGCCGGCTGGATGGGCTGGCCGGCGATCATTGTGCTGGGCTGGGTAATAAATTCGACCGACGCTTGTGGACCTGCGGCGTCTCCACCGCAGGCCGTTACCGCTCCGAGCATGACGCAGACGGCATAGATCCAGGGGCGAGGGGACGATTGGCGACTGGGCTTGGGCATCGAAATATGTCTCCTCGCTGTCTCAAAGCCGTAGCCTGAACCAGTATCCCGTTGCTCATTCGCGACGGGAGCGGTGCAGCACACCTGCCACATGCTTCGCGGTGTATTCGTCTAAACCGCATCATCGTCCCCAGTCGGCCGTGCGTCGCCCGGAAGTGCAAGCGCACCTTGAAACGGCTCGACCCGCTAGGCCAAGAGCTCTTCGGACTCCTGGAACGCCAACTGCCGGCGCGAGACCGGTGTGCTATTGAGAGGCGCCAGACATGGAGGCGGGAGTTCGTCCGGCTCTCTATGCTGGGCGGCGCAGCGTACCGCTACATGGGTCGTGGATCGCAAGATCGACGCCAGACTGTATATCTGAAGGGCAGATGAGGAGCTAGGGATGGGGGTTGATCAATGTCGACGTGAGCCTAGCGCGCCGGGCCTAGCGCTGGCTGAGCACGTAGATCGGGTTGGGAACGTCGCCCTCGAGGACGTAAATCGTATCGTTCACGATCTCCAGCCCCCGCGGCAGAGAGAAGCCGAACGCGTCGAGCTCGATATTCTGGACCTCGGAACGCGTGACCCACTCGACCTGGTGGAGGACACGGTTCCTGGTGAGGATCCACATATGCGTCCCGTCGAAACTCAGGGCCACCACTGAACTGGGTGTCGAGTAGGTCGGGGGGAGCGAGTCCCCATCCTCGTCGACGGTGGCTAGCTCGTTCGTGTCGTAGTCGTAGGCATAGATGTCGTCACCAAGTGCGAGGTATAGCTGGCCCGCCACCACGATGACGCTCCTGTACGAGGGCCCGACGGAAAGGGGCTGCCAGCTATCCGGCGTGAAGCATCCGGCGCACCCGCCCTTGGTCAGCCGAAAGATGGCCGGTCTGTCGGTCGGCGTATTGACCGAATTGGCGACATACAGGATTCGCCCGACCGGGTCGTACGCCAACAGCTCGAACTCGCTCACGTACGAACACTCCGTGTCCGGGTCGCCGTCGCCATCGTCGCACTGGCCGGCATCGGGCAGTGCGGCGAGGATCATGTCCAGCGTGATCTGCGAGCCATAGGCGCCGGTACGACGGTCGACTTCGAAGATCGACTCCTGGTTGTCGTCCGCGATCCAGAACATGTCGTCTTCGGGTATGTACGTGAGCGATTCGCCGTCGCCCTGTGGGTTCGGCTTGAGGCAGAGGACGTTCTCGAGGACTACGGGCTCGTTCTCGAGGACTACGGGCTCCGTCACGATGCCGCTGCGCACGCCGAACGGCGCGCTCATGGTACTCGCGCCATCGGAAGAAGCCCGGAGCGTATATCCTCGCCCCACCTTGTCCAGAGCCAGATCCCCGAAGCGCGCGGTTGAGTCGATGACTTCCACCGCGAGGGTGCCCGCTAGGTGCCATTCGCAAGGGTTGGGCTCGAGCGCCAGAGTCACAGTTCCGCTGAGGGCCCCACCCGACGCGTCTCGCACCATGACCTCGACGGGCGGTTGGATGGGCTCGCCGGCGGTCGCTGTAGTGGGCTGTTTGATGAAGATGACCGACGGGTCCGGGCTCGAGGTGTCCCTGCTGCAGGCGGCTGCCACAGTGAGGATGCAGACCCCGAAGATCCGGAGACGTCTGGCCGGGGGGCGACTGGGCGTGAGCATTGGAATGTGTCTCCTCGCTGTCTCAAACGGTCCTGAATTCGAGGTTGCCACAGGCGAGGTAGACCATCGCGCGATCGATCCTCGCCTCAAAGATAGCCACGAGCGTATGGCTTTGCCAACTGACAGGCTGTTCGCCGCTTCGGGTTTCCCGTCGCTGGCCCGCGACGGATGCGGTGCGGCACGCCTGCCACAGGCTTTCTGACGGGCCGGGCGAGCCGGATCATCAAAGGCGGCCGGCTTTACACCCCAAGGGTACCAGAGGGTCCTCAGGACCGGCTCGGCCGCGGCCTAGACGATTTCCTGGGCAGTGGCGGGTATCAAGGCCGACTTAGCAAAACACGCTGCCTGCCAAGCCGACGGAGCAAGTCTACTCCCGAAAGTCTACTCGGCCGTGAGCGCGGCCACCGGGTCGACCCTGGTGACCCGGCGAGCCGGTACGAGGCTCGCCAGCAGGCCCGTCAATGCCAAGACTGCGACAACCGTGCCGAAGACCGTCGGGTCGCGCACGTCGACCTCGTACAGGATGAACTGCAGCGGGTTGGCGGCAACCGCGGCCAGGCCGACGCCCAGAGCGATACCGACGACAAGCTGAATCGTGCCGCGTCGCATCACCAGCCTGATCAGATTCGGTGCGTCGGCTCCCAGCGCCATGCGGATGCCCATCTCCTGGGTGCGGCGGCTGACGGCGAACGACATGACACCGTAGAGGCCCACGGCGGCCAGGAAGAGGGCCATGATACCGAACACCATGAACAGCCCGCCGAAGATCCAGTAGAACCAAGTCTCCTTGGCGATGGCATCGTCCATCGACAGCACTTCGTAGATGGGCAGGTCGGGGTTCATCGCCTCGACGGCAGCGCGTACGTCCCGCGTGACCGTCATAGGTTGCCCAGGTGTTCGCAGAGCGACACTAACGAACGTACCGACGCCGCTCTGCGAGATCGGGATGTAGAAACCCGCCGGGCTGGCCTCGGGGTTGGCCATTCCCTCCATCAGCATGTCCGGTACGACGCCGATCACGCTGAGCCACTGCGCCGTGGTATCGCGGCGGCCCATACGGACCCGTCGGCCCAGCGCGTCTCCCTCGGGGAAGAAAGTCCGTACGAAGGTCTCGTTGACGATGGCGACGGATTGGCTCTCGCTCAGGTCCATCACCGAAAAGGCCCGACCCTGAAGGATCGGCGTCTGGAAGGTCTCGAAGTAACCGGGCGTTACGATCCCTTCACGGGCGATCGGGTAGTCTTCGTCGGTCGCGTAGGACATGCCCTCGACCTCGAAGACGCGCGTTCCATTGCCGGTGGCCGGCAGCCCGTCCGACAGCGTTGCGGCTTGAACGCCGGGTATCGCGTTCAAACGGGGCAGAAGCTCTTCGTAGAAGCCGACCCGCGCTGCCGTGTCGGGATACTCATCCGCCGGCAGTCTGAGCCGCGCCGTAAAGATGCTCTCCACGGTGAAGGGTAGATCCCGGGTCTTGAGTCTCGTCACGCTCTTGATCATCAGGCCCGCGACGATCAGCAGGCCGCACGAGAGGGTCACCTCGGCCACGATGAGACCAGCGCTGAACCTGCCCAGCCGGAAGCTCGATGACCCGCGCGCCTCGTCCTTGAGGGCCTCGCTGACGTTACCGCCCGTCGCGCGCAACGCCGGCACCAAACCCGAGAACAGGGCGGAGAAGGCCACAGCCGCGATGATGAATGCCGCCACGCGGTGATCGGGGCCGAATGTGATCCAGAAAGGTGGCGGTTCCACGTTTGTAACGGCATTGAACCAGGCCAGGCCGTAGTGTCCAAGGACCAGTCCCAGGGCGCCACCCACGATCGACAGAACGACGACCTCGGTCATGAGCTGCGTGATCACGCGGCCGCGCTTGGCACCGAGCGCCGACCTCACCGCGACCTCGCGAGACCTCGTGGATGCGCGGGCGATCAGCAAGTTCGCGACGTTGGCGCAGGCGACTAGCAGCACGCCAATGGCGGCGCCGAGCATGGTGTGCAGCAGGGCGGCCGCCTGACCGCCCAACATTAGCGAATTGAAGGTGCGAACGGTGGCGCCGATCCCCTCGTTGCTCTCCGGATACTCCTGCTCGAGGCGTCGGGCGATAGTTGCCAATTCGGCGTTCGCTTCATCGAGAGACGCGTCGCGGCTCAGCCGACCGACTACCAGATAGGATGGCCCTTCGCCGCGCGGGCTCGCCTGTGGATCGATCTCCAGCGGCACCCACGCCTGTTCCCGGTCCGGGAACATGAAATCCTCGGGCGCCACGCCGATGACGGTGCGAGCCTGGCCATTGGCGCGGATCGTCCGGCCGACGACGTCGGGCGCGCCATCGAATCGCTGCTGCCAGACATCGTGGCCGATGATGATGACCGGGTCGGCCCCGGGGCGGTCCTCGCCTGGTCGGAACGCCCGTCCTAAGGCGGGTCGAACCTTCAACATGTCGAACAGGTTGGCGCTGACGAACGCGCCCGTGTAGCGGACCGGACGCCGCTCATTGCCTGCAAGGTTCACGTTTTGGATGCTGATAGCCGTCAGCCCTTCGAACGTCGTCTGCTGTTCGGTCCAATCCACGAAGTCGTGTACGCTGACGTTCATGAACTGTATGTTGCGGGCTTCGTCGGTTCGTCCCACAGCCATCAGCTGGCCGGCGTCTTCGAAGGGGAGTCCCTTGTAGAGAGCGCCGTTGACGATGCTGAAGACGGCGAAGGTGAGCCCGATACCGAGGGCGAAGGTGACGACGATTATCAGTGAGAGGCCGGGCCGCCGGAACAACATGCGTACGGCGAAGGCGAGATCTTTGCGTAGTTGGTCCATCGTACCCATCGAGTGCGGTGAGAGTTGGGGCGACTCAGCACCAAAGCTCGACGCCTCAACGTCGAGCCCTCCTGGAGCACTACGATGGCTTGGTGGCGCGGGTTTCTAGGGCTCGACGCCGTCCCAGCAGTAGGTGCAGACCCGCTCTTTCGGCAAGCCGATGGCGGCGACGAGGTCGTCGAGCCGTTGATAGCGAAGCGAGGTGAGTCCCAATCTCTCGCGCGTCTTCTCGACCATGGCGCAGAACGGCTCCGAGTCGGTCTCGGAGTACTTCTCCAGGTTCACGGGCGCGTCGCCCTCCAGCTCCTTGATCGACTTCCGCGCGGCCAGGTCCAACTCCGATCTGGAGCGCGAGAAGTTCAGGAACTTGCAGCTGAAAACGAGCGGCGGGCAGGCGGGCCGCATGTGCACTTCCTCCGCGCCGTGGTCGAAGATCCGGCGGATGATGTCTTGCAGCTGTGTGCCCCTGACGATGGAGTCCTCGCAGAAAAGCAGACGCTTGCGATCGATGATCTCGCGGATCGGGATGAGCTTCATCCGCGCCACCAGGTCACGTACTCGCTGGTCTTGCGGCATGAAGCTGCGCGGCCACGTCGGCGTATACTTCACGAACGGGCGGCTGTATGGGATGGCGGCGGCGTTGGCGTAGCCGATGGCGTGGCCGGTTCCGGAGTCCGGGATACCGGCGACTATATCGACTTCGACGTCATCGCGCTTGGCCAGGTAGCGGCCGCAGCGGTAGCGCACGACCTCTACGTTGATATCCTCGTAGTTCGACGCGGGATATCCGTAATAGACCCAGAGGAAGCCGCAGATCTGCATGCGGTCTCCAGGTAGGCCGACCTGCTCGACGCCGTCTTGCGTTATGTGCACGATTTCACCCGGTCCCAGGTACCGGGTAACCTGAAAACCCAGGTTGGGCAGAGCACAGGTCTCGAGCGTCGCCGCGTAGGCGCCCGGCTTCTCGCCGATAGCAATCGGGGTGCGTCCCATGCGGTCGCGTGCCGCGTAGACGCCGTCCTCGGTCAGGAGCAGGATGGAGCACGACCCCTCGATCTTCTCCTGGGCGTATCGGATTCCTTCCACCAGCGTCTCGCCCTGGTCGATGAGGTTGGCGACGACCTCGGTTGGATTCGGCTCGTCGCCGCTCATCTCTAGAAGATGCGCCCCGCGTTTGCTCAGGACCGATGCGACGAGGTTGTCTAGGTTGTCGAGTTTGCCGACGGTGACGATGGCGTAGCGACCGTGATGCGACCCGACCAACAAGGGCTGGTCCTCGTAGTCGCTGATGACTCCGATCCCCGTGCTACCGTGCAGCTTGGGTAGTTCGTCTTCGAACTTGCTGCGGAACTGCGAGTTGGTGATGTCGTGGATGAAACGTGTGAAGCCCTGACTGTTCCTTACCGTTAGCCCACCACGCATCGTTCCCAGATGCGAGTGGTAATCGGTGCCGTAGTATAGGTCGGCGACGCAATCGACATCGGACACCACTCCGAAGAATCCACCCACGATTTCACCTCCGGCCTCTGCCCCCGGCGGAGCCGATTAGGCCAAGTCTGGTTTCCCTAGTTGTCTGCATTCCAGAGCGACTAACTTGGGGCTGGAAGGCCGTTCTGAAAAGACGCGGTCGGCCAGCCGTCACACGGGCTTCGGAAGCGATCTGGCTAACGCCTGGCGACGGTGCCGGATCTTCCGCTCAGGGATTCCAATCCTCGTGAAGCCGATAGGCGGGCAGGGCGCCGGTCTCGACCTTGCGGCGTCGCATCTGCTCGGCCAGCCACTGGATCCACTCGTCGAACTTCTCCTGCCGCTGCTCGGTCCTGACATCGCCCGCCCAGGCGCTGAGTTTACCCCAGGCGTCCAGGAGGATGCCCCCCATGAGATCCCAGACCACGTCCAGATCTACGATATGACGGTGAACCATGACGGCCACCGACTCCAGAGTAAGGCTGACCTGGATGGCGGCGTTCTCGTAGGTGGGATCCCGCTCGCGCAACTCCTGCGCACGAATGCCGTCGGGCAGTGACAGGACCAGGCGGAGGGCTTGGGCGAAAGCCGGGTTCTGGAAGGAGCGTGCGAGCTCTATTGCCGCCATGTCCCGGCGTTGCTGCCGATAATGCAGCAGCTGGACGACGGCAAACCACAGACCGCCAATGACGATGATGACTCCGATGATCTCAGCTAGATTGGCCAGCGTGCTCAGTTCCATGTGCTCTCCTCTGACGGCAAACCGGTCACTGTTCGCCCTCGAGTTGTGGCCACAGCTCCTGCAGCGTCTGGCGCGGTTCGCGGCAGACGTAGACGGTGAGATCGCGCTGCTCCGCCACGGCGTAGGGATGGGTGACGAAGCCGGCCGCCGTCTTCGTACCGCAGAACGTGCGGAAGTCGTCGTCTCGGAATCCGTGTAGAATGATCACATCGCCGGGAAGGTCGCCGGGGCCGAAGAACCAGTACGTCCCCACGAAGGCGCGGGCTTTCGGTATCCCGTACCGCGGGCCATAGAAGTCGATAGCGCCGGCCTCCCCGTAGTTGCTGGCCAGGATGACGGCTCGCTCGCGTTCGTCGGGCGGTAGGGCGTGATACACCCGGGCTACTTCCTCGACCTGTTCTCGCCAGTTCAGCATGTCGGCGTAATCCTGGGGGAGCCGCTCCTGCTCACCGATGTTGGTCTCAGTCGCTCCCTCGGAGCTGAGCCACGCCAGGTAAGTTTCCATCGCCGCCGGCGCCAGTATGGGCAGCCCGAGCGGCAGCGTGAGCGCTCCGTACCCGGCGACCAGGGCTACCGTTCCCCAGCGGGCTACGGCTCCCCACCTGGGTAGGCGGAACCGCTCGAGCACGACCGCGCCCGCGCCGTACATGACCGGATAGGTCGGGCCAAGGTAGTAGTCCTTGCCCCGCAGGACGAGAAGCGTCAGGAAGGCAAACACAACCGTCCAACCCACCGCTCGATAGCGTCGCCACGAGGGCGCGAAGCTCAGGGCGGCGACGCCGACGACCGCGACGACGAAGCCCAGCCCCATGAGCGGCTGTTCAACGATGAACTCCAGGGGAGACACGCGAGCCAGCTGCGCGCTCCGCAAGTCGCCCATCTGATCGAAGAGCGGCCACCCCAACCTGATCTGACCGATGAACGATGGGCTGCCAAGCACGAGCGCGATCCCGGCGGCCATCCAGGGCCAGCGCGTCCGCAAAGCGCTGCGCGCCGGCGTTGCTAGTAGTGCTAGAAAGGCGGCAAAGCCGAAGATCAGCATGCTGAACTTCGAGAGAAGCCCTAGGCCACACGCGCTACCGAAGACGATCCACCAGCGCGGCTCTTCTGTTGTAGCGAGTTTGACCAGCGCGAAAAGCCCTAGCGTCCACCAGAACTGATCCAGCGCGACCGGCTGGAAGAGAGTCCCGGCTCGCAGGTAGAGGACATTTGCGAGGACCGCCAGCGCCGCGAGTCCCTGAGCGAAGCGGCCACCCCCCAACTCACGCGCCGTGAGTACGGCGAGTACGGCGAGCCCGGTGCTGATTAGGGCTATTGGAAGACGCAGCGCGAATAGCGAGTCTCCCAGCAGGCCTCGCGTCAGCTGAGACAGCATGGCGATGCCGGGCGGAAAATCCATCGTGAAAAGGCGGAGGTGCTCCCCCATCGCTATATACAGGAACGCGTCGCGGTGGAACTCGTAGGGGGTGAAGGCGTTCGTAGCGAGGTGGAGGAGTAGCTTCACCGCCACCACGGTCGCGACGATGCCCAGGGCGATCTGTGGCCGCTTCGAAGAATTCTCGAGTTCGATCATGTTTGCGCGCTGTTGTCCGGTCCGTGAGTACGAGACTCAATGATAGCGGCTTCTCGCAACCCAGCCAGTGGAAACGCCGAAGTTGTGTGACGAGGGGCCGGCGCCACTTGAAGATCCTCGGGCGTTGGGTAGACTCAGAGTTTTCGTCCCGGTCTAAGATGATCCAGTCGCCTACTGCCACGAACGTCCCGAAAGCGGGGACCGACATATGAGCGAGCTTGCCAATCGGATTCTAGTACTCTTCGCGCACCCGGCGCTGGAGAAGTCGCGGGTGAATGAAGTGCTGGTGCGCGCAGTCCGTGATATGGATGGAGTGACCTTTCACGATCTCTACGAGGCCTATCCCGAGTTCGACATCGACGTGAAGCGCGAGCAGGGCTTGCTCGAAGCCCACGATGTCGTGGTTCTCCACCATCCGTTCTTCTGGTACAGCACGCCGGCGATACTGAAGGAGTGGCAGGATCTGGTGCTGGAGCACGGCTGGGCGTACGGCCATGCGGGAACGGCCTTGCGCGGGAAGATGGTGCTCAGCGTCGTCACCACGGGCGGGCGCGAAGTCGCCTACCAGCAGGACGGGTACAACCGGTTCACCATGCGCCAGTTGCTCGCCCCTATCGAGCAGACGGCCTACCTGTGCGGCATGGACTACCTGCCGCCTTTCGTGGTGCACGGCACGCATGGGGTGGGGCAGCCCGAAATCGAAGCGTATGCGCGCGACCTTAGGCGGGCACTGGAAGCGTTGCGGGACGGTGAGCTGGACCTCGAAGCGGCGCGGGGAAAGGCACGCCTGAACTCCGATCTGGACTCAATCATCAGGAGCTGAGCGGGCGGTATGTACGGTCAGGGACTCTTCTTTCAGGCTTTCGTTTATTTGAGCGCTGCGGTGGTTTCGGTGCCCATCGCGAAGCGCTTGGGGCTCGGCTCGGTGCTCGGCTATCTGATCGCCGGCATGGTCATCGGCCCATTCGGATTCGGCCTCGTCGGCGAAGAGGGCCAGGACGTGTTGCACTTTGCCGAATTCGGCGTGGTGATGATGCTGTTCCTTATCGGGCTGGAGCTACGGCCTTCGCTGCTCTGGCGTCTGCGCGGCCCGATCCTGGGCCTCGGCGGCCTGCAGGTCGGCATCACGGCCGCGCTGATCGCCGCGATCGGCGTCGCCGTCTCGCTGCCGTGGGGAACGGCTGTGGCGGTCGGGATGATTCTCGCCCTGTCGTCAACGGCGATCGTGCTACAGACGCTGGCGGAGAAAGGGCTGATGGGGAGCGACGGCGGCCAAAGCTCGTTCGCTGTGCTGCTCTTCCAGGACGTCGCGGTCATACCGATGCTTGCCATCTTGCCGCTGCTAGCCGCGTCCTCTGGGGGTGCGGGCGCTGCGGAGGCTGCGGCCCACAAGCAAGCCTGGGTGCAGAGCCTGCCCGCCTGGGCCGAGACGCTGGCGGTTCTGGGAGCCGTAACCGCGATAGTCGTGGGGGGGCGCTACTTCATGCGACCGATCTTCCGCTTCATCGCGCAGACGCACCTCAGGGAGATCTTCACGGCGGCGGCCCTGCTGCTGGTGATCGGCATCGCGTTGCTCATGGCGCTGGTGGGGTTGAGCCCTGCCCTGGGGACCTTTCTGGCCGGCGTGGTGTTGGCCAACAGCGAGTACCGCCACGAGCTGGAGGCGGACATCGATCCATTCAAAGGTCTGTTGCTGGGCGTCTTCTTCATCGCGGTGGGAGCGTCCGTGGACTTCGGCCTGATCGCGGAGCGGCCGGGCTTGGTGGCTGGCCTCGTGGGTGCGCTGATCCTGCTCAAGTTCGTCGTGCTAATCGGCCTCGGCCGTTTCTTCCGCATGGGACTCGATCAGAACCTGCTCTTCGCCTTCTCCTTGGCCCAGAGCGGCGAGTTCGCTTTCGTCCTCTTTTCGTTCGCGGCGCAGCACGGCGTGATTACAGCGAACGTGGCTAATCCACTCATCGCTGTGGTCGCTATCTCGATGGCCGTGACGCCGCTGCTGATGCTGTTGAACGAAAGGCTGGTACAGCCGCGATTCGGCACCCGCGAGCGCGAGAAGGGAGAAGCGGACGCGATCGACGAGCACAACCCGGTCATCATCGCTGGCTTCGGCCGCTTCGGCAGCGTGGTCGGCCGCTTGCTGCGGGCAAACGGCGTGGGCGCCACGGTCCTGGAGTACGACTCCGACCACGTCGAGCTATTGCGCAAGCTGGGGCTCAAGGTCTTCTACGGCGACGCGTCCCGACGGGACTTGCTGCGGTCCGCCGGCGCCGAACAGGCGCGGCTGTTGATCCTGGCCGTCGACGATCACCAGCGCACGCTCGGCCTGGTCAGCACGATCAAGAAGCATTTCCCGCACCTGACGATCCTGGCCCGGGCGGCAGGTCGAACCGAAGCCTACGAGCTTCTCGATGCCGGCGTACAACACGTCTACCGAGAAACGCTGGATACTTCGCTTCGCTTGGGAGTCGATGCCTTACGCCTTCTGGGCGCCAGGTCCTATCAGGCCCACCGGGCCGCCCGCACTTTCAGGCGGCACGACGAGGAGTCGGTGGTCGAGTTGGCCCAGATGCGCCACGACCAGAGCAAGTACCTGAGCGAGGCTAAGCAGCGTATTCAGTCGCTCGAGCAGATCCTGCTCGACGAGTTGCATTGGCAGCCGGACGAGCGGGACGCGGGCTGGGACACGGATTCGCTGCGCGAAGAGTTCGGTGGGTCCCAGGCCATGGATGGGTGAATTCGCGGCGGGCAACCCTATCTGTTTCTTGTTTGTCTAACTATTTAGTTGGACAAATTATTGACATTTAGGTGAAGCAGGGCCAGATTAATGGATGTGAGCTGGCGGTTGACCCTTTCGAGAGGAGCGCCGCATGTCGACTAGAAAGAGTACGCAGGACTACGAAGTCTTGATAGAGGGGCTCGAGCTGGCCGTCGAGGGTTCCATTCTCCGATTGCTGGCATCACGTGGACCAGGAGCTACGGTGACGCTGTCGGAGGCCGCATTGGCAGTGGGCGGGGACGGGTGGCGTGCCCTGCTTGATCTCACCTACATGGTGGCCCGGCGGCTGGCCGTGGCCGGTGTCGTAGAGTTTGTCGAAGGTGGGCGCGCGGTAGACGCGGCCAGCGTCAGCGGCTCTACGGCGTTGCGCCTGAGTGGAGCGAAAGCGGCTCGCATGCTGGGACGGAGCCGCCTGAACTAATCGAATCCCGGTGAGCGATTTAGCCAAGATCGCCGTGATCGGAGCCGGCTTGTCCGGTCTGGCGTGCGCCCGAGAGCTGGCTGCCGCTGGCGTCGCCGTCGAAGTATTCGAGAAGGCGCGGGGAGCCGGCGGCCGAGCGGCAACGCGGCGGAGCGGCAGCTACCACTTCGACCACGGGGCTCAATACTTCACTGCCCGCGACGCTCGCTTCAGGGCTGAGGTGCAGAAATGGTCGAGCGAAGGGGTCGTGCAGCCTTGGTCGGGGCGGATCGTCGAACTAGGCGAGGGCGGGTCGATGGTCGAGAAAGGCGAACCGACGCGCTACGTCGGAGTGCCGGGAATGTCGGCGCCGGCCCGCGCGCTGGCCGCCGGCCTTGATGTTCGCTTCCGCGCTCAAGTGAAGAAGATCGAGAGGAGAGGGGCGAGCTGGCGCTTGGTCTTCGAAGATGGGGACAGGCACGATGGCTTCGCGGGCGTCGTGATCTCAGCGCCGGCGCCCCAGAGCGCCGACCTGCTACGCGACTCTGCTCCGCTGCTCGCAGCTACGTGCGCTGCGGTGGAGATGCAACCGTGTTGGAGCGTGATGGCAGCCTTCGAGCGGCCAGTCGGTTCCGAGTTCGACGGCGCGTTCATCAACGGTCGAGACCTCGCTTGGGCGGCCCGAAATTCGGGCAAGCCCGGACGGCCGACCGAGGCCGAGTGCTGGGTTTTGCAGGCGGGCCCGGATTGGTCCCAGCGCAACCTGGAGCGGGACCGCACCGAAGTCGCTTGCGAGTTGTTGACGTCGTTCTTCCAAATCGGCGATTGGCCGTATCAAGAACCACTACACCTTGACGCTCACCGCTGGCGCTTTGCCCGCTCAGCTCGACCAGACGGCGCCGGCTGTCTGTTCGACCCGGACGCGCGAGGCGCGGTCTGCGGAGACTGGCTGAATGGTGACCGCGTCGAGGGCGCGTTCGCGAGCGGGCTGTTGGCCGCGAAGGGTTTCATCGCTGGCGGCGTCGCGTAGCTTGTTCTGACTCGGTCAGTCGAAATCGCGTTTTCAATATCGCAGAGGGCTGGCATGAAAGTCAGAAGGCTCGTCACGTTTACGGTGCTCACCTCCTTCGTCTTCCTCGCGCTTACCGGTATCATGCTTTTCTTTTCGCCGCAGGGCCGTATCGCCTACTGGAGTGGCTGGCGGATGCTGGGCCTGTCGCGGGACCAGTACGTCGCCGTCCACGCGACTTTCATGGCACTGTTCCTCGTTGTGGGAGTCTGGCACATCGTCCTCAACTGGAAGCCAATCGTCAATTACCTGAAGGACCGCACGAAGAAGGTCCGGATGTCCACACCGGAGTTCTCGGTCGCCCTCGCCTTGAGCGGCCTGTTCTTCGTCGGCACGCTGGCCGGGTTGTTCCCATTCCAGCAGTTTCTGGGCTTGGGCGAGGCAGTCAAGGATTACTGGGAGGCGACGAGCGGCTCGCCGCCGTGGGGGCACGCGGAACTCAGCCCGCTGGACCGGTTCTGCCGCGGTATGGAGGATTTCGAGCGGTTGGAGCACCAAAGGTTGGTGACCATCGACTGCGCCGAAGCGATGGCGGCGGTGAGGGAAGCGGGTATCGAAGTCGAGGACGAGTCGCAGCAGCTGATCGAGATCGCCCGCACCAATTCCACGACGCCGCAAGCTCTGGCCCAGATCGTCCTGTCAGTGGCCAGACCACGATCGGTAGGAGCCGAGGAGTCCACTGCGAGCGAGCCAGTGGGTCCGTTCGCCATGCCGTACTCCGGGCTCGGACGTCTTTCGCTGCGGCAATACGCCGAGCGGTACGAAGCGGATCTCGAGCTGGCGCTGGCGATACTGCGGGAGAGGGGGGTTGACCTCGATCCCGACGCGCGACTGCGGGACGAGGCGACTCGGCTCGGAACCGATCCGGAGGGCATCATCGCCTGGCTCAACGAGGGCGCCCGGTAGACTCCTGCCTTTCAGCGCCCTAAGTTGCCGCGACGCAGCCGGGCTCCTTCTGCCCGGGTGCCCTAATCGCCACCAACCAAAACCGTTTCAGGATCGGAGTGCTGACCATGCTGCGATACGTGTGTGCTATTGCCCTGGTCCTCGCTTTCGCCGGTGAGGCCGTTGCCCAGCAGCGACCGCAGCCGACGGGCCCCGCGACCGTCGAGGCCCAGCGAGCGGCTTGGGAGCGACATCAAGAGCTAAAGCGGACGACGCTCTTCAAGGGGCTCGAGTGGCGAGACGTCGGACCCGTAGTCCAAGGCGGCCGGCTTGTGGACATAGAGGCCGTGCCGGGCGAACCCTACACCTTCTACGTGGCTTACGCTTCCGGCGGCGTCTGGAAGACCACGAACAACGGCATCTCTTTCGAGCCACTCTTCGACGACCAACCGTCGATCATCATCGGGGACATGGCGCTCGATGCTTCCAACCCGCAGCGGTTGTTCGTGGGAACCGGTGAGAACAACTCGTCACGTTCGTCCTACGGCGGGGCTGGTGTGTTCCGCACGGACGACGGCGGCGAGACGTGGGTGTCCGTAGGCCTCGAGGGGACCGACCGCATCGGTCGCATCCTGATCGACCCGCGGAACTCCGATCGCGTCTTCGTCGCGTCGCTCGGCAAGCTCTACACGCCGGGCGGCCAGCGAGGCGTCTATCGTTCGGTCGATGGCGGCGATACGTGGGAGCAGGTGCTCGCCGGCGAGAACGACATCACCGGCTTCGCCGACATGGCATTCCAGCCCGGCAATCCCGACGTGATCTACGCTGCGGCCTGGGAGCGTTCCCGCCGCCCGTGGAACTTCGTGGAAGGCGGCGACGGCACAGCGATCTGGAAGTCGAGCGACGGTGGCGACACCTGGGAGCGCATGGGCGGTGGGTTTCCGCGCGGTGAGCACGTGGGCCGTGTCGGCGTTGCGGTGACGCCGGCGAATCCGAACGTGCTCTACGCCTCGGTGGACAACCAGGCATCGCTTCCAGAAGAGGAGTGGGACCTGGGGAGCGGAGCGGTGACGGCCAAGCGCCTGCGCGACATGAGCAAGGACGAATTCCTCAGGCAGGATCCCGAGGAGATCGAGAGCTTCATTCGCGGCAGCGACCTCGACCCCCGTCTCGACGCGAAGAAGCTCATCGCGGCCGTGCGCAGCGACTCGATCACGATGGATGATCTGCGGAGCGCGCTCGAGGATGCCAATGCGGCTCTCTTCGCTGCCGATATCCGTGGGATCGAGGTCTGGCGCTCGGACGATGCCGGGGCCAGCTGGCGGCGGATGAACCCGGAGCCGATACGGCAGGTCGTCTATACCTACGGATACTACTTCGGGCAGATTCGAGCCGCGCCGGATGACGTGGACCGCGTGTACATCCTCGGTGTCCCGCTAATCTCGTCGGGCGACGGCGGTGTGACCTGGGAACAGATCGCAGGCCGCAGGGTCCACGGCGACCACCAGGCGTTGTGGATCGACCCGGACCACCCGCAGCATCTGATCCTCGGTAACGACGGCGGCCTGGACGTCACATGGGACGGCGGGAAGACGTGGCTGGGCCTGGCGTCCGTTTCCGTCGGTCAGTTCTACACCGTCTCCGTGGACATGGCCGATCCTTACAACATCTACGGCGGTCTTCAAGACAACGGCGTGCTGAGAGGTTCGAGCCAGACTCGTCCGAACGTCTCGGCCAACTGGCAGCGCGTGGGCGGAGGCGACGGCATGTGGGCGCAGATCGACCCGCGCGACAACGCGACCGTCTATGCCGGCTCGCAGTTCGGCAACTACTTCCGGCGCGGACCGGGAGGAGGCCAGCGGGTGAAGCCTCGCAACGGCGTCCTGGATGAACCGCTCCGCTACAACTGGCTGACGCCGATCCTTCTGTCCTCCCACAACGCCGATGTGCTCTACTTCGGCGCCAACAAGCTCTATCGGACGATGGATCAGGGCGTCACGTGGACGGCGCTGAGCGACGATCTCAGCAAGAGCGAGAATCGCGGTGACGTGCCCTTCGCGACGATATCGGTGATTGCCGAGTCGCCGCTGCGCTTTGGCTTGCTCTGGGTTGGGACCGACGACGGCCACGTGTACGTGACCCGCAGCAGCGGCGCCGATTGGATGGAGGTGAGCGGTGGCCTACCCTCGGATCGCTGGGTCAGCCGAGTCGAGGCGTCGCGCTTCGATGAGAACGTGGCGTACGTCAGCCTGAACGGGTATCGGGACGACGACATCACTGCCTACGTCTACCGCACCGAGGATCTCGGCCGGACCTGGCGCGATATATCTGCAGGCCTTCCGGATGAGGTCGTGAACGTCGTTCGCGAAGATCCGGTGAAACCCAACGTTCTCTACGTTGGGACAGACCGTAGTGCCTATGTCTCGCTTGATACCGGTCGCAGTTGGCAGGCGGTTGGAGCGGGGTTGCCCAACGTTCCCGTCCATGACCTGATCGTGCATCCGCGCGAACGCGAGCTGGTGGCCGGTACTCACGGCCGCAGCGTCTGGGTAATCGATGCGCTGCCGATACAGGAGTTGAGCGAAGAGGTGCAGGACTCCGACGTCCACGTCTTTCCGCTCGAACCGATCAGCTACAACCGGTCTTGGGGCTCACGGCGGTCGATCTGGTACTACCGGCCTGAAGATGCGCCCTACCAGAACATCCCGTTCTGGGTCGATGGCGACGGCCGTGTGGAATGGACTGTACTGGACAAGGACGGCAACGTGCTGCGCGGCGGTGCGATGGATGCCATACGCGGCGTCAACACTTTGCGGTGGGACCTGCTGCTCGACGAGGAGTTGGCGTTGGCGGCAGAGCGTGAGCGGGTCGCCGAGAAAGAAGAGGTGAAGCCCGCCGATATACCTTGGGCCGAGGCGGTGCGATTGGAACGTCAACTGTACGTGACGCCGGGCACCTATACGGTTCAGTTGCAGGTCGGCGACGCCTCCGCCGAAACCGAGTTCAAGGTCAACGCGCCGCGGCCTCGGCAGCCCCGGGTCAGGCCCGCACCGAGGATTCGCGGAGAGAAGAGAGACGGGCGCTAGGGCCTAAGCGTCTACAGCACAATTGTTAGATGTGCGGGGTGGCTGGAGGGTCACCCCGCATTCGTTGTGTGCCAGGCATGTTCTGTCTCTGAGGTGAAAGTCCTTAACGGACCGTGGTAACCGGAACCGGATAGCCGAAGGCAAGGGTGCCCGTCGCGAGATGGGATCTGAAGGA
>JBDHAS010000078.1:0-18443 GCA_039588015.1 Gemmatimonadota bacterium | reverse complement strand
GAACCCAAAGATCGTGAACAACCTGCCGAACACGGGATAGAACCAGGTCATCCGCAGCATCACGCCGGTCATCGGCAGTACGCGGAACAGCGGCAGGTGCGGATCGATGGATGCGATCGCCCGGCGAACGTCCTGCGTGATCTCCATCGGCGGACCTTGCGTGCGAATCGCCATAGCCGCGTAGATACCTACCCGGTTCTGCGCCATTGGCGTATAGAAACCGGCCGGATCTCCAGCCGTTCCGAACATATCCATCTGCATGTCGGGCACGACCCCCGCCACGGTCAGCCACTGAGCGTCATCGTGCGTCATGCGAAAACGCCGACCTAGGGCATCACCCGCCAGGTGGACCCGGGCAAACGACTCGTTCACCACGGCGACGGGCAGCGTCTCGCTGTGGTCGGCCGCGGTGAAAGCTCTCCCCTGAAGCACGCCGGCCCCGAATGTCTCGAAATAGCCCGGCGTCACCCATCCGACATGCACCCGCGGCATCTCTTCCTCTGTCTCGTAGGTCTGGCCTTCGATTCTGACATCGGTCGAGCCATAGCCCGGACCTGGAAGATAGTTTGAGAGCGTCGCGACCACCCCGCCCGGGATGGCATCCAACTCGGCGGATAGCCGCTCGAGGAATTCCATACGACTTGCCGGGTCCGGGTATTCTCGGACGGGGAGCATCAACCGTGCCGTGAAGACGTTTTCGGTGGCGAACGGCAGGTCGACTTCGGCCAGCTGTTTGACGCTCTTGATCATGAGGCCGGCTAGAATCAACAGGAC
Organism: Gemmatimonadota bacterium; assembly: GCA_039588015.1. Lineage (GTDB taxonomy): Bacteria > Gemmatimonadota > Gemmatimonadetes > Palauibacterales > KS3-K002 > JASFMO01. The sequence continues at coordinate 17,669 of JBDHAS010000078.1, read as the reverse complement.
GCAGGATATCGCGACTTCGGCTGTGACCAGGCCGCCGGTGAACCTTCCCATCTTGAGGCTCGCCGATCCGCGACTCCCCGCCTTCATAGTTAGTCATGCTCGAAATGGATCCAGAACGGCAGGTCGTCTCCGTCGCCGGCCGTGGTCAGTACGTGCGTCAGTTTCGCGGTGAACCACTCCAGGCCAAGGTAACCCAGGATCATGCCGATGCCGCCGGCGACCAGCGCCAGGACGAGCACTTCGGTCAACAGCTGCGTGACCAGGCGGCTGCGGGTGGCGCCGAGGGCGGTTCTCACGGCGACCTCCCGCGCTCGTACCGACGCCCGGGCCAGCAGCAGGTTGGCGATGTTTGCGCACCCGATCAGCAAGACGCCGAGGGTGGCTCCGAGCATCGTGTAGAACAGGGCGTAGTGAACCGCCGGGATGAGACGGCCCCGCAGCGTCGTCACGGCCACGCCCATGCCTTCGTTGCTCTCCGGGTACTCCCGGGCGAGGCGTGCGGCGATGATCGCCAGTTGCGCCTCCGCCTGGTCGGCCGACACGCCGTCTTTCAGTCTGCCGAGCACCGAGTATCGCGGTCCCTCGCCTCGCTCGTACGCGGTGGGATCCATCTCGGTCGACAACCAGAACTGCGCGGCGAGCGGGAACGTGAACCCCTCAGGCATCACGCCGATGACCGTAAGCGGGATCGCGTTCACGAACACCGTTCGGCCCAGGATGTCGGTCGCGCCGTCGAACCGTCTCAGCCAGAGATCGTAGCCCAGCACGATCACCTTGTCGGCGCCTGGCCGTTCCTCTCCCTCGGCGAATGTGCGGCCGAGTATCGGTTGCACCCTCAGGGTCTCGAACACTCCTGGCGTGAACCAGCCACCCTGATGGCGCTCGGCCCGACCCTCATCCGTTGATAGGTTCGCCGACTCGACGAAGTAGGCGGCCAGCCGCTCGAAGCTCGATTGCTGTGCTCGCCATTCGACGAAATCGTGGACCGGAACCGTGAACTCCCCGTACTGGATGCTCCGCGCCGGGTCCGTTCGGTCCAGCGCAAGGATGCGCTCGGAATCTTCGAACGGCAGTTCCTTGTGCACAAAGCCGTTCGTGATGTTAAAGACAGTGGAGGTGTATCCGATGCCGAGGCCGAACGTCACGATCACGATGAGCGACAAGCCCGGATGCTTGCGCAACATTCGGAGCCCGAACCGGAGGTCCTGGAGCACCGTATCCAGCTTCATGTTGTATTTCCGTCTGCGACCTCCACCGGGCCCGGTGGAACCGACTCCTTTTGACATGCCGCGCAACCTCACCGTGGATCGAACCGCGCTCCAAATCGCGTCAAACCTCACTCCCACTCCATTGGCCACAAGGTTTAGCGCCGTGCACGCAGAACGGCCGAAGGAGTGACGCCCTTCGCTCGCGAGCGAATCCTCGACCATGTCGATCAAGTCGCTTCCATACCGCTCGCGAAACTCCCGTGGATAGAGTCGCAGCAACACACGGTAGGCGTGGCCCGCGTATGGGGTATGCCCCCAGTTGGGATAGGCACTCATGTTGCCTCCGCCCAGCGTCCCGTGCGCTTGGTCAAGGCTTCATTAGCCATCTTCTTCAGATACTTTGCCTCGGAGACGAGCACGGTCCGGCCCAACTGCGTGATTCGGTAGCAGGTTCGGCGTTCTTCCTTGCAACTGGCTTCTAAGTCGTCGGGGGCCAGCAGACCCTCTTTGTCCAGTCGGTAAAGAACTCGATAGAGGTCACCCGGGCGTGGACTGACCCGACCGTCGGTCCGGGCAGCCATCTCCCGCGCGATCCCGTACCCGTGGAGAGGTCCGTCCTTCAGAATCGCTAGCACCAGGAACTCGACCGGCTTGAGGGGAGTCGAGCGCTTCTTCTGCTTCCTAGCCATCCTGGTCACCCTTGTTCGAGTGGACTATGCACGCCTATACGCATTTTGCGTATAGATGGTTTCATGGAACGCATCCGACCTGTCGGCCTTTCGGACACGTCAGAATGGCAAACTAGCTCTTCGGCCTATCCACTTGCGGGCCGGCTTGCCCAAAGCGATAATTGCGTTCGATAGACCCTGACCTTTTCACCTGAACCGCCGCGCCTGCTGGGTCGGCGGTCGTTGTTTTAGGTACTCGTGCGATGAATGCTTCGATAGACAAGCCGGTTCTCATGCTGGTCGCGCAAGAGCGCTCTCTCCTGGAGGCTCTGGCGAGCGACCTTGGCCGACGTTTCGGGAGCGATTACCGCATCGTGTGCGAGGGGGCGCCCGCCGAGGCACTCGCCGCGCTGGTAGCGCTGGCCGCACGGTCCCAGACCGTCGCCCTCCTCATAGCCGACCAGCGGATGACCGCAATGAGCGGGATCGACTTCCTGGTGCAGGCTCATACGCTCGTCCCGTCTGCCAAGCGGATCCTCCTGGTCGAGCGTGACTACACGCAGGACAATCCCACCGTAACGGCCATGACGCTGGGTCAGATCGACTATCACCTGGTGAAGCCGTGGGTTCCGGAACAGGGTCTGTATCCGGCAGTCAGCGAATTTCTCGCGGCTTGGTCTACCTCTCAGGAACCGCGGTTCAAGATGTTCCGCATCGTCGGTTCGCGCGGTTGCGTGCGCTCGCACCAAATCCGCGATCTGCTCACGCGCATGGGCATGCCGTACGGCTTCTACGTGGTCGAGTCCGAGAAAGGCGGCCAATTGCTGCGCGAAGCCGGTCAGGACGGCACGCGACTACCGATTGTAATTCGTCACGACGGCCGCGTGCTGGTCGAACCTTCTGATGCCGACGTCATCGAAGCGTTCGGCGGGGGGACTCAGCTCGGCACGGACGTGTACGATCTGGCGATCATCGGGGCGGGGCCGGCCGGGCTCACCGCGGCGGTCTACGCCGCATCCGAAGGTCTCAGCACGGTGGTGCTGGAGAAGCAGATCTCCGGGGGTCAGGCCGGAACGAGCTCGCGCATCCGCAACTTCCCCGGCTTCACCTGGGGGATCGGCGGCCATGACTTCGCCTACCGGGCGTGCGAGCAGGCGTGGCTGTTCGGAACCAACATGGTGTTCGCTCGCGAGGTGACGCATCTGCGCACCTCCGGTGTGCATCGGCTGGTACGGGTGGCCGACGGCCGGGAGGTCGCCGCGCGCGCGGTCATCCTCGCGACCGGCGTATCCTGGCGACGCCTGGGCATTCCGCGCCTCGAGGCCCTGATCGGCGCGGGGGTGTTCTACGGAGCCGGTGGGAGCGAGGCGCGTGCCATGCAGGGCCAGCATGTCTGCGTAGTCGGGGCGGGCAACTCCGCCGGCCAGGCGGCGGCGCACCTAGCGAAGTACGCCGAGTCGGTGACCATGCTCGTCCGCGGCGATGCACTCGCCACGAGCATGTCGGAGTATCTCATCCAAGAGCTAGGACAGATGCCCAACGTCACCGTGCGTACCTGCGTCGAGATCGTCGACGGTGAGGGGAACGGACGCCTGGAAGCGCTGTCGATCAGCGACCGGACGAACGGCAAGACCGAGCAGGTGCCCACCTCCGCCCTTTTCGTGCTGATCGGTGGGGATCCACACACGGACTGGTTACGCGACTGCGTCGAGCGCGATAGGCAGGGCTACATTCTGACCGGCACCGATCTCATGCGTGACGGAGGCTTCCCGTCCGGTTGGCCGCTGAGTCGCCCGCCGCTCCATCTCGAGACCAGCCTGCCAGGCGTATTCGCCGCCGGCGATGTTCGGTACGGATCGGTTAAGCGCGTCGCGTCGGCCGTAGGCGAGGGCGCCATCGCGGTCCAACACCTGCACCAGTACTTCGGGGAGTCGATCGCCGGGCGTTGAGGTAAGTCTCTACGCTACTCCACCCTTAGCGCCCCGAGCGGATCTACCCTCAGGGCCCTCCACGCCGGCAGCATACACGCGCCCAGAGCCACGATGAGGAAGAGCCCGGTCACGCCGGCGAAGGTGACGGGGTCGGCGGCGCCGATCTGAAACAGCATTCCCTCCACCAGCCGGGTGGCGCCGATGGCTCCGGCGGTCCCGAGGACCAGGCCTATTCCGACCAGCACCATGCCCCGGGTGACCACCAGCAGTAGCACGTTCCCTCGACTGGCCCCGAGGGCAACACGAACGCCGATCTCATGGACTCTCCGTGCGACGAAGAAGGCCAGCACTCCGTACAGGCCCAGAGCAGCCAGGGCTAGCGCAACAGTGGCAAACATGCCCAGGACCGTAGTGACGGACCGCGTGTAGGCCACGGAGTTGGACAGAGCGTCCTCCATGGTCTGGGCATTGCTCAGCACGATATCGCGGTCCAACTCCCAGACCAGTTCCTGCATAGGCCGGATCAGGCTGTTGGGTTCAACGGCGGTGCGCACCGCCAGACGCATCGTGCTTATCGGCCGTTGGGCGTATGGGAAGAACATGGCGGGTCTCGTTTGGCCGGCCAGGGACGAGAGTTGGTGGTCCTCTACCACACCGACCACTTCGAACAGCCCCGGCTCGTCCCGCCCCACGTCCACCGCCACTCGACGCCCGACGGCACGCTCCCCGGGGAAGACGAGCTCAGCGGTTCGTCGACTCAGAACGATGACAGCAGGAGATCCCTCCACATCGGTCGCTTCCACAACCCTCCCTTCCAGCAGGGGGATCTCCATGGTCGCGAAGTACCCAGGCAGGATGGTGCGCCGGTCCGCCCAAGGCGTACTGGTGTTCGTCTCCGGTGGCCTTTCCGGAGCCCAGATCGCGACGTTACCCGCCGTCTGGATCATGGGCAACCGACTGACCATGCCCACCGTCTCCACTCCGGGCAGCGCTTCGATGCCCTCGCGCAAGGCTTGGAAAAACTGGATCCGGGCATCCCCTTCCCCAAAGTCGTCGGACGGGAGATCGACCGTAGCGGTAAGCAGATTGTCCACCCGAAAGCCCGGATCGACCGCGCGCAGCCGGGCGAAGCTACGAATGAGAAGCCCGGAGGCCACCAAAAGCACCACGGAGAGCGCGACCTGGAGGATCACCAGTCCGCTACGATACCTGGTTCCGCTTCGTGAAGTGAACCGCCCGCTGCCCTGCTTCAGATCCTCAGCCGGATTTGCACCAGCCGCGGCAAGCGACGGGAAGATGCCGAACAGAAGCACGGTGCCCAAAGACAGGGCCAGAGCGATGATCAGCATGCTCGATGAGAGTCCCGCCTCGCTGATCCCCAACAGATCCATGGATACGAAGCCCAGGATCAACCTCTGAAGCCAGACGGCCATCATGGTCCCGAGGCTCCCGGCCACCAAAGCCAGAATCACGCACTCCACCAACAGCTGGCGGCTGAGAACCGACCGGGTAGCTCCCAGCGCCGACCGGACGGCCAGCTCCGAGGTGCGGGTTGACCCGCGCGCCATCAGCAGGTTGGCCACGTTGCCACAAGCGATCAGCAGCACCAAAACGATGGCTCCCGCTAGGAGCAACAGCGACTGCCTGTACCCCTCCACCATCGCCGCGTGAAGACTGTCGAGCTGGAGCGCCTTGTTCCTATTGGAATCGGGGTACGCCTCTTCGAGCTGAGCCGAGATAACGTCGATTTCCGACCGAGCCGCCTCCAGCGAGACGCCCGGCGCCATTCGCCCAACCAACAGCCAGTTGTGGTATCGGCGGGTGATCGGATCGCTGTTGCCCGGCCAGGGCGGCACCCAGAGGTCCACGTCGAACAGAAAGCGGAAGCCGGCGGGCAAGACGCCCACGACCGTCATGGGATCACCATCCAGGACGAGAGTCCGCCCCAGCGCATCGGGCGAGCCGCCGAACCAGCGTTGCCAGAAGCCATAGCTGATCACGACTTCGCCGCCTCCCGCCTCGGGCAGCTCGTCGAGCGTCGAGGGCCGGCCCAGGTGGAAGACCACACCCAGCGTGGCGAAGAGATTATTGGTGGCAAAAGTCATGCGGGCCTGTTCCGGCTCGCCCGTTCCCGTGACGGTAGCCAGGCCGGCACCGCCGCCAATCGTGGCCAGAGACTCCAGCGTCGCGCTCCGGTCCCGGTAGTCCATGTAATCGGGAAAGGAGACCCACGGGTTCACGTTGCCCCCGAAGGTCGCGCGGCCCATCACCAAGCGGTCCGCTCCCGGGAACGGAAGCGATCGTCTCAGAGCCGTGTTCAGGACGGAGAACATCGCCGTCGCAGCCCCGATCCCTAGAGCGAGGGTGAGTACGGCGACCAGTGTGAACCCCGGTGTCCGGCGGAGTGCGCGGATGCCGTAGCGGATGTCGCGCCCGAGGTCGGTCAATCTACTACCCGCACCACCGGCATTCTCTTTCATCGCTCGATTCTCCCGTCTTTACGCCTCAACGTATTGGACGCCGAGAACGCCAGAAAGGTTGAGGTACATCCGCGTGTCATGATGTTGAGAAGCGATGCGGTGGACTTGGCGGGTTTTGAATATCGAATATCGAACACGGAACTTCCAATTTCCAAGAGCATTTCGAGATTGGCTGTTCGATATCGGATATTCGATATACAAGGCCGTAGACCTTTCGTGGTCCCTGCGCGTCATATCATTCAGAAACGATCTCCTCCAGAACGCCGTAGTACCTGTAGGCCAGCCCGAGCGACCAGTTGAGCCGAGGGGGTCATCTTTGGGCAGGGACCGAGTTGACGCTGACCCGGAACGAGCCTGGCCGCAAACGAGGCATTCTGACAGACCGAAAACGAGCCAACAAGTCCTTCTGACGTGTTGAAGACCATCGTAGCCAGGGCTGCCCTCAGCGCCGCTATCCTGGCGTCTGCCCAGCCGGCCTTGGGCCAGACCCGCGACATCGTCGGGACGGTGCGCACCGCGCGGGACAGCTCGGCCGTCGTTGGCGTGCTGGTCGAGGTTGCCGGACTATCCAACACAGCGACCTCCGACAGCAGCGGGTTCTTCGCGCTGCGCAGATTGCCCGCACGCGATCACAGCCTGGTGTTCTCGCGACTGGGGATTACGCCCGACACGCTCTTCGTCCCGGCTGGCACCGATTCCGTCGAAGTGTTCTTGAAACTCCGACCGGTGGAGTTGACCCGGGTGGTGGCAACGGTCGAGGCCACCGCGCGCGAGCGTTTCGACGAATCGGCGCAGGCGAGCGCCGTGACGATCGATGCGGAGGACGTGCAGTTGACGCCGACCTTGCTCGAGCCGGATGTCCTGCGCACGGTCCAGTTGCTTCCCGGCACCATCGCGATCAACGACTACACCGTCGGCTACAATGCTCGCGGCGGCGAAGCGGATCAGAACCTGATCCAGCTCGACGGTGTGACGGTCTTCAACCCGTCCCACGTCGGAGGACTGTTCTCGACCTTCGACGCCCAGGCCATAGGTGAAGTCGACTATCTTACCGGCGGCATCCCGGCGCACTACAGCGGCCGGCTGAGCTCGGTGCTCGACATCGGCTTGCGGCCCGGGCGCACGGAATTCGGCGTGATGGGGATGGTGTCGCTGCTGTCGTCGAAGCTGCTGGTCGAAGGGTCGCTGCCATCCAGAAACTCGTCGTTCCTCGTAGGCGTGCGCCGCACGTACGCGGACAAGGTGATCCCGCTATTCACGGATTACGAACTGCCGTACTACTTCACTGACGCGGTAGGCAAGCTCGCATTTCCGTTGCCGAACGGAGGTAACCTCACGGTCACCGGATACATCGGTAACGACGTGTTGAACTACGACATTGCGGACGCTGTCTCGGGCGGCGTGGGACTGACGCTTCGAGTCGATTGGGGCAACCGACTGCTAGGCCTCAACTACGACGACCTGATCTTCGGGAAGCCGCTCAGGCTGGGCGCTAGCGTCACGGAGTTCTCGACCACCGTCGGCCTGTTCCCCAGCATAGTGCAGCTAGACAACGACGTGCGATTGCTGACGGCGAAGGCCGAACTGTGGTTGTCACCCGGCCGCATCCATGACTTGCGCGTAGGTGCAGGCGTCGAGGACTACCGCATGCTTTACGACTTCAGCAGCGAAGCGTTGAGCGCCACGTTCCTGAGCCAGAGCTACCAACCGCAGGTTTGGTCCGTGTTCGTCGATGATCTTTGGCGTCCCAACGATCGTTTGCTGATCCGGCCCGGGGTCCGCATGGAAGCGGTGTCCGGCGGCGCCGACGTCGTGACTATTTCACCCCGCGTCGCCGGCAAAGCATTTGTTACGGACGACTTCGCCCTGACGGGATCCGTGGGCCGCTACTATCAGCCGATCCATTCGCTGCGCGATCACAACAGCCCCTGGTCGTTCGTCGATTTCTGGATCGGCGCCGATGCGCAGACGCCTGTGGGTCGCTCCGACCACCTGGTGCTGGGCTTCGAGCGCTGGTTCGCCTCGAACATCTCGCTGTCGGTCGAAGCGTATGGCAAGACATTCCACGATGTTCTGAACATCAACGTCGCGGATGACCCGGCCGTGCTGGGTGACGAGTTCGTACCGATGACCGGCGACGCCTACGGGCTCGACGTCCTGCTGAGGAAGTACTCCGGGAAGTGGAACGGGTGGGTGTCCTACAGCTTCGGTAAGGCGATCCGACAGGACCCGACGCAGCAGTTTTCGCCGGCGCACGATCGACGGCACTTGCTCAACCTCGTGGTTAGCGGCCCCGGCCCGTTGGGCAGTCGCATGAGCGCGCGCTGGGGGTATGGCTCACCGCTCCCCTACTCTCAGATCGTCGGCCAGTGGGAACATCGCGACTACTGGGTCGATGCGAACGGGTTCCAGGACAATGAAGTGGAACAAATCGCGGACCCACGGCTGAACGGCAGGCGCTATCCGCATTACTCGCGCCTCGATCTGAGCTTCCGGTGGGAGACCGGGCTGTTCGGTGGTGTGGCCCGTCCGTTCCTGCACCTCGTCAACCTTTACAATCGTAGGAACGTGTTCTTCTACCATTTCGATTTCACGGATTCACCGGGTTCTCGCGAGCCCGTTCCACAAGCGCCGTTCATCCCGAGCTTCGGCGTGGAGTTCGAATTTTGAGGCGCCCGGTAGCGTTTGCCGTCGGTCTCGGACTCTGCAGCGTTGCTTGCGTGCGTGACGTCACCGAGCCCGTCGAGCCAAGCGAAACGATCGTCCTCGTGCAAGGGGTCGTGCGAGCCGACCGGCAGCAACAGTGGATTCTGCTGGAGCGGACGTTCAACGGGACGGTCTCCGGGACCGCCACAGGCTTCATTCCGGGCGCAGAAGTCGCAGTACCGCTCGAGGGCGCGACCGTCACGATTTCCAACCTGGGCTTTCCGGAGGACCCCTGCGGCGCGAGCGTGCGACTCGTCGAGAACGCGGGGCCGCCCGACCGTCTCCAGCCGGGGGTGTACTGGTCTCCCAACGCATGTCCGACGATTCGCCCGGGCGACACGCTCGAGTTGCTGGTCGTTTCCGGTGACGATCGGGTGACGGGCCGTACGGTCGTTCCCGGCACGAGGCAGATGGTACTGGAAACAGCGAGCGGTTCAGTGCTGGTGCCCGGGCCCGCGCTCGAGTTCAACCGCGATGCCGATACCCTCCTGGCCACGGTCGACCCTATCGGAGGCCGCGTGCTGATCATCGAGATTCGTGATCGGATCTTCGCCGAGACCCCCGACTGGATCGCTGAAGCGAGCTCTCAGTTCTGGGTCGACGGGACCTCGCTGACGGTGCCCGGAGACTTCCTCGACCTGTTCAGGGACCTCGACGACGACGAGCCGATACCGGACCTCTTCAACGCGGGCCGCTGGCTGGCGGCCACGCTCGCGTACGCGGACCAGAACTTCTACGACCAGCTTCGTTCGGCCAATTCGCCGCTGACCGGCCGCGGCTTCATAAACAATCTCGAGGGAGGGTTCGGCTATTTCGGTAGCATGACCGCGGCGCGAAACAACCTACGCGTGATTGGCAACGTCGATGACCCGCGTGAGGGCCTCTACCGTATGACGGGAACGGTCGATGGCGTTGCCGTATCGGTGGACTGGGAGCTGTACCTCAATAGCGGTACGGATGAGGGCGAGATGTCGTTCTCGTCGTTCGTCGAAGGCGACTGGGTGCTGGGCGCCTACGACGCCTATGTCATCGGTACCTTCTCCGGCTCGAGCCTTTCAACATGGATCGTGCAACCGACCGGCGGCACGACGCCTGGAGGGGATATGGAACTGCGATTCTGGGAAGTCATCGGTGCTCTCAGTCCGACCGAGCCCACGACGCTGACCGTGCGAGTCGACGGAGCGGAGGTAGGCACTCTGACAGCCACGAAGCAATGAGTGATCGGTGGTGTTGTCGGGTGCAACCGCGCTCGCTTCTCCTTCTCGTGGGGGCGTGCAGCGCGGTTGCTGCCTGCGGACCGTCAACCGATACCGGGGATCCAGCGGCAAGCGGGTGGCAGGGAACGACGGTGGAAGAAGGTTCTACCCTGACCGTCAGGACGACCGGCGGTTCGGTCTGGGCGGGTGAAGGGACATTGATCGAGGAGGCCGCCATCGGCTCCGAGACCCGGGGCGAGCACGATCTGCTCGGGATGGTCTACGGGATCGATGCCACGGCCGATCGCATCTTGATCCTCGACCACGCCTACCACACGGTCCGCGTCTACGATATGGCCGGTGATCACATCATGAACATCGGCCGACGTGGCCCGGGCCCAGGCGAGCTGCGCTCGCCCACCGCCATCGGCATCGATCCGGTACGCGAGCATCTCATCGTCCGGGAGAGTGCGGGCGGTGCTTTGCATCGGTTCACTCTCGCGGGGGAATACCTCAGAACCTTGCCGCCGCGACTGCGAGGGGCCGAGAGCGGAGCGGACGTGTTGCTGCTGCGGGTCACTCGCGGAGGCGCGACGATCGTTCCCAGTTTCTCGTACCGCCCGGCTCCCGACACCGAACTAGGGTACGTCTTCACACACGTCCTCTACACCATCGACTCAACCGGAGTCGTCGCCGATAGCCTACCGCTGCCCGCCTACGATCACGAGCAGTTCACCCTGACCGCTAGCGTCACGCTCCGAAGTCGGGTCAACGAGGGCAGCGTCCGGCCCGAACCGGTTCCCTTCGGTCCACAGGAGGTCTGGAGCATTGGTTGGGACGGGGCTCTTATCACCGGGTACGCCGCGGACTACCGCTTCGAGATCCGCCACTCCGACGGCCGGCGGACGATCATCGAACGGGAGGCCGAATCCGTTCCGGTCCTTCCGGAGGAAAAGCAGTCTGCTACCCGCCGCGTCTTCGGCATCATGCACGGTTTCCGTCCAGGCTGGGTTTGGAACGGACCCGAGATCCCGGCGACCAAGCCGTGGTACACCGACATTATCCCCGACCGCAGTGGCCGGCTCTGGGTGCTGCGCCCGGGGGAGGGCCGACCCGTCGAAAACTGGACCGAACCCGATGACTGGCGCGGGTGGGAACGGTACCCGGAGTGGGTCGAGGACTATTGGTTCGATGTCTTCGACCAGGCGACCGGCCGTTATCTGGGCCGGGTCGGCGTACCGGAGGGCTTCGTCTCGGAGCCCGAACCGCTTATCGAGGGTGACACCTTTATCTGCTTGACAGAGGATGAAGCGGGACGCCCGATCGTGCGTCGTTTCCGCCTGAAACTGCCGGAGTAGGAGGAGGCGTTTTGTCGCGTTTTGAATAGCCAATATCGAACAAGGGATATCCAATTTCCAAGAGCATTTCGTAGTTGGATGTCCGATACTCTACGTTCGATATTCAAGGGCCGCACAACCGTCACGCCCCAGCCTGTTCACCACGGGATGGCAACAATCCGGCTTCGATACGCGTCGAAGAGACAGCCTCGGTGATTACCCTCGACCGTCATATCAAGCGACAGAAACAGGGGACAACCGATGAAGAGTGTGCTCGAGAGTCTGCTCTGCGTCATCGCGCTGCTGATGACGCTCTCCGCAGCTAGCGTTCCCGCTCTGGCCCAGGAAATCCACGAGGCAGCGGAAGCGGGGGACGTCGCTCGGGTCACCGAGATACTCGCCGCCAAGCCCGACCTCGTGAGCGCCAAGAACGAGAACGGTCTCACGCCCATGCACCTGGCAGCGCGTCGGGGCCACATCGAGGTGGTCCAGCTCCTGCTCGATCGCGGCGCCGATCTGGAAGAGACCGATGAGCGCGGCTTCACCGCCCTGCTGTACGCCGCGGCCAGCGGGAACCTCGATCTGGTCCAGTTCCTGGTGGATTGCGGCGCTGCCGTTGATGTCGTCGCGCCCATGCCGCAAGTGCGCCAGGTGGACCGGTCCACCAACAAGGCCACCGATACGAACGAAGCCCGGGGGATCACGGCCGCCGACGTCGCCTTCCAGCACGAGGTACACCGGGGGCAGACCGAGATGACTAGGTATCTCGTGAGCCACGGTGCCGTGCTCGATCCGCACGCGCCTGTGATGCGCGGCATCGGGAAACTCGACTTCGCGGTCTCGTCCGGAAACGTCGACATGGCGCGCCTGCTGATCGAGTTGGGAGCCGACCCGAACGCAAAGACGGCGTACCCGCTCAGCCCGTTGTTCAACGCGTCGTACAAAGGCAATACCGAGATCGCCGTGATGTTGTTGGATGCGGGAGCGGACATCAACGCGCCCAGCTACGAGGGAATGCCGCCGGTCGTCGGCGCCGTCGCGCGCGGTCACGCCGAGATCGTGGCTCTCCTACTAGACCGCGGCGCCGAGCTGGATTTCGTGGATGAGCGGACGAGCAGGAACCTGCTCCACCTGGCCGTCTTGAGCGGCAACCTCGACGTGGTGGCCCAACTCATCAGGCGCGGTGTCCCCATCGATGCCACCGATGGCGACGGCAAGACACCACTATATTATAGTGCCCGCTACGGACATCGGAGCGTGTACGATCGCCTGCTCGAGGGTGGCGCGACGATGACCGAAGACCTCGAGAGGCGCTTCGGGCGGCCACCGCATCTGGACCGCCAGCTTGCAGACGGCGAGGCGGTAGTCTGGTACCTGAACCACCGCGGCTGGGCGATCAAGACGAGTGAGCACCTACTTGTCTTCGATGCCGAGGAGTTCGGTGTCACGCGTCCCACCAACCCCGCGCTCGCCAACGGCTTCCTCACGCCTGTGGAGATAGGCGACCAAGACGTGCTGGCGCTCTACACGTGTTATCACGGTCTCGTAGGCGAGCCCGCGTACATCCACGAAATCGAGGAATCGCTGGCGACCATCACCTACGTTCATCAGGAGAGCGATCCTTGGCGCGGTTCCGACGCCACCGTCTATCTGTCGCCCCACGACCAGACATCGGTCGGAGATGTCGAGATAGCGACGGTGCAGGTCACCGAGCGGATGCCTTCGCTCGGCTACCTTGTGAAGGTCGACGGCGTGGTGATCTACTACGCGGGGTTCCGCGTCGAAGACGGAGAGAAGTTCCGCCACGAGATCGACTTCCTCGCGAAGCACACCGACCGAGTGGACCTGGCGTTCCTGCAGCTGGTCGGGCCCGACGAGGACGACAACGAGGTGAGGCAGTTCGTGGAACGCTTCGATCCGCGCGCCGTGCTCATCCTAAGTCCCAACCGCCAGGAGCATCTGTTCCCCGAGATGGCGGGCCGTCTCAGGAGCTGGGGCTTCGACGGCGAGATCTTCACCGCGGCTCTAGCGGGAGACGAGTTCGTATTCAGGCGATAGCGGAGCGATCGCTACGCTCCGGGTCTTGCCAGTAGGGCGTCCCGGCGCCCCTCGATCTCGCGGAGCTGGGGCACCAGTTCCGGATCGCAGTCACGCCACGTGTTGATCAGCCGCGTGTACCAAAGGATCGCGTCATCGATCCGTCCTTCCCGCTCGGCGATCTCGCCTAGCCGCCGGTACGCTTGCGGGCGATAGTAGGTGTCCCAGAAGCTCCAAGAATCGTCGAGGCCGACGAAGTAGTTCTCGGCTACCGCGGCGTCGCCGACCTCGAACTCCAGCTCGGACCTGAGGAAGCGGGAGCGCGAGCCGTCGGGCAGGGGCCGCACGGTCGCACCGTGCGGGACCTCGTACTCGATCAGCCGCGCGCGGGCGAGCGCCTCCTCCTTGTTGCCGGCCCGGTAGAGGATCTCCGTCTCCAACCCGTTCACCGCATCTGCCTGCGTCGAGCCCAGACCGGGGAACGAGTCCGCCGCCGCGAGCGCGTCGATGAGCGGCCGGGCCTCGGCGACGCGGCCGAGTTGGATCAACAACAGCGCGCGGTAGTAGTCCAGCTCGAAAGCGATGAATCGTGAGGTGAGGTCCTCGTACGGCGGAAGCCAGGCCGTGCTCATCAGCGCGCCGGGCGTCGCGCGTTCCAGATGACCCAGCACCGCCTCCAGCTCTCGCTCGGTCGCCGGATAGGTGCCCGACGTCAGAACGAACGCCTCGTAGATATCCCACGACGGGTTGCCACGATCTCGCACGTTCGCCATGAACGCCTGAAACTCCCGATACCGTCCCCGCACGACTTGCAGGTTGGGAGTCAGCATGGCCAGCAACGGCTCGTCGCCGCCGCTGGCCGCCAGAAGGTCGGCCGCACCGTGCGGGTCGCGCGCGAAGCGGGCGACCCCGTGGCTGGCGTACCAGCTGTAGTACCAAGGCTTGTCCCCGAGCGCCTCGCGCACCTGGCGCTGCCGCAGCGTGTCGCCGGAGCCGTACGCAGCGATCGCCTCGACCTCCAGCGAGCGCTCGCTCTCCGCGGCCACTTCGGCGAGGAACGTCGCGGTGCGAGTCAACTCGTCGACGCGGCCGGTTAGCGCCTGGAGCCGCGCCAGATGGATTTGCGCGACCAGGTTCCACGGCTCGAGCTCGGTGGCGCGCTGGAACGGGTCGATCGCCTCCGTCAGCGATCGCCCGCGCCGCGGGTTGTCGTGGAACAGTACCTCGCCCAACTGCACGAGCGCTTCGACTTCGTCGGGGTGCTGGTGGAGCAGCGCTCGGTAAGCCTGCTCCGCCTCCGTGTTCTCCCCACGCCGCCGCAGTTGGAGCGCCGCCAGTATGCTCCGATCGCGGGGAGGCAGCCGGTCGGCGTACTGCATCGCGCGGTCAGCGGACGTTCGGACGTCGTAGGCGTCTGTCCAGTCGGCGGCGACGCTCTTCCGGTAGTGAGCCAGCGCGAACGCGGTATCGAGCTTCACGGCGCGGTCATACGCGGCGGCCGCGTCGCGATACTGCCCGCCACGCAGTAGCCGCTCGCCCTCGAGGAAGTCCTTGGCGGCAGGCAGTGAGGCGGTCGTGGCCGTCGCCAGCGTCTGCAGCCGGCCTGCCCCGCCTTCCAGCGAGCCCGCGAGCAGCTCGGCCGCCAACCCGTCGATCGCGTCGAACAGCTCGTCGGCACGGCCTTCGACCATGGCACGCTGAGGCGCTGCCTCGGCACCTTGCGTGTCGTGCAGGTAGGCGGTCAGCTGGATCCGTCCGCCTAATTCCAGCACGTCGCCGGTGACGTAGCGGCCGGCCCGCAGCCGTTCCGCCACCTGCCGGCCCGCGGCAGGGTCGGCCACGTCCACGCCTTCCGCGTTTACCAGAGAGATCACCACCCGGGGGCTCACCACGCTGAGCGAACCCGCTCCGTCCAGCTTGGCGCTCATCAGGTCCACCATGCCCTCGCCCAAATAGTCAAGGTCAGGCGAGCCGCGCACCGTGAACGGGACCACCCACCGCGATCACGTCGCCCGAGTACCCGGTGCTGCTACTGCCTGTCCCGTCGCTCGTGACCGCCCGATAGCCCGCCCACAGGGCCACGAGCGCCACGCCGGCCGCGAGCGCGCCCGTCACCACCCGCGGCCAGTGCCAGCGGAAGCGTGCTTCACTGGGTCGAGCCGGCGCGACAGCGCTATCGCCCTCGAAACCGCGGACAAACTCCTCAGCGGTCGTGAGTGAACCGGTCGGCCGGCGTCTTCGCCAGCGCCCGCAGCAGCGCCTCCTCCACAACCGGCGACACGCTCTCGCGCAGCGTGGTAACCCGCGGTACCGGCTCGACCAACCGCTTCGCCACGACCGCCTGCGCCGTGCTGCCGCTGTAAGGCGGCTCGCCCGCCAGCATCTCGTAGAGCACCGAGGCCAGGCTGTAGAGGTCGCTGCGCGCATCGAGCGGCTCTGCCGCCGATTGCTCCGGGCTCATATAGTCCGGCGTGCCGATCGCCATGCCGGTCTGGGTCAGCTTGTCCGCGCCCGCCGAGTCCAGCGCTCGCGCGATGCCGAAATCCGCCACCACCGCGTGCCCGCGCTCCAGCAGGATGTTCTCCGGCTTGATGTCGCGGTGGATCACACCACGCTCGTGCGCGTAGCCCAGGGCTCCCGCCACCTCGCGCGCGATCCGCAGCGCTTCGTCGACCGGCAGCTGCTTCTCGCGGTCCAGCCGCTCGCGCAGCGACTCGCCTTCCGCATACGGCATGACGTAGAAGAGGAACTCGCCCGCCTCGCCCGAGTCGTAGAGCGGCAGGATGTGGGGGTGGCGCAGGTTGGCCGTCGTCTCGATCTCGCGCAGGAAGCGGTCGTGCCCCAGCGCCGCGGCCAGTTCGGGTCGCAACACTTTCAACGCGACTTGACGCTGATGCTTGACGTCGGTGGCGAGGTAGACAGTCGCCATCCCGCCGGCGCCGACTTCGCGCTCGATGGTGTAACGCCCAGCGAGTGCCTCTCCTAAGCGGTCAGACAACCCGGTCACGGATTCGATCGGCCCCTAGCCCCGTCTAATGAACAATGAGAATTACTAAAGGAAGCGCCCCAAAAGCTATTAGCGTCGGCAGCGGGGGCAAGGACCCATGGTTGTCTGACGGGAAGCCGGACGGGCCTCCGCGCAGCGCAATGAGTATGGCCGGAGGCGCCGCCGGGACGGGTCCTTATTGGTTGGATGGCTGAATGTACTTCGCATGCAGCTCGTCATAGACCTCGATGAGGTCGGTGACATTACCCTCCTGGTCGAACAATCCGCTTCTCCACCACCCTCTCAAGCCGAGGGGTTCCCAGATCGCCGTCCCCTTCCCCATGTCGTTGGGAAGGTTGAAGACGATATCGTGGACCGCTCGCTTGAAGACGGAGTATTCCACCACGTTGACCGGCTTCTGGTAGCGGTCGATCAGGTCGTGCAGGTTGATGTGAAGGTCCTCGAGCGTTCCATGCCAACGGGGATAGTAGGAGATGCCGAGAATGTCGAACTGCACTCCCCTGGCAATCATGTTGTCCAACCAGAACCTCGCCTCGTCGTTCTGACCACCTAGCGCGATGTGCATCATGACCGGCATCTCGGGGTCAACGGCTTCGGTCCCCTCGACACCCGCCTGAAGCAGACCGGCCAACTGGTCCAGATTGCCGATATGACCTTCGGGCCATAGAAGTCCGTGATTGACCTCGTTCCCGATCTGCACCATGTCAGGCAGCGTCCCCTGGCTTTCCATAGCGGTCAGAACCGCGGTCGTGTAGCTCCTCACGGAGTCTTTCAAGGCCTCGTAGTCGAGTTCGGCCCACGCGAGGGGCTTGTTCTGCTGCTGCGGGTCCGCCCAATAGTCGCTGTAGTGGAAATCCAGCAGGAACCCCATGCCGGCGTCCTTGATTCGCCTGGCCATGCTCAGCGTCGAGTCCAAGCCACAGAAGCCCAACTCGGGGGAATAGCCCTCTTCGTTCTCCGGATTGACAAAGATCCTCAGCCGGACGTAGTTGAAGCCATGGTTCCTGAGCAGTTCTATGGCATCCACTTCCTGGCCGGCTTCGTAGAACTTCCCTCTTCCTCCGGAGAACCACCCTGCCCTGTTCTCGATTTGCGGTAG
>JBDHAS010000077.1:0-16649 GCA_039588015.1 Gemmatimonadota bacterium | reverse complement strand
TGCATTCTCGAACGAAGTGATCACTCCCGGCATCACCCGCACCCAAGATGTCGTGTGGTGGATGCGTCAGCGTTTGAACGATATGGGGCTGGACACCTGGTTCCAGACCTCTGTCAGCGTGCAGCGGAACGACGTTCAGATGGGCGACTCCGTGAATCCGGTCATCCTGCACGGCGACGTCTTGCACTGCGATTTCGGCGTCACCGCTCTGGGCCTGAACTCGGACACCCAGCACATGGGGTACGTCTTGCGGCCCGGCGAGACCGATGCGCCCGACGGGCTGAAGCACGCGCTGGCGGTGGGCAACCAGCTCCAGGACATCGTGATGGAGGAGATGAAGCCCGGCCTCACGGGGAATGAGGTCCTAAAGAACTCACTGTCGCGAATGCGGGCCGCGGATATCAACGGGACCGTGTACAGCCATCCTGTCGGAGACCATGGCCACGGTGCCGGCTCACTGATCGGATTGTGGGATCGGCAGGAGGGCGTGCCCGGGCGCGGTGAGGTGCGAGTGAAACCGAACACGTGGTATTCCATTGAGTTGCAGGCGACGACGCCGGTGCCGGAGTGGGGAGGCCAGGAAGTGCGGATGGCGCTGGAGGAGGACGCGTACCTGGACCCGAGCGGAGCGCGCCACTGGGTTCTAACCCGACAGGAACGACTCCACCTCGTGCGCTGACGCGTCGCCGTAGCAAGGCCGTCCACACGACGGAGCAGACCACACCAGCGCAACGCTTACCTGGAGGATGACATAGGCGGCGGACAACGATACACAGAGAACGAGTTCGCGCTCATCTTGCGCAAGGCGGCGAGCCCGGAGTCGATACCAGACACGGCCTTTCGCTCGAGGAGATCCAGGCCGTGGCTGCCGAGGTAGGGCTCGACCCGGCTGTGGTCGAACGGGCTGCCTCGCTGCTGCCGAGAACGACGACGAGCCGGCTGGCCCGTGTGTTCGGTGGTCCAAGCACGTACCAGCTGGAATACTCGGCCGCGGGAGAGATCTCGAGAGACGAATTCGGTAAGATCGTCGACGCCATTCGGCGGGCTGCCGGTCACCAGGGCCAGGTAAACGAGGTCCTCGGCTCGCTCGAGTGGAACACGGTCGGCGAGGTGAGTCAGATCCATGTGACGGTGAGCCCGCGTGATGGTCAGACCGCCGTCAGAGTTTTCGCCAACCGGGGACCGGCGGGCGGTCTCACGTTCATCTTCCCGGGCCTCGCGGGCGTTCTCGGGTTCGTGATCACCGGTGCGATCACGGAGCCGAGTACGGCACTCGAGATCTTGTCTCTGGCGGCGATCGCGATGAGCGGGGCTTTCCTTACCGCCCGCACGATCTGGAAGACAACCACATCGAGGTTCCGCCCACGACTCCTGAACATCATGCAGGCCGTCTCCGGAGCTGTCGAGCACAGCCTGGAAAGCTCGCCACGCGAGGATGACGATTCCGATGCCACCGACTGAACCGGTACGCACGTGCCCGGCGATCGACTCAACCCGAGTCGCAACAGAGGCGAAACCGCGGCCGAGCGCCAGCACGCTAGGTCACGGACGTACGGTTCTCTGCCTGGCAATCGCCCTCGTTTTTGGATGCGAGGGAGGGTCATCTCGGAAGCCGTCAGCCGAAACCGCGGGCAACGCAATCGAAGCACGCGTCGAGAACCTGCTCGCAGACTACTCGGGTGAAGGCCAGCCTGGGGCGTGCCTGCTGGTCCGGCACGGCGGAGCAACGCTGTTCGAGCGCTGCTTCGGGATGGCCAATCTCGAAGAGGGCTTACCCGCGGATCCGCAAACGAACTTCCGGCTTGCCTCCGTGACGAAGCAGTTGACCGCCATGGCCGTCATCCAACTCGTCGACGAAGGCGTTTTCGACTATGAGACCAAGCTCACGGAGATCTTCGCGGGCTTCCCGGCATACGGCGATCGGATCACGGTTCGACATCTCATGACACACACGTCTGGATTGATCGACTACGAGAGCCTGTTGCCGGAAGATCAGACCGAGCAGGTGAAGGACGCCGACGTGCTGCGCCTGATGATGGAGCAGGACTCGACGTACTTCGAGCCCGGTTCCGAGTTCAGGTACTGCAACTCGGGATACGCCGTTCTGGCGATGGCGATCGAGGGGGCCAGCGGGATGCGGTTCGCGGATTTCCTAGCCGCCCGGATCTTCCAGCCGCTGGAGATGCGCCGCACCGTCGCACACGAAGAAGGCGTGTCAAAGGTGACTACGCGAGCGTTCGGATACAACAAGACGGACGACGGGTGGGAGTTCAGCGACCAGAGCCCGACGAGCGCCGTCCTGGGTGATGGCGGCGTGTACTCGTCGATCGAGGATCTCGGCCGCTGGATGGAGGTCATCGAGGGACGCAAGACACTTGTCGATCCCGAAGCGCTGAGGCGAGCGTTCGAACCCACGATACTCGAGTCCGGCCAGCCGACTGAGTACGGGTTTGGCTGGTACGTGGACCAATACGATGGAAGGAGCAGATATCGGCACAGCGGCTCGACGAGAGGGTTCCGAAACAACGTGCAGCGATTCCCACAGGAGGATCTGACAATCGTATTTCTGTCGAATCGAAACGAGCGGGCAGCGACGCTCATCGACTCCATCGTCGACGTCGCCCTGGAGGCGGCGCTACCCGACACCGCCAAGCCCAAGGAAGCCGGCTGACAGAAATCCCGCTCGGGTCGTTCACGAGTGGAGTATCGAGAGATGAAGGATCTGACCTCGTTGCCGAACATCGGCGAGACACTAGCCGGCGAGCTCCGCGAGGCTGGCGTGGAGAGTTACGACGACCTGGCAGACATGGGTGCCGTGGAAGCGACGCTTCAAATCGCCCGCGGTGGTAGAAAAGACTGCTACAACCTACTTTTTGCACTGGAGGGTGCGATCCGGGGCGTTCGCTGGCACTCCATGCCCAAACACGAGCGTGCGCGTCTCAAACAGGAGTTTGATCGAGCGCGTGCGGAATAGAGGGCCTTCAGTGGTGACGGTCGCGTGACGGTCGCGTGACGCCCGATTAGCAGGAGAAGAGCTTATGGCGAAGAGGTGGGATTTTACTCCCGGTAGAATCGTATTGCTGTACGTCAGTGGCGTGCTGCTCGGCGCCCACCTGACGGGCATCGTGTGGTCGGCCGTCGAGAACGCCAACCCGCTCTGGCCGACGCTCGGCGCGATAGCCATGCTGCTGCTCAGCGTCGGGAACGTCCTCTACTCGAGGCAGACCAGCGCCGGTGTTGCGGGGTAAGCGTCAGGCGAGCAGGTAAACAACCCCAGCAACCTCGTCAACAACTGAGGAGACTCGGCGCCTCGGCACTTCTCCGCGCTCCCATCGTCCGGCCTCGTCGTACCACCGGCAAAAGCGCCGCGGCCCTGCACGCAAACCAAAGGCGACCCATTCTGCAGCAGGGCCTTTCGCGCGCGGTCTTCCCGCTGCAAAGTGAGTGCACAGCTTTTTCGGTCACAGGAGTTCGTATTAGAGCTATCGAGGGGAGGCCTCCCATGCCGAGAGGTATCACGCGTCGATTCTTCTTTGAAAAGAGCTTCTTCGCAGGAGCCGGGGCGGTGCTGTCGCAGCGCCTCGACGTCCTAACAGGATCCGATCCGACCCGCTCGGTCGTCCTCAGTGCGGAAGCGACCGGCACGACACCGATGATCATCGCCAGCCACGCGAACGAGACGGGCCGCAACGCCATGCAGGCCGCCTGGGACATCCTCAACAGCGGTGGCCTCGCCGTCGATGCCGTCGAAAGGGCGACGAACATCATCGAGGAAGACCCGGAAGATCGAAGCGTTGGATACGGTGGCTTGCCCAACGAGCGAGGCGTGGTACAGCTCGACGCTTCGATTATGGACGGGAAGACCTACAACGCCGGATCCGTGGCGGCGCTGGAGAACATCAAGCATCCCTGCTCCGTGGCGCGCCTCGTCATGGAACGCACCGATCACGTGATGCTGATCGGCGCCGGCGCCCTCGAGTTTGCGAAGTCGTGGGGCTTCCCCGAGGAGGACCTGCTGACCGAAAGGGCACGCGAGAGCTGGTTGCGCTGGCGGGAGGGTCACAGCGACCGCGACGACTGGGGCCCTCCCGACCATCTGAAGACGGAAGCGCAGCAAGATGCGAATCTCGTCAGATCGCCAGAGGAGACCTACGGAACGGTCAACGTGCTGGCCGTGGACGCGAACGGCGACATCGCGGGCATCACGAGCACCAGCGGACTGAGCTACAAGATCCCGGGCAGGATCGGCGATTCTCCCATCATCGGCGCCGGGCTCTACGTTGACAACGACGTCGGCGCCGCGGGCGCTACCGGGCGGGGCGAGGACGTGATCAAGGCCTGTTCGTCCTACTATATCGTGATGCGGATGCGAGATGGGCGTTCGCCGCAACAGGCATGCGAGGACGCGCTGCATATGATCTCCGACCGGTACAAGGCGGTCGGTCTCGACTATTTACCCGGCGAGAAGTTCGTGGCGATCAACAGGGCGGGCGAGTTCGGCTGTGCGAGCATGTACGGCAGAGGAGCGCCACGCATGACAGTCACGAACGAATCCGGTATCAGCACCTATGAGGGCACGATCGCGTTCGAGTGAGCGACGCGGCGCCTAGCGCCGCGTCACCTCAGGACCCACCGGAATCCAGTGGGTGAACCACTCTACGTTTCGAGACATCAGGTCGCGCCGGTGTCGCGGGCTCCGAACCCCGTGCGGCTCGCCCGGGTAAATGATCAACTTCACCGGCGCCTTTCCGATGGACTTCACCGCCTCGTAGAACTGAATGCTCTGCTCGGCGGGGACCCGCTCGTCGCGCTCGCCCACCTGGATGAGCAGCGGCGTCGTCACACGTTCGACGCCCCGGTAAGCTGACCTCTCCTCGTATAGGGCGAAATCCTCCCAGGGCTTCGGTCCAAGGTACGTATGGTAGAATTCCGGAATGTCCGTCTGCGAATACATCGAGACGAGATCGTTGGCGCCGGCACCGGCGCTCGCCGCGGCGAACCGATCGGTCTGCGTGATGCCCCAGTATGTGTGGTGGCCGCCGAAGCTCCAGCCCATGACCCCGAGCTTGTCGGGGTCGGCGATCTCGGCTTCAACCAGGAAGTCGACGCCGGAGTTGATGTCGACCCAATCGCGCCCCGAGATATCGCCTCGATTAAGGCCGCGGAACCGTTCGCCGTAGCCAGTGGAGCCGCGGTAGTTCGGCTGCAGCACCGCGTAGCCGAGCCCGGCGAAAACCTGGATCGGGTAGGCTCCTCTAGTTGCGCTGAAGCGGTTACTCGAAATGCCCGACGGCCCGCCGTGGATGACGAGGAGCAACGGCACCTTGTCTCCGTCGCTGTAGCCGACAGGCAGGGTCAGCACGCCCTCGATCTCCTCACCATCAGCCGCCGACGCCCACGTGACGACCCGGTGTGAGCCCAGTGCGAAATCGGCCGCCTGCGGGTTGACCTCGGTCAGCCGCTTCGGCTTCAGTTTCCGACTCGCGGATACGTAGACATCCGGCGGCGTTGCCGGGCCTTCCGCGATGAAGGCTACGGTCTCGCCATCGCGCGATGCCGAGAAGCTGCGATAGAAGAGACGGTCGTCGCCGACGTGTTCCGGCGGTCCGTCGGCTTCACCGTCGTCGAGCGAGATTCGATAGAGACGCCGCCCGGTCCGGTAGTTGGCCTCGATCAACAGCTCACGTTCGGTCGCGGCCACCAAGCCGGCGTGCTCATCCAAGTCCGAGGTGAGTGGCATCGGCTGGCCGCCCGACGCCGGCACGCGCCACAGGCGTGCATTGTAGGTGCCAAGCTCTTGCCCACTGCCCACGACGATGATACCAAGCCGCTCCGTCCATTCAACGACGCTTTCCCCGCCTGGCATAGAGGTGACGCGTCGCGGGGCCGCCCCCGGTTCATCTTGAACGAACACGTCGGCGAAACGCCAGGTGCGGAGGATCGGCGACGGGCGCGCCGACCACGCCAGGCCCCTCGAGTCGGGACCCCAGACGAAACCCTGAACATGAAGCGTGTCGGGTGAACTCTGTTGGACTTCCCCGGCGCGGAGATCACCCCCCAGAGCCGCGACCCACAGGTTCGACCAGGAAGTAGCGTAGGAGCTGTCCCAGACGATCGGGCGACCGCGCAGCTTCTCCAACTCCTTGTCTTCATCGCTCTCTTCTGCCGACGCGGTGAAGGCTATCGAGGCCCCGTTCGGCGAGATGGCGAAGGCGCCGACGCCGGGCTCCCAATCGGTCACCTGCCAGGCTTCTCCGCCGTCCGGCGCGATACCGAATATCTGCGCCTTGCCGTTTCGGTTGGAGAGGAAGGCGATCCAGCGACCATCCGGGGACCAGTGAGGAGCGTTGTCACGCTCGGGGCCACGCGTCAGGCGCATCGCGGGGCCACCGTCGGCGGATACGAGCCAGACGTCCGAGTTGGAGCCGTTTTTCTCGAGATCGACCTCGGTAACGACGTAGGCGACCCAGCGACCGTCGGGGCTGATCTGTGGATCGCTCACACTCTTCAGCGCGAGCACGTCCTCCACGGTCATTGGGATCTCATTCTGCGCGTGGAGGAGCTGTGACGTCGCCTGGGACGGTGCGAAAACGGCACACAAGATAACTACGCGCAGGCCCCGATTCGCCTGCTCGAGCGCGCTCAGCTTCATCGTCGCCACCTCGGTCGTCTGTGGTTGCAGTCCCGCCTACGCGGCCGGACAATTCTGCCGGTAGTCGGTATGAAGCTGAGCTACACTCGAATGGCGGTCAACCTACCTGTCGACGACCGACTCGGCGAAGATCTCCAAGGGCGCGGTGACCGCGTCGCCAGCACCCTCCCAGACCAGACCAAACTCCCAGACTAGGGTGGTTCCGTCCCGGTCGTGGGCGTTGGAGGCGGTTACCCGACCCGGCATGTTGAGCCGGTAGATGATCTCGGTGGCAGTCGCCAGCTGCACGCCCGGCAGCCTGGCTTCGATGAAGCTCCCCAACTTGTCGTCCTCGTCCTCGTAGATCTGACGCAGCATGTTCTTGAACGACTCTACATCTCCGTCGGGGTAACGGCGGCGGATGATCTTCATCGATTGCTCGGCGGCACGATCGATGAATGCCGAGACGAATCGCTCCTCCTCATCGCCGCCGCTATCGAGCAGCCCCTGGTCTATGGCCGACCACAGGCCGCCTTTGACGAAGCCGGTGATCTCGCCGCGCTCCTCGGCAGTCAGGTCGGGATACTGTGCGTCCACCGTGCTGCTGACGTATCCCACGAACCATTCGACCAAAGCATCGAGGAGATTGTCCCAGTAAAAAGCCTCCCGGTACACAAACGAGACACCCTCGGTCACCGCGCCGGTCTGTACTCGGACCGTATTGCGGAGTTGTACATCGCCGAGCTCGATGTGCCCGACGCGGGTTCGGGCATCCGCCGTGGTCGCGCCGGCGATGTGAACGTCACCGCTGAGGTCAGCCCAAGAAGCGAGGTCCGTGACACGCGTTTCACGCTGGAATACGTGTATCGTATCCTCATCCTCCACGGAGAGTGTGTAGCTCCAGCGGTCGCTCTCCCTCACGTGCATGAGGTCGGCAAAGTCCCCGGACGCGATGCTGAAGCCCGCTTCGTGGCCTTCGACATCCACCTCCACTTCCTCGACCATCAGTTCCTCGTGGCGAACGCCACTTCCGTCCGCGTTGAGGGTAGTCTCGATCGTGTACTGCATGCAGCCGCTCAACCCGAGTGCCTGAATCGTCAGGGCGGCGACGGAGTTGCGAATAATACGGTTGTTCCATTTCATGATCTTCTCACCTCTCTAACGTCACAGCATGACGCCGGTCACAGGCTCCCCGGGCGAGTGGGGCGCCGGGTGAGGGCGAGTATCCGATTCGTCGGTATCTTCCTGCCGGGGTCCAAGTCTAATTTGGCCAGCAACTCGATCAGCTCGCCGGGCTGTATGCCGTCATCGGCTCGGACCATCTCGATTGCACCCTTCCAGGCGGAACTCATCCAAAACGGCACGCTCTCGCGCAGTGCCTCCCACTCGGACGCGCCAACGATCGTGGTCCGCGCCGGCAAGCGCTCGAGCAACTCTGCAAGCTCGGCGATGCTCACGCTCTCCCGGCGCGCGAGCACGCGCTCCCAAGGCCGCTTGGTCGCGAGCCCGGCGGTGCGAGCGACAGGGTCCGCCGTCGTTCGCAGGTCGAGCTCGGCCAGCCACCTCTCGTGCTCGATGACCCGCTGCACGAGAACCTGCTCCCTTTCGCGTAGGCGCTTCAGCTCGCCGAGCAAGAACCCGGTGGCGAAGAGCAAGAACAGCGAGGCCGCCGCCATCGTCGGGACCAACCAGCGGCTGGGCTGCCCTAGGCCGAGACGCCATCGGCGCCCCGATTCCTGTGCCGCGACATCGGCCCGAACCCGCTTCCACATGGAGGACACATACCTGTCGGGCACATGCTCCTCCAGTTCGACCACAGAGGGAGACTTCATGCGCTCGTGGAGCTCGAGCAGCTTCGCGCAATCGAGGCAAGAATCAGCGTGGCGCTGCAGCTGCTCGATGCCCTCCTCACCCAGCGTTCCCTCGTTCAGAGCATCCAGTTGGTCCTGGAAGACTTCACAGTCGGTGTACTGCTTCACAGTGACTCCTCCATGTAGCGAAGGACTGCAGCCAGGCGCTTGCGCGCAAAGTGGAGCGTCGTCCTCAAGGTCGCGTGCTTCATGCCGAGCGTCCTCGCCACCTCCCGTTGGTCGTTCTGCTCAAGCTCGACCCGGACGAACACCTGACGCTGGCTCTCACTCAGCTCGCCAAGGGCAATCAGCAGACGCTCGTGAAACTCGCGCCGTTCCAAGTCCTGGTGCGGATTACCCACCCCGGATGCCTCGCATCGCTCCCTCACTATCTCGTCGCCCGGAACCGACTCGTAGCGCACCCATGCCCTCCGCAGGTGATCCATGCAGAGGTTGCGTTGAATCGCGAACGCCCAAGAGCGAAAGGACCTGTCCGGATCGAATTGGTGGATCCGGCTGTGGACCTTGACCCAAGTCTCTTGCGTCAGATCGCGAGCCCACTCCCAGTCGCCGGTGTACCGGTACGCCATCGCCATCAACGGCCGCGTCAAGCGCTCTACCAGACGGCGAAAGCTCGCCTGATCCCCCCTCTGATAGGCCACCGCGAGCGCGGAGTATTCTCTATCTTCCAAGTGCACTCCCCGGTGATTCGACCACGGCGCTGCCACCCCTATCCGGCCTACCTCGCTTACAAGCTCTTCATCATGCAATACGCATCACAAGATCACCCTGTTTATGGATACGCAATCCTCGGCGGCAGGCAGCAGATAACGGGCCCACTTGCGGGCAGCGGCAGGCGTGCGCCATAGTTCCGGCCCGCAGCCCTTGAACACAATGGCGCGAGCGGTTTTCTTACTGCGTTTTACGGCCGGTTGCAGCAGATCGGCCGGGCCACGCTAGGACCGCTTGACGCGAGAGGGTATGGAGGAAAACGGAACCAATCGTGAGCAGTCTCAGCGGCGAGCCGACTTCTGGCGGGTCTGGCTAGCGCGAGGCCGCACCAACAAGATACGCCTGACTCTGGGCCTGGTACTCGGAGGAGCGGCGATCGTCTTCGTGCTCGCAGTGTACCAGGCAATCCAGTGGCCGGACGTCCGCAGTCTCGAGAGTGGCAACCCAACGACCACGGCGTTCATCGAGCGCTACCGGAGCCAGGTACATACCGCAGATCAGACCGTAGAGCCTCGTTGGCGCTGGGTTCCGTACGACAGCATCTCACCGCACCTCAAGCGTGCCGTTCTGGTCGCCGAGGATATCGGTTTCTTCTCGCACGGCGGCTTCGAGGTGCACGAGATCAAGCAGGCGGTCTGGGATGCGGTCGCCGGTGAACGCTCCCTGCGCGGCGCGTCCACGATCACTCAACAGCTCGCCAAGAACCTCTGGCTCACACCCTCGCGAAGCCCGATCCGCAAGCTCAAGGAGGCCGCCCTGACCTACCAGCTGGAGCGGCACCTCTCCAAGAAGCGGATCCTGGAACTCTACCTCAACGTGGTAGAGTTCGGGCCAGGCGTGTATGGCGCCGAGGCCGCCTCGCGTCACTACTTCGGGAAACCGGCCGCAGATTTGAGTGTAGCGGAGGCGGCTCGACTGGCGGCAGGCCTGCCGCGTCCGGCGCGCTGGAATCCAGCGAGCGAAAGCCCCTCGTACCGTCAGCAATCGGCCACGATAGAGGAGCGGATGGACCAGGCCGAGTTCCTTTGGCGTCGGATATAGGGACTGGCGCCGACAACCAAGGGCAGCAAGAGCGGCGCACGGAGTCTTCACCGCGCGCCGCATCCGCTACCGCAGATTAGGTACGTCGGACCCGCCTACTTCTCTTTCTCGATCTTGATGAAGTTGCGCCCCGTGAAGGGGCCGGACGCCTTCCCAGTAACCGACATATTCCTCTGCTTCCTGAGAATATCAAACGTTACCTCTTCGTCCGCCTCGTACGAGCGCAGTATACGCATCGCGTGACTCGGGCTCTTGACTTTCCGACCGTCGATCGCCGTGATCACGTCACCGTCCATCAAGTTGAGCTCGCTGTCTTCGGGAACGCTGACCACGAGCACGCCTTCTTCGGCCCCGAAGTATTCGCCGAGCCCAGGATTGAGCGAAACGAGCTCCAACCCCGGCCACCTGGCGCCTAGTTGGAGAGCGAACGTCTGCGGTCCGCTGACGTGCACTTCGGGAATATCCTTGAGTCGCTCGACCCAACGGTCGATCCGTTCTGCGTGGGGGCCCGTACGCATCACCGTGGCGTACGAGAAGGGCTTGTCGAATTCACCGACAACGAGATCGAGCGTCTCCGTCGCCCCGTCCCTGCGTAGCTTGACGACGATGGTGTCGCCACGCTCGAGCTCCTTGGTACGCTCAACCAATCGCTGGCCCGGAGCGGAAAGCTCCTCGTCGTACTCTTCTTCGCCGCTAAGCAGGCTCACCCCGTCCAGCTCGGTTATTACGTCACCTTCCTTGATTCCTGCTTTTTCCGCGGGACTCCCTTCCATCACGCCGTCGATCAGCGCGCCGTATCGGTCGGTCTCCGGGTTCGCCTCGCTGTGTATCCAAACCCCAAGCCGAGGGCGACTCTCGGTAGTCCACATCAGCGACTGCAAGTCGCTGTACCGCGGTGAGACCCGCACCGTCGACCAAGGTTCAATGCAGATACACTTCTCTTTCTCCTTTGCCTGCTCTTCTTTCTCCTGAGCTTGCGCTCCGGGGACGAACCCGGCCAGCAGAAGAACGCCCAGCATCCAAGTAGACCACCTCATGCGTTTCCTCCTCGTGCAATGACTCGTACCAAAGCCATCAATCTCTCACGGCGCGAAGCCGTGTCCCGCGCTAACGCCATACTCGCTCCGGCCGTTCGGTTGCCTGAAGCCCGACCAGTGTTTCCAAGGCCTCTACCCGCTCACCCCACAGGCCGACCAGCACTTCCCGCTCGAGACCGATCGCTCGCCCCTCCAGAAGCATTCGGTCGAGAAGGACGATTCGATCTTCCAGCGCAGAAACCGCGAGAGCGGTCGGCGCATCGTACACCCTGTACTCGGGCCTGAACGCTCGCAGCAGCCCCTCAAGCTCCTGCGATCGTGCGATCACGGGTCCAAGGTCCCGACTCGTCTCCTCGATCAGCCACACGTCGGTTGGCCCGCTTTCCTCTCGCGCGGGTCCGCGCAGGATCGCGACGCCCGCCAGCACCGCAGCTGCGGCAAGCACGATCATCCTGTAACTCAGGCGCCGGCGCAGCCGCCGCTGCCGTACCTCATCCGCCACTTTGGGCCAGAGTTCTCTGGGCGGTGTGTATCGAGGAAGCGCGCGAAGCTCGGCCCTTACCTGATACAGCCGGTCCAACTCGGCCCGGCAGACGTGGCATGAGTCCGCGTGCGAGCGGGCGAAGGCGGATCCCTCACCATCCCGGAGAGCCAGCAGCTCTTCCATTTTCAAGTGGCGAACCGCGCTGATCACTGCAGCCACTCCCGTAGGCGCCGATGAGCTCGTGACAGCTGGGACTTCGAGAAGCTGGCCGTTTTGCCCATCATGCTGCCGATCTCTTCGTGAGTGTATCCCTCGACGTCGTGAAGCCATAGCACCGCCCGGGCGACTGGAGACAGACGGCTGATCGCCGCTTCCAGGTCCACGGGCGGCGCCGGTTCGGGCGTTCCCGGCAGAATCCCATCCGACGTGGTCCCGTCGCCGAACAGCGAGCGCGTGGAGCGTTTTCGCTCGCGGCGGAGCAACATCAACGCCTTGCTGACAGCGACCTGGCGTACCCAACCCCAGAGCGACCCGTCGCCGCGATACCGGGCGATCGAACGGCACACCTCTAGGAATGTCTCCTGAAGCACATCTTCCGCGTCTTCCTCGTTGCCACAGATTCTGCGGCCGATGTTGTAGACGGGGGCCTCGAAGGCTCGGTAGACGGTCTCCAGAGCCTCCAAATCGCCCGCTCGCGCACGGGCAACCTCCGCGTTCGCCAGAACCAGCGCTTCGCTCTTCATTCCACCCTGTATAGATGCGCGAGAAGGGAAAACCGTCGCCTGGCGCCCGGCGGGCTGGGAGGCTGAAATCGCAAGAAGAAAGGCTCCCCGACGGATCGGAGAGCCTCACGTTGTCGAAGTCGCTGTTCGGCGCGGTCAGAAGCCCGGCGAGAACCCGAACTGCCAGTACCAACCCTTCTCGGGCCGGTTATTGGGGTGGACGAAGTCGATCTCGAGCAGTGCGACGCCGAACAGGTTGAGGCGGCCGGCTATTCCGTAGCTGGTCACCGGAGACCACGGATCCTGGTTCCCGCCAAGCACCAATGCCCTATTAGTGGTCCACCAGGCTACGCCCGCATCGAAGAAGAACGCTACCGTGATCGGGGGCAACCCGGGCAACGGCGACAGTCCGAGCCCCTGTGGGATGGGTGTCCGAAGCTCAAAGTTGGCGGTGATCAGGCGGCTCCCGAACAGCTGGTCGTAGATCGGGCACGGGCTATTGTCCAGCCCGACAAAAGAACTGCCGCCCGACGGAGGTGAAGCGCACTCGTTGAATCCGAACGAACCCGAGTCATATCCTCGCACAAGCTGCTGGTACCCGAGGAACAGTGCTTGCATCCGGAGATCTTCACCGCCGCTCCCATATCGGCCAAAGTGAAGGATGCGCCCTGCCAACGTGTACGGAGCTACAGGCATGAAATAGCGACGGTAATCCGCGAGGGCTCCGACGTAGTTGAGCGAGCCGACGGTCGGCGCGATTTGCAACCGATAGCGCTGCCCCAACACGGGCCCCGTGTAACCGAAGAACGTGTTGTCGTAAACGAGGGCAGCGGTGGCCGTTCCCAGATTGAGCGCTCTCGGCGTGCAAAGCTCGAAGAAGATGTCCTCATCTCGCTCGCACTTGGGGAATTCCTCCTTCGTTTCGTCGAGCAGGCTGCCCGCGGGTGACAGGGTCCTGGTGATGAGTTCGTAGTCGTACGAGATATTCTGGTAGCGGCCGCTGAACTCGACACGTTGTACACGATTTATCGGGTAGATCAGCGAGCCCATAAACTCGCGGCTCGTCTGGCGCAACCTCAGCTCTTGCTCGAGGAAGCCTCCCGTGTTTGGATCGAAGCTGAAGCCGAACCGCCGGTTCAGGACCGGGATCTGGCCGCCGCTCACGCCCCAATTCCAACGCGATTTGCGGTTGTTGTAGCCGACAATCGCCGCGATGTCTTGGAAGCTGCCATTGACCTGCAGTAGCGTGGCGAGAGAGTGTTCGCCGAGGTTGTCGCTCCAGAAGAGGGCAGTTCCGCCACCCACGAACGTCCCGTAGCGGTCGCTCCCAACGGCGACCTGCGGCGGAGCGATATAGTCGAGCGACAGGCCGGCGTTGTACTTGGTCCTCTCGAACTCGTCGGAGGTCACCGGCAGGCCGAGTTCCGCGTTCCCGACCAACGCCATTACATCCCCTACGGCCCGGTCTGCCGGTGGAAGCACGGCTGGGCTGATCTCGGCGAGCGGCGGCAGCACCGGCCCCCCTTCGAGAACCGCAGTGGAGTCAATTGCGTAAATCGTATAGCGGTCGCCTTCGTAGGCGCTGAACACGATCCGGTCAGCTTCACTCGCTACCGACATAGCCGGGCTGAGCTCGGTGATACCGCTGACGCCCGTCGTCAGGTTGGTGACCTGGTAGATTCCGCTATCCGACAGGTCCACCCGGTAGATGTTAGTTATGCCGTTGGCATCGGACAGGAAGTAAAGGCTCGACCCGTCCGAAGACCATTGTGGATTGATGTTCTTAGCCGCGGGGAAGCCTGGGACGCGCTCGATCTCTCCCGACTCAGGATCGATGAGGGCTATCTGGTAGGCTCCCCAGTCCAGCGTCCTCAGATCGGTGGTGAACCGGTCGGTGACGAAGGCTATGCGGCTGCCATCGGGAGACCACTCGGGCTGGAGATCGGCATACGGGTCATCGGTCAGCTGACGCCGCTCACCCGTTTCCGTGTCGAGCACGAAGAGGTCCATCAGGCCGCCGACCGCGGCGGCGTAGACGATGTATCGCCCATCCGGAGAGAACGCCGGGTTGAAGATCTCTCCTGCCTCCGAGATCTTGAACTCTCTGATGGCCTTTCCGCGCTCGGCATCGATGACCGTGATGATCGGCTTGCCTCTGCTCACACCCGAAAAGACGAACTCGCGACCGTTTGGGTGCCAATTCCCGGCTGAGTTGATGAACTGCAGACTCTCGTAGTGCGGGTCCGTTGCCGTCTTGAGGATCTTCTTGTTGACCTCCCCCGTCTCGGAGTCGGCGCGGAACATCTCAATTGAGAACCGATCCTTCTCGGACAAGAAGACGACCTCTGATCCGTCGGGGCTGATCGAGGGCGCGATGTTCAGGTTACCGCTGCCGGTTTCCGGAGAGATAACGACACGGCCGAACTCGCTCGCCGGCTGCGTGACCTCGGCCAAGCCCTCATAGGCTTCACCGATCGACTCTTCCCACGAAGCCATCAGCTCGTCCGGCGAGATCTGGAGGACGCTGGCGATGGCCTGCGCCACGTTCCCCGTGGTAGATGCTGCCTTGAGAATCTCACCGACCACCGGATCACCCCAGCGGCCTCCTATGTAGGCCCACAGCGCGTGGCCGTACCGGTAGGGGAAGTACTTGGGGTTGGCCAGGTCTCGGAACGACGGAAAGATGTCTCTGCGCACCGCATCGTGCATCCACATGGCGGTGTGCGCGTAGACCGGCCCCAACGACAGGTATTCCGCCATTCCTTCGATGAACCAGAGCGGCATGGCAAGCGCAACGGGGAACCCGCCGCCGATGGCCGAGCGTGACTGCGTCGTTATATCGAACTGAAAAGCGTGCACCAACTCGTGGCCCAGTACATGGTCGGTCTCGGCCAGTGAACCGGCCATCGGGAGGACGACCCTTCGCTTGAACGCTTCCGTGACACCGCCCGTGGCTTCATCGATGGTGCCGAGCAGTGCCGTCGTCTGTTCGAAGTCGGGGTGGTCGGCGTAGAGAATGATCGTCTGCCGCCCGTTCAACTCATGATTGAACAGCCGCGACAGCCGCGCGTACCAACGCTCGGCCATCCGACCGGCCTGTTCGACGGCCTCCTGTGCCTCCGGATAGTAGAGGATATCGAAGTGCTCGGTCTTGAGCGTCTTGAAGTCGAAGTTTTCGTACTGGACCTTGTTCCGGCCGAAATACTGAGCCTCCGCCACGCCAACCCCTGGCCCCGCGGCCAGAAACAACGCCAGAGCCAAGCCTACCGCATATGGACGAGCACCCTCGAATCTCATGAGTCCTCCAACAACCGAGCAACTACGGACAGTCACCGCTTGGCCGAGCACGTGCACCAAGCCAAGCCTTGCAAAGATACGCGACCCGGCCACGGCGCGCGACCTTCGCTGCCCGGCGCTCAGGCGCGAACCGGCCAGTCACCCCAATGGGACCGGCCGATTCTCTCAGTCTGCCTGTTCCAGTGCCTTCGTACCCTGTATAACGTCTGGCAACACGCCCTTGTTCCATCAGGGAAGTTCCATCAGGGAACGAGCGGCGAGGCCACCTGACGCGGCGTCGCCACGGCGGCTTACGGCCTACTGACGGGCGAGCGATATGGGCTCGTCCAGCGAGCTTCCGGGCCGTTCCCTCACAGCCTGGCGCGGCGCCGTCTCGAGGTAGATCGATCTCATCTCCTCCCAGACCGCAATCACCGATCTTGCGACCTGCGCGAATCGCACCGTATCGCCCCGGGCCTGCAGCGACGCCATCAGGGGCAGAACGTCCTATCGCCTGGCGATAGGGGGCAAGGCGGTCGGCCAAGTCCGGCCCCGCGAGGTCTTCGATATACTCTAGGCGTTGCGATCGCGGCATTTGTATCTCAGCCATGATGATCGAGAGCACGTCCTCATCGGGCTCCGCCACCGCCGGCGTGACCACCCGCTCAGCCGCTACCGCGTCGTAGGGGGGCCGTTGTAGAGGCTGTACGGCCTTACTGTTTGGCGTTGAAGCGCCGTTGTCATCCTCCGCCTCGGTCACGCGGACCCAGCTGATTCCCGCCGGCCTGCTTGCCAGCAGAAGCGCCATGGCGAACACGGTGCATATGGGGATCAGTACGCGGTATTTATTGATGACCATGTATGGCAACATCTCCG
>JBDHAS010000076.1:0-16005 GCA_039588015.1 Gemmatimonadota bacterium | reverse complement strand
TCGATGGGAACGACGGTCGACTTCCACACCAGCATCGGCATCGACCGAATCGAGGCGCGAGTTCGCCAGTTGTCCGCTAGACTCAAGCAAGGCCTGCGGGATCGCATCCCAGGCGTTTCCTTCCACACGCCGCTCGGTCGCGAACTATCGGCGGGCGTAGTCGTTTTCGATCCTGGTGTCGCGGATGCTGGTGCGGCGTTTGCCCGGCTGTACGAGGAGCACGGGGTTGCCGGGGCGCCGCGCGGCGGTGAGTTCAGCGGGATACGACTCTGTCCGCATATCTACAACACCGCAGAGGAAGTCGATCGCGCCGTCGAGGCGGTGGCGAAACTGACTTAGCGAGTTCGATTTCGGCAGTGGTGCGTCGGGTATCGAATGCTCAAGCCCTTGCCCGGGGATTGAGCCTTGTGGCATTATGAAGTCAGCCCTTTCTTATGGGGGGAACTCGTGCGCCCAACCGTGACTTACCTAACAGCGAGGTCGTCATGCGTCTGGTCCCAGCACTTCTGGCTGCCGTGCTCCTGGTCGCCTGCTCGGGGGTAAAGCTACCCGCCGTCTCGCCCGAGAGCATCGAGGTCTTCTCCGAGCCCAACGGCCAGTTCCCGCCGGAGGAGTACAAGCGCCTCGGATTGATGGACAGGTCGTTCACCGACGATCAGTGCGCCAGGGAGCTCAAGAGCACGTCCTGCGAGGACGAGGAGGTCTGGCAGTTCGGGCTGCAGTGGTTGAAGGAGTGGGCGGCGGAGCAGGGCGCCGATGCGCTGCTGATCCACGAGGCGGGCTATTCGCCGGGGGGTAATCGCTACATGGCATCGGCCATCTACTTCCCCAGCCGGCACCCGGAACTCGAGCAGCAGTAGGGCCTGCCGACGAGCTAGCGGTCGGCGATAGACGCCAGAACGCGCTGGACGATCCCGTCCGTCGCCGACCCCTCGATCCAGCGCAAGACGATCACCAGGTCGTTCTCCGGATCGCAGTACACGATGTTCGCGCCGGCTCCCCGGTGCGCGAAGCTGGATTCGGGCGCGCTGGGAAGCATTCGCCGACCCGAATTAAGAAAGTAGTTCATAAACCCGTATCCCGAATTGGCGGCGGTAGGCGTCCGCGCCTGGCGCATCCAGTCCTCGGACAGCAGCTGGCGATCTTCCCAGCGGCCGTTGCGCAGAGTGAGCAAACCGAAACGCGCTTGGTCCCAGGCGCTGATGTACATGCCTCCGCCCCAGTGCCCCCCTCCACTTACCGACTGCATCCGCTCGCCGTCGATGACGACCCAGGAATTGCGGTAGCCGTGCCAGCGCCACGTCGGTGAGGCGCCGATTGGGTCCATGATGTGCTCGCGCAAGATTTGCGGCAGCGGCCGGCGCCAGACGTTCATCGCGGCCAGCGCCAGCACGTTGACGCGCGTGTCGTTGTACTCGTAGGCCGTACCGGGATCGTTGCGCGGTCTGGTGATCCACGTGCTCGGCTCGCCGGACGGCCGGTCACCCCAATCCGGTTTGCCCCAGAGCGTGCCTTCCCAGTCGCTGGTCTGGCGAAGCAGGTGATTCCACGTGACCTGACGGTTGTGCTCGGTGTCAAAAAGCTCGAACGGCCGGGCGGCGCCATATGGGCCGCGGCCCCCTTCAGCCGCCTGCGCTGGTGGTTCAGCCGCAAGTATTGGGGCCATATAGGCGTAGACGGGATCGTCGAGGTCGCGGATCAAGCCCGCGTCGTAGGCGAGTCCCACCGTCGTGGAGAGGAAGCTCTTGGTCACGCTGAAGGTCATGTCCACCCGGTCGGGCTCGCCCCAGACGGCCACGACGTAGCCGTGACGGATGACGATGCCGGTTTGCGGCCCCCGCTCCTTGAAGGGGCCGATCGCTTCGCCGAACGGCTCGCGGCCGAAGCTGCGGTAGTGGTTAAGCTCGAGGTCACGTGGCGCGTCGTTCTCGCTCGCCTGCGCAAACTCGACGGCCTCCCGAAGCAAGGCCGCATCCATTCCTACCTGTTCCGGCTGGCGTCGCTCCCAGCTAGCGCCGGGGCCGGGGAAGTAGAGCTGCTGGCCGAACCCCGAGCTGGGAATGGCCAGGACGGCGATCAGGGCCGCGACCCTGATATTCCTGGCTAGCGCCGGAACGACAGACATGAGTTCCTCCGGACTTTAGAGAGCCGCTGAGTGGACTCCTGGGCTATGGCAACTGGGTCCTCAAAGATAGCCCGTCGACGCTCGGAAACGAGGCCGGCTACCTTGTTTTAGATCTAACAAACAACCTCTGATCGTACGAGCTAAATGATAGTAAAATGATAGGTTACATGATTTACGTGATAGATCACTAGACGCCGCGTCGCGTCCGACAGAGGGCCAGCCTGTTGCCTCGGCTGCTTGATGTTCTTGCGATTCTCCTTGACGGCCGGGGCGCCTACACGGCGGAAGTGGCTGCTCTCGAGGAGACCTAATATGAGCGAGTTACCCTCCGCCCACCATGCCGTCGAATGATTGTTGCCACGGCCGCGCGGCGGCGGCATGTTAGAGGCGTCCTGGCAGGCCCTGTCACCCTGGCTCCCCCCGCCCGGCAAGCCCGCGATTCTGGGCGTGGAGTAAAGGTATGACGCCGATCGAAGAGCTGGACCGCATCGCGATCAACGTCAGGTCCCACCGTATCCTCAAGGTATTGTTGAAAGAGAACCCCAAGCTCGGCGACATCCTGCGCAATTCGAGCAACGAGATAGAGGCGCGGATCGGGATCAAGAACTGGGTGTCGGAGGAGCTACGTTATCGGCCCAAGGCGCTGGCCTTCTACGAAGGCGAGCAGACCGATCGCGAGGCGTTCGAGTCGCTGACCTGGAGGGACTTCGCGGCTATTCGCCTTCTCGACTACGTGGACAACGCGGGCCGCGAGTTCATCGATCCAAATCTGCGCGGCGCGATCGCGATCAGCACGCCTATCCGCCAGCTGTGGTTGGCGGTGAACAAAGGAACCGGTGGGGCGAAGCCCGATTTCTTCGAGGACATGCTCTACCTGTTCCGGCAGTTCGAGGGTACGAGCACGCGGCGCCTGCCCAATCGCGATGAGGTGGAGCAGTGGATGGACCGATACCCATCCGGGTTGGATCCGAGGATCGTAGCGCTGCGCGAGGAGAACCGAGACCGCATCCTAAACCTGATCATCGACCGAATGGAACGCGGGGAGATCAAGAGCCAGCGGTTCACATTCGAACCGGGTCTTTCGCGTGGTGACCGATTGAGGCAGGCCCGGCAATGGTGGAAGGACAAGAACTTCCATTTGAGCTTCGCTGTCCGTTCGCCGGACCTACTGAACGAGATGCTGGGAGACTCACTCGATCCCGACACGATGAATATTCTCTATCAGGCTCGGGACCGGGGCATCCCGTTCTTCGTCAACCCCTACTATTTGTCGCTGCTACACGTGCGCGTGCCGTACTTCGCGATCGGAGCGGACCTCGCCATCCGACACTACGTGGCCTACAGCTCGCAACTGGTGGAGGAGTTTGGGCGGATCGTCGCCTGGGAGAAGGAAGATGCCATTCAACCGGGAAAGCCGAACGCTGCCGGTTGGCTGCTGCCGCGGTATGACAACGTGCACCGGCGTTATCCGGACGTGGCAATCCTGATTCCCGACACGCAGGGACGCGCCTGCGGCGGGCTATGCGCGTCATGCCAGCGAATGTTCGACTTTCAGCGCGGGCGCCTGAACTTCGATCTCGAGGCGCTCGAGCCGAAGGCGACGTGGCCAGAGAAGCTGGCGGAACTGATGCGGTACTTCGAGGAGGACTCGCAGCTGCGCGACATCCTCATCACGGGCGGCGATGCGCTCATGAGCTCGGATCGGGCCTTAGAGCAGGTCCTGGAGGCGATCTACGAGATGGCGCGGGCCAAGCGCGAGGCCAACGCGGGCCGTGCCGATGGTTCCAAGTACGCGGAGATCCAGCGCGTGCGGTTGGGAAGTCGGTTACCGGTGTTCCTGCCGCAGCGTATCACGCCCGATCTGGCGCGAGTGCTCTCGAACTTCAAGGAGAAGGCCTCCGAACTGGGTGTCCGCCAGTTCGTCGTACAGACCCACTTCGAGTCGCCGATGGAGGTGACGCCTGAAGCTCGAGTGGCGGTGTCGCGTCTGCTGTCCGCCGGCTGGACCGTCACCAATCAGCTGGTCATGACGGCGGCGGCCTCGCGTCGGGGTCATTCGGCCAAGCTGCGGCAGGTGCTCAACCATATCGGCGTGCTGCCTTACTACACCTTCGTGGTCAAGGGCTACATGGAGAACCAAGACAACTACGCTCCGGTCGCCAGGGTGGTACAGGAGGAGTTGGAAGAGAAGGCCTACGGACGCATACCGGACAAGTATCGCGATACGATCCGCCGCGTGCCGGACAAGCCCAGTAACTTGGTCGGGAACCTGGAAAGCATTCGCGAAGCGGCGGGCCTTCTCTTTCTCGCGACCGGCCGGAGCGTGCTCAATCTGCCGGCCGTGGGCAAGAGCCTGACGTTCAGGGTAATCGGCATCACGCGTTATGGGCGCAGGATCCTGGAATTCGACCACGATCGCACGCGCGCGCACAGCCCGATTATCGACGAGAAGACGAAGGTCATCATCATCGAATCGAAGTCGATACGTGAATTCTTGCGGCAGCTGGAGGAGATCGGCGAAGACATCGCGGAGTACGAGGACGTGTGGGGGTATTCGCTGGGGCAGACCGAGCCGCGCCAACCACTGCACGACTACCCGGACTACGATTTCACCGTGACCGACCGGCTGACGAACTTCGAGATGCCGGAGCTCGACATCGAGTCTTCGACCTGAGCCAGGCCGTGGACTTCCGCGTCATCATCGTCTTCAGTCACAGCAACCGGGTCTTCGGCATGTCGCGAGAGCCGGCCAGGGGTTGTCCGTGCGGTGGCGGAGCGGACCGGGATCATTGGGACATCTGCCGCGAGGGGCCGGGTGGAACCATAGACACCGACCACCCCGTCTGTCACTTCGCCTCCCACAAGTTGATACCGGTGGACGCGCTGATCCGGCTGGCGAGGATCGAGCTGGACGCGGTGGGCATCGACAGGACGAAAGGGAACTGAGCGTCCCGACCCTATCCCGTTAGAGGATTTGCCGCATCCGGTGGTGTGGACGGCTCGCCGAACTCGGGCAGATGAAGCATCCACCAGTCGCGCGCCTTATCGGTGGTCCAGGGGTCGTCGAAGCGAATGGCTCGCAGAGCCTCTCCCAGGTCACCGGCGGACTGGAAACGATCCTTGGGACCTTTCTCTAGGCACTTCATCACGGCGTCGTCCAGTTCCGGAGTGATACGGTACTCCGTCACCTCTGACACTCGCTTTGGCGACGCTTTGACGTGCTGGACCATCAGTTCCATGGAGGTCTTTCCGGCAAAAGGCGGCCGTCCCGATAGCAACCAATACGCCGCTCCACCGAGGCTGTAGAGGTCGGCACGTCCGTCGATCGCTTCCGAGCCGGAGACCGATTCGGGTGCTATGTAGTGAGGAGTGCCGAGGACGAATCCGGTCCCGGTTACCCTGCGATCGCTGTCGGGTATGATCCGTTTGGCCAGACCGAAGTCGAGCACCTTGGCAAAGTCGTATATTCCGCCGCGGCGGGTGAGAAACATGTTCGAGGGCTTGATGTCGCGGTGAACCACGTTATTGGCGTGGGCCTCCGCGAGCGAGCCGCAGACCTGCAGTAGGATGAACACGGCTCGCTGCGGGGGCACGGGCCCGAAGCGGAGAACCAGTTCCTCGAGGTTCAGACCTTCGAGGTATTCCATGGCGTAGTAGAAGGTGTCTTCCTCCGTGCGCCCGAAGTCATACACGGTGATGGTGTTCGGATGCGTTAGTGTCGCGGACAAGCGCACTTCGCGCTCGAAGCGGAGCAACGAGGCTTCGCCTTCACCGGGAACCGCCTGCAACACCTTCACGGCGCTCGGGCGGCACATCAACGCGTGTTGGGCAACGAAGACTTGGCCCATTCCGCCTCGCCCGATCTGCTTGTCTATCAAGTAGGCTCCCAGGCGCTGAGCTTTGTGTAGCGACAGCCGCATGTGGTAGAGGGCCTTCGTGATGACTACCGACACGATGGCGACAATGCTCAGCTGAAAGGTCCCCTCGATCAACGTTGCTTGAAACGCATCTCTCCCGGCTATCACCTGCCAGTGGTGTTGGATCTCGGGAATGAACACGTAGCCCAGCGCCGCCGTCGTCGCGAATCCAAGCACGCCGATCACGCCGAGCCCTGCTTGTATCGCCACCGTTACCGGAATGGCCGCGGCATGCAGAAACAGAAGGATCGAGATGGCGAACATCGGGATAGCGTTGAGGTCGAACACTACGGCGATGAAGTGGGACAACAGTATGTTGACGGTCAGAAGAGCAAAGTCTATGGCCAGGAGCGCGCGCAAGCTCCAGGTCTTCAGGAAAACCAGGGCAGCGGCGATGCCCACCGAAATGGCGTATAGGTTGTAGATCGTGTTGATCCGCGGGGCGAATGCGGTGGGCAGCTCCGGGTCGAGTCCCACCATCTGGATGTAGAATACGTGGACGGAGACGCCAATCAGGAATCCGAGTGAGTAGACGAGCCTGCAGCGTCTCTGCATGAGATCTCGCTGCTCTTCGCGGAACGAAGTCGGCTGTACGGCCGATATGGTGATCGGCTTACGGTGGGCTTGCGGCTCAGTCATGATCGTGGGCATTTGCTACGCAGGCTATGTGGCCAGTATAGCGTCGCGGCACAACGCCAGCAACGAGAGCAACCGCACAGGATCCTCGCTGCCCGACAGCGATCGGCTCGAAGGCTAGGCTTGCGGCCTCAGCCTCCCCAAACCGTGAACATGTAGTTGAACTTCACGATGAGTTCGCGGCGGAGCGGCCCGCTCAGCGAATCGAAGCCCTGGGTCTCGTTGTAGACGACGAATAGGCCTGTGCCTGCACGGTTCAGCCAGGCGAAGCGGACGTTTGCCGACCAGGTGTCGATCTGGTCGGCGTACTGGATGAACGACTGCAGCGAGATGGCCGGAGTGAAAAAGAAACCCAGGCGCACTCCGGCCAGCCGGGTCGTGAAGTCTCCTTCCGGCAGGTTCACGTCGTTGTAGTCGAAGCGCAGTGAGGTGCTGAGGAACGAACCCTGTCGGAAGGTGACCGTTCCGTTGACGCCGCGGCGATTGCCCGATAGCAAAGCCCCGATGTTCAAGCCGCCATTGAACGATAGCGCGGCGCTTTCGTTGGTGTTGAAGCGCCAGGCGGCTTCCCAACCGTCGTAGGTTCCGGGCGGCACGACGATGCCGGGTGCTATCTCGAACGGTTCCTCCAGCCCTTCCTGCACCCAGTTGAAGGCAGGGCTGAAGAATGCGCCGCTGTTCCACTCGAGGTGCGAGTCCAGATGCACTCTCTGGGTCTCGGTGAACCCGGTGAGGATGTCGTTGGTCAGCGCCCAATGGGCGTGGGGCCGGATCTCGCGCAATCCTATGAAGTCCTCCGGACGCAGATAACGCAGCAGCGAAGCTTCGTAGTGCCGGTATCCTACGCGTGGCACGAAGCCCACCTCGGCGTTGAAGTCGTGGCCGATCTCTCGATAGATCGCCGTAGCGCGCCACTCCCGGCTGAGATACGAGCCGTCGATGTGGACGGCGTGGTCCTTGCCGCTCCTGCCCGGCGTCTCCGTCTTGGCAGCGAACGATGAGATCGTGATCGGCTCGCCGATTCCCAACTGGGCGTCGATCCCGTAGGTGCGGTTGTAATCTTCGCGCGTGTGCCTGGCGTCCCGGTTGATGAAGAGGGCGCCGACGCGCGAGCGATTAGGAAACTCGCGAGCGACCCGGGCGACGCCGTACTCGTTGGCCGGCTGCAGTTCCTCGGCGCCCTCGGTCAACAGATACAATCCGCCCACGTTGAAGCCGGCGACTCGTCCCGAGACGCGGCCACCGCCCTCGATTGGGATTATGTAGCCCTCAGCGATTCCGATCCGGCGGGTGAAGAACAGCTCCGCTTCCCTCGTTCCGACGGTGAAGTATCCGGCATTCTCGAGAAAGAAGGGCCGCTTCTCGGGGAAGAGCAGGGGGAAGCGGGTCAGGTTGACCTGCGCTTCATCGACCTCCACTTGGGCGAAATCGGTGTTGTATGTGAGGTCCAACGTGAGCCCTTGCGTGACCTGCACTTTTGCTTCGCCGCCGAACTCGGTCGGATAGTTGAAGTCTTCCTGGCCGGCCAGGTAGTCGCGCTGCGCCGATCCCAGCGCGTACGGTGTGATTGTCGCCGAACGGCGGCGCGGCGGCTGCAGCCCGGTCAGCGTCCCCGCCGAACTCAGACGGTAGAGCGTGAACTCGCGCGGGATAGGTGACCAGGAAGATTCCTCGTTGTCGCGGCGAACCTTGCGCCAGATGTTGAAGCCCCACTCCTGACTCTCGCCTGACCCGTAGCGTAGAGTGGAAAACGGAATGCGGAACTCGGCGTACCAGCCGGCGTCATCCCGAGAGGTCGCTACGTTCCAATCGCCGTCCCAGTTGATGTTGAAGCCGCTGCCGGCTCCGCGCTGCATGCGCCGCCCCATACCGCCGCCGCCCTGGCCTTCGTTGGTAACCTGCCCGTCGTACTCGATGCCGGCCGGGTTCGTCCCGAACACGAATCCGTTTTGCTCGTCCTTGAAGGTGTCGAATATCAGCCGTACGGCGTCGCTCTGTTGAAGGTCATAGTCGCGGATCGCCTCGCCATGCACGATGGCCCCAGGATCAGTATCGTGGAGCCAGACGCCGATGTACAACGCCTTCTCGTCATAGAGAACGTGGAAGCTCGTCTCCTGAGTCGCCGGCTCGCCGTCGCGGGGCGTTCGCTGGATGAAACCGCCGACACGGTCCGCTTGCGACCAGGCCGAGTCGTTCAGACTACCATCGATAACGGGTGGTTCGGCCGCCCGGGTAGCGGCAAGCATTCTCCTACCCACAGCCTCTAGATCCGCTGGGCCGCCGCTCGTGCCGTCGCGCTCCTGCGCGCCGGCAGGAGACACGTAGGCGAGGAGGAGGCAGACCCCAGGCAATAGTGGTCGAGCTAAAGACGCCATCAGGTCCTTACGGGCCGTTGTGCACGAAAGCCGAGGATGTTGACAAGATGGGGCTTACGGGTTGGCACCATTGTATTCTCTGAGGCCGGCGGGCTCAAGGCTCTGGCCGATCGCGGCCGAGTGGAAACATCTGCTGGAAATCCGGAGGGGGCCACCGCTATATTAGAAATGCTAACCATTGTCGGTATCGGCTCTAATCGTGGGAGGCACACCATTTCCGGCGCACCGATGATGTCTGCAATCGCGCTTGCGATTGCGTTGGGGCTGCCATCGCTGGGCTGTGGCGGCGATG
Source organism: Gemmatimonadota bacterium (assembly GCA_039588015.1). Lineage (GTDB taxonomy): Bacteria > Gemmatimonadota > Gemmatimonadetes > Palauibacterales > KS3-K002 > JASFMO01. Next base: position 6,660 of record JBDHAS010000076.1, on the reverse strand, counting down.
ACGGCGGCCCGCCGACGGAGGGGCTTGCGGGCACATATTCGGCGACGTTTGCCTACAGCGTGGAGTTGGGCGCTCCGTTCTCCTTATCCGATTCGAGAACGTGCGATGCGACAGTCACCATCGACGACCAGCCGGGCGGCGAGCTCTCCGGTCACTTCAGCATTGTGGATGATGCGTGCCTGCTGGAACCGGATGCTGGTGACATCAGCGGCACCGTTGACTCGGAGGGTAACGTTTCCATGGTCGGCCTGTACGCGACGGTCGTGGAGTTCGATTTCTACGACTGTGGTATTGCCGACGGCAGTACGGTAATGAACGGGCAGCGCACCAGGGCAGGCTTCACGGTGGACGCGAACGCGACGTTCGCGTGTGCCGCCGGCAACCTTAACACCGTCGATGTGCACACGGAACTCACCGTAACAGCCGTCCTGCAGTAAAGCCTCCTTGCTTTGTCGAGATAAGGTGACCTTCATCAAGACGCAGTACTCGTCGATCTTACCGTCCTTGACGATGACCTCTTGTTAGGCCACCAGGCGCCTCTGACGCTATCGAGCGTCTGGCTGGCTCGCCCGAATCCTTCCGCGCCTCCTAGACTGCGGTGGCCTCGGGGCGGCGGTCCGCGACGATCGACGACATAATGTAGTCGCGGTTGAGGCGAGCGATGTTGTCGACGCTAACGGCCTTTGGACAAACCGCCTCGCACTCGCCGTGGTTGGTGCAGTTGCCGAAGGCCTCGGCATCCATCTGCTGCACCATGCTCTTGACGCGCATGTGCCGCTCGGGTTGCCCCTGTGGTAGCAGCGAGAGTTGCGCGACCTTGGCCGAAGTAAAGAGCATGGCCGAGGCGTTCGGGCAGGCGGCGACGCAGGCGCCGCAGCCGATGCAGGAGGCCGCGTCCATCGCCAGGTCGGCCTTCTCCTTGGGGATCGGTATGGCATTCCCGTCCGGCGCCGAGCCGGAGCGTGCGCTGACGAAACCACCGGCCGCGATGATGCGATCGAGCGCTCCCCGATCTACAACCAAGTCCCTGAGGACTGGGAATGCCTTGGCGCGCCAGGGCTCGATCCAGACGTGGTCACCGTCCTTGAAGCTGCGCATGTGCAACTGGCAAACCGTAGTGCGGTCGCGCGGGCCATGCGCTCGCCCGTTGATGACGACGCCGCAAGTTCCGCAAATACCCTCCCGGCAGTCGTGATCGAAGGCGAGCGGCTCGTCTCCCTGAAGGATAAGCCGCTCGTTGACGACGTCGAGCATCTCCAGGAAGGACATGTCTTCGCTGATATCCGGGGCCTCATACTTCACGAATTGGCCCTTCGACTTCGCGTCCTTTTGTCGCCAAACGTGTAGTGTGAGGTTCATCACTTGTAGCTCCGTGTCGCTAGCGCCACGTATTCGTACTCCAACGGTTCGATGTGCCGCTTCGGTTTGCTGTCTTCGCCGGTGTACTCCCACGCTGCCACGTGCGCAAAGTTCTCATCGTCGCGCAGCGCTTCGCCTTCATCGGTCTGGAACTCTTCGCGAAGGTGAGCGCCGCAAGATTCCTCGCGCTCGAGGGCGTCGAGGCACATCAATTCGCCGATCTCGAGGAAATCCGCCACGCGGCCTGCGTATTCCAGTGATTGGTTGAGCTCGCTCGCAGCGCCGGGCACGACGGCGTTCTCCCAGAACTCCTCCCGCAGGGCCGGTAGCTTCTGCAGCGCCGTCTCGAGCCCGCCACGGTTACGGGCCATGCCGCAGTACTCCCACATGATGTTTCCTAGCTCGCGGTGGAAATCCATCACCGTGCGCTTGCCGCCCAGCGATAGCAGACGCCTGATTCGCGCTTCAACCGCGTTCACCGCTGCGATCGCCTCGGCGTGATCTTCGCGCACCGGGTCGAACTTCGTGCTCGCGAGGTAGTTGCCTATGGTGTACGGGATCACGAAGTACCCGTCGGCGAGGCCCTGCATCAGCGCGCTGGCTCCGAGCCGGTTGGCGCCGTGATCCGAGAAGTTGGCTTCGCCGGCGACGAAGAGACCTGGGATCGTGCTCTCGAGATTGTAGTCGACCCACAAACCTCCCATCGTGTAGTGGGTGGCGGGGTAGATGCGCATCGGCACTTTGTAGGGGTCATCATCGGTGATCCGCTCGTACATCTCGAACAAGTTGCCGTACCGTTCCCGGATCTTGTCTTCGCCTAGCCGGTCGATCGCGTCGGCGAAATCCAGATACACGCCAACTTCCGTCGGGCCGACTCCGCGACCCTCATCGACGACGCGCTTGGCGGCCCGCGAAGAGACGTCGCGCGGAGCGAGGTTGCCGAAGCTGGGGTATATCCGTTCCAGGTAGTAATCGCGCTCGTCCTCCGGTATCTCACCTGCGGGCCGCTTGTCCCCGACTGCTTTTGGCACCCAGATGCGCCCGTCGTTGCGCAGCGACTCGCTCATCAGGGTCAGCTTCGATTGATACTCGCCCGAAACTGGGATACAGGTCGGGTGGATCTGCGTGAAGCACGGGTTGGAGAACGCGGCGCCCTTCTTGTAGGCCCGCCAGATCGCTGTGCCGTTGGCGCCTTTGGCATAGGTTGCCAGGAAGAAGACGTTCCCGTAGCCGCCGGTAGCGAGGACGACTGCGTTCGCCAAATGCACTTGGATCTCGCCGCTCACCATGTCGCGCACGACGATACCTCGAGCCCGTCCGTCGATCAGGATGACGTCGAGCATCTCGTGGCGCGAGAACATCTGAACCTGGCCCATCCCGATCTGGCGCTCAAGTGTCTGGTAGGCGCCGAGCAGGAGCTGCTGCCCGGTCTGGCCACGGGCATAGAAGGTACGTGACACCTGCGCGCCGCCGAAGGAGCGATTGTCAAGCAAACCGCCGTACTCACGGGCGAACGGCACTCCCTGAGCGACGCACTGATCGATGATGTTTCCGCTCACTTCGGCGAGTCGATAGACGTTCGCCTCGCGCGAGCGGTAGTCGCCCCCTTTGACCGTATCGTAGAAGAGGCGGAAGACACTATCGCCGTCGTTCTGGTAGTTCTTGGCGGCGTTGATTCCGCCCTGGGCGGCGATCGAGTGGGCCCGTCTGGGGCTGTCCTGATAACAGAAGCACTTGACGTTGTAACCCAACTCGGCCAGCGATGCGGCACCGGAAGCGCCAGCGAGACCGGCGCCCACCATGATGACGTCGTATTTCCGCTTGTTGGCGGGGTTCACCAGCTTCATGTCGAACCGGTGTTTCGCCCACTTACTCTCGATCGGCCCGGAGGGAATCTTGGCGTTTAGCTCCATGGTCGCCTCCGTCAGCTCACGAGTCCGGTGAGGATCGCCACCGGAATCGAGATGTTACCTGCCACCACCAGCAGCGTTACGAACCACGCGATAGCCGAGCGCAGGCCGTTATAGCTCGGATGGCTGAGGCCCAGTGTCTGCAGCATGCTCCAGATGCCGTGCCAGAGATGGAAGCCCAGCGCGAGCATCGCGAAGATGTAGAAAGCCGAAACGTACCAGACGCTGAATCCGGCGATGACGTTGTGGTAGACGTCCCCGTGCACGAATTCGCCGTGCGCCTGTCCGGTGGTCAGGTGCAGTAGATGGTAGATGATGAAGATCAGCAGGATCGGCCCGCCCCAACGCATCGTGCGTGACGCGTACGTCGATTCGACGTATTTCTGACGCTTCTTGTAGTTGATCGGTCGAGCCTTCCAACTGCCCAGAGTCGTTGCCGTGGCGGCCCAAACGTGCAGCACCACCGCGGCGAGCAGCGTCGCGCGGAAGATCCAGATAAAGCTGCCGTGCAAGAGCTCTCGCAGTAGCTCGGCGTAGTGGTTGAGGGATTCGGGGCCCAAATAGACCTGCAGATTTCCGATCATGTGGCCGATGACGAAGACGACCAGGATCACCCCGGTCACCGCCATCACCACCTTCTTTCCGACGGTACTGCCGAAGAACATCCGAGTGCGCGCCGCCCACAGACCCGCCGGGGCGCCGACGCCAACTTTGACTGCGGAGCTCTCCATCAGTCGAACCTCTCCTAGCGGTTTGAAAAGTGTTAAGATTTTGTGATGGTGCCACCTTCTAATAGCCAGTCGCTTAGGCTTTGGCAATGCCCCTAACACCTTTAATAGGTGGGTTTTCGATGTGGCAGCTAGCGACGGTGAGAAGCGGCCGCATCACCAGCTTTTGGCGACATCCTTGCTGGCTTAAGAGACCGACTCTTGTGAACTGCGACGGCCGTCCCGATCTTAATGCGCCCCTCAGCGAAAAGGATTACGCCATGCAGATTGTCCTCGGTTTCTTCTGTCTGGTCGCCGGGCTCATGTCTGCGTTCTGCGCGGGCCGCGCGAGCGGCCTGGGCCGCCAGATGGAGGAGGAAGGTTCCAAGGTAGCCCGAAAGTCAGAGGGCAAGGCGGCGGATCCGGAGGAATTGAGCCGCGTGGCCGCGGCGATGGGGAAGATCGGCGAAGGGGTTCTGGCTCGGGAGTATGCCCGCTGGATCCAGTATGCGTACGTTTGGGGGATTGCGGCCGTCGTCGCGTTCATCGTTTTGCTGACGCTGCCATCGAGTTAACACAAGAAAAGGGAAGCGGTCAATGTATCGTACGCTGCTGACGCTACTACTCGGCGCGATGGCGCTGTTCGGCCCGGGGAGCGACGCGGCTGTCGCCCAGAGTCGAGCGGTCGCCCGGTTGCCCGATCTTCTGGAGGGCGCAGAAAGCGTATACAGCATCGACGGCGGCGTGAGCTTCCTCGCGGAGCCGCCATCCGTCGCGCCGCGTCAGGTCGCGACGGTGGAGATCATGCTGACGTTCGAGGTTTCGCAGGCCATCCATTCTCTTGCAGGCGCCGGCTACTACACGTCGCTGACCTTGAGTCATGACGTCGCCTCGGTGCGAGCGATGAGTCTCAGCCTGAACGACCACGAGGTAGCGCTGCCGCTGGACCGCATGATTTACCGCACCGTACCCGGGATCGACCCTAGGTTGCTCAACTCGGGCGTGAACACGCTGCTCGTGGAGATGACCGTGCGGAACACGTCACGCGAGAACGAGATCGTCGTGGCGCCTTCGATCTCGCTGACGCCGCTCGAGAGCATCGACCTGGCGATCCAGACTGGGCCGCTGCTGGGAGCGTTCGACGAAGGGTTCTTCACGATAACGTGCCGTACCAACATGCCGGCCCGAGTCTCCGTGTACAGAGCAGGTTTCTCAGGGCACGAGGAAGGCATCGAGGGACTGCGATTGGTGACCGGGACCGAGCAAGGGCTGCTACATCGTCTGCGTGTCCCGCGGGGCCTGTCGGCTGAGGAAGAGAGCTACAGGGTGGTGGCCGAGCGCGACGGCTTCGTCGTGGGTCGGACCGTTAGCCCGCCTGACCCACCGAAAGGCGCCTTCAGGTTCTTGGTGATCGGTGACACTCGAACGAACGTCGCGGAGTGGTTGGAAGTGGCAAGTGCCGCCGTCGAGAGCGGTGCGCAACTGGTCGTTCACCTGGGCGACATGGTCACGCTGGGGACGCGCGACTGGGAATGGGACGCGCAGTTCTGGCAGCCGGGACGGGTGCTGCTGGAGACCATGCCGATCTACCCGGTAATCGGCAACCACGAGGCGAACGCGCCCCTGTACGACGAACTGTTCTTCGGCCCAGCGGAGGACGGCGGGGCCCGCAACTGGGCTCAGGAGCTGGGCGGCGTGCAACTGATCGGAATCGACGGAGCCCAGGATTGGTCCTCCGGCAGCGACAACGCCGGCTGGCTGGAGGAGACTCTCTCGAGATCGGATGCCAGGTTCACGCTGCTGATCACCCACTACCCCGGCTGGTCCTCCGCACCACACGGTCGACTGGGCGATGACGGTCGTCCCCGCGAACGGCCGGCGCGCGAGACTAGGGAGACCGTGATCCCGCTTCTTGTCGCGCACGGAGCAACGGCAATTATTGCCGGCCACGACCACGTCTACGAGCGCTCGGAACTGCCCGGCGATCTATCGGCCGTGACCTGCGGCGGCGGCGGCGCGGGCTTGTATCGCAAGGTGGAGGACGCGGCACGGCAGAACCCGTACTCGAGGGTCTTCTCCTCGGTTCACCATTACTGCGTCTTCGAGGTCGACTCCGCCACGATGGCGATGCGAGCGCTGACCGCGGAAGGCGAGCTGCTCGACTCTCGGACCTGGCACGCAAGAAACGGTTGGACTCCGACCATCGGCTCGGCTGCTACTGATCTATTCGACAATGAAACAGCATCGAGAAGTGCGCGGACGCTTTCTGGACGGCATCGCGCAGGATCTACGCTTCGCATTCCGCCAGGCTGCGCGACGCCCGGGTTTCACGTTGCTGGTCGTGCTCACGCTCGCCGTCGGAATCGGGGCGAATGTCGCGATCTTCGGCGCGGCGATCAGCGTGCCGGTGCTCCGCGCGACGCGCGTCGATCCCAACCAGGCGCTGAGAATCGAGTGAACCGGTTTCCAACGCTCAGCGACGTCGGGTAATCCTCCTCCAACCTTGCAGGAGCCCGTGTCGTCCCGTGTTCAGGCTATCCTTGCCTAACTGGCGGCCGGAGGCCGCGGGGCGTCCTCGTTTTGGCTCGAATGGGTGATGTGCAAAGCTACCAGCCGCGCGATGAGCGTGACCAGGAACAACTGGCCGCTCACCGCCTCGACGATCGCGAGCGACCGGGTCAGGG
>JBDHAS010000075.1:0-27060 GCA_039588015.1 Gemmatimonadota bacterium | reverse complement strand
AGGGAGACCTGGGATGAGGAGTGAGGCCGCACCGTTCCGAAAGCGAGGTGGGGGTGTCACATGCTAGGCTCAGGACGAGAAGCGTCGACAGCGCCTTGGCATACTTACCGACTCGGGGTGCCCCGTCCTGGGCAAGGGAAGTGTTGCGTTTCATGATGAAGGCTCTCGAGCTGGCCGTCACTACTTGGATGTTCTGTGTTAGGCGAACGTTGCCCCCGGTGCACCGCGCATCGCGGACGAGCGAGGCGGCAACGGGTCAAACGCTTAAGGTGCGCTGACGGACTCGGCGCGTCCGCGAGGGCGGATCTCGAGTCGTGCCGTCGCCTGGCCCTCCGGGTCCAGTCGGCAATCCATAGTGAACGTGTGCCTGCCCGCCGCGATGCGGAAAGCGCCCGCGTCGATGGTGACTTCGCTCATCCGGGTATGGTTCGCGTCGCGGACAGTGATCGTCGCTCCGCCTTCGTAGCGCAACGACCATCCGTCCGCGAGCGCGACCGGTAAATCGATGATCGTGCCCTGGTCGATGGAGATGCGGATGTCGGAGACCTCCCCACCTTCGGCCGACACGATCCAGTGGAGCGACTGTCCTTCGCCGGGGTTGTCGAAATCAAACGTCGAGGAGAGCGGTTCGCCCGGCTGGCGGACGCCACGCTCGTGTCGGAAAACCTGCGGATGCACCTGGACTAGTTGCCAGGCTTCCGGTCCGTCCGCCTCGAGGTGGAATTCGTTCTGTACGTCCTCCATCCGCCTCTTCTGATCTCTGCTGAAGGCATCGGCCATCCGGGCGCGTTCCCAGCGGCCGATCGCTGCCAGAATGCGGTCGGTGAAGCCGTTCTCCTCCAGTGCCTCGTAGCTCGTCACGAAGGCGTATCCGGCATCGAACGCTGCAGAACGGGCCAGCATCCACTCCACATCCTCGATAGTTGTCTGAGGAGTCATCCGGAACCAACCTAGCATCGCGGGCATCAAGTTTCGCCGGAAGTACGGTTGGTTCTTCAGGCGGTACTCGGTCTGGCTCTCCCGGAAACCGGCGTACCAGGGCTCTCCCCAGTTCATGCGGGTGTAGATGTGCCAGAAGAAGTGACTCGTGCGGCTGGCGTCGGCGATGTGGTGCTGGCGGATGTCTTCCGACAAATTCTCGTACCACGTGTGCGTGAACAGCACCTCGCCGTAGTTACCCATTCCGGTCGACTGGTTCCCCTCGAGGCCGTCGAACGAGATCTGCCGGAGTCCGGTTTCATTGAAGAGCTGCGCGATGTTCGTTGCGACTTCGCGGCCCAGGTCTGCGTCGGTCAGGAAGACGCGGTACGCGTGGTCGGCCAGTAGAGCCACCTCGTCGCCTGCTCCGTGCTCCGACGCCGTCGTACCGAACGCTCCGCGTCGGCAGTCGAGTAGCCGCCACGGTTCATCCTCAGAAACGTCGCGATACTGGATCAGCTCCTCGCCAATCACGACGGTTCGCAGGTTGTTGTTTTGATCTTGGGCGAAGAAGTCGGGAGAGGATACCGGTATCTCCGTCTGCCCTGCGTCGATATCTGCGGCCAGCGTGCTCGCGCCCACCCTCGCCAGACGTGGGTCTGGGACCGGCGTGACGTAAGCGTCGTTGGTAGTGATGAAATTCGAGAGGGTGTGCACGCCCAGGTGGACGCCCGCCTCCGCAGCCTTCTCCACGCACCGTCGCAGCCCCTGCCGCCCATTCGGGAAACGGTCCTTCAACTCGAAGTGCCCCCAGGTCCGGAATGGGTCGGGGTGGTACAGGTAGCGCAGGCCCGCCCGCTTCGTCCACTCCAGCGCCTCCTCGATGTCCTCCTCGCCGAAATCCAGGATCAGATAGGCGGCCGCGGCCGACCGGGCCGTCTTACCCCACTGCCCGTCGACCATCGGATGCGGCAGCCCTTCCTCGACCTCGATGGCTCCCAGGGTCTCCAGCGCTGTCTCCGCCGGGGCGCCGAAGAGCGCGATCTTCGAGCCGACGACTCCGCCGTCCTCGAAGCGCGGGGCCACGTAGCGATCGTGCTGCCAGTTTTCGATGACTCGATCGTAGCTTCGGTCGCGGCAGTACGCCTGCAGCGTGCTGCCGAAGTCTTCCGGTTTGGCCGCCTCGACTCGATAGAGGACGTGACGCTTTCCCTCTTCGCTCAGGTCGCTGAAGTCACCCGACTCGAAGAGATCGACTTGCGGCGGAAAGTCGTTGGCCCGCCACGGGAAGCCGCCGAGTGTCTTCGGATTCAAAGCTTGGATGCCGATCGCGAATGTCGAGTCGCGGACCACACCGACCGTCTCACCGATCGTCTCCGAGATCGTGGTGGCGTATGGCCCCCAAACGACGAGTTCGACCGCGTCCGACGGTTCGACCGAGAGCAGCTCGAGGACCAGGTGGGTCGGCTTCGGCTTGACCCGGATCCGAGCCGCTTCCCCTTCTGGGTAGCGAAGCGTGCCAACCGCCTCTTGGGGATCCCATGTGAAGGAAGTCGGCGGGTGGAGCACGTCGTCGATCATCAGCGATAGCAATGGCGACGGGACCGCCTCGGCCCGGTGGTCACGGCCCGTGCTCGCGTCGACTAGTTGTATGACTCGGCCACTGCCGTCGACGCTCAGACGAAGCTGTCCGGCCGTCCATTCAGTTCGGCTCGGCTCCAGGAATGAACAGGCGCCGGAGAGGAATGAGGTGGCCAGACCGGCCAGCAGGAAGAAATGAAGGCCGGGATGTCTGCTATACAGTTTGGGGCGCATTGGACCTGTCCGCGATCGCGGTGACGGTGCCGACGGCATCGCTCCATTGTCAGAATCAGGCGGAAACTAGCGCGCCAGAATAGAAGGCGCGAGCGACCCGAACGGCCGCCCGCGCCTTGTCAAAGCCGTAGACTGTGTCTCTACGAGATGATCACCGTGTTCCCGGTGCTCGCCATAGCGAACGCGAATAGACCGGCTATGTCAGTGAAGAATATCTGCATGGTGTTGAACAGCGGGACGAAGGCTAAGATCTGTTGCTGGGTAAAACCGGTGCCCCCGACCGGGTTAACGGATACAGAGGCACTCGTGCCCGACAGGGTCGCGATCGTTTCGCCGTTGAGGGTGATCTCGCTGCCCGAGGTGACCATTCCCTGGAGATCGATGCCGACGAAGACTTCGACTTCGTCTCCCCCCTGAGCGACGCTAAAGGCGTAGCTGAACCCGCTCGCCTCGTCGGACATGAAGTCGAGTCCGACGTTGAAATCGCCGGCCGTCACCGTGAACCCGGTCGAGAAGTTGGCTGGGCTACCGCCGATCGTGAAGGTCAGGGGTAGCTGGCTGACGCCGTCGGATACGGAACCGGACAGGGTCAGGTTGACCGTCGTCTCGGAAAGCATGCCGGTGACGCCGTAATCGAGCCGCGTCGCTGCGTCGATATCCGAGAGTATCGAGACATTGATGTTGAAGCCGCCGCCTCCGACGGTGGTCTCGTCGGTGATATCGATGTGACCGTTTTCGGTCTGCGAGGAAGGCAGTCCGTCGACGCCCAAAGGATACAACGCGAAGCGGATGCAGTTGCCCGTACCGCACAGCCCGCGCCGAGAGGTATCGTCGGCCCAGCCCGGGCTTGCGAAGTTCCAAATGCAAGTCGCCCCGACCAGTCCCGCCGGGATGCTCGCGAACGCCGGTGACGCAACCGGAGACGTGGCCAGGCGCAGCAGGGTGGCAGCGTCCAGGACCCGGCCGCCCAGCGCACCGAAGCCGGCCTCTGCGGGCGAGCCTGTGAGCGAGGGAGGCGCGACCGGCTGTATCCCTGTGATCGCCGTGATAAAGCCGCCAAGTGGGCCGTTCGTCGTCCGGACCGAAGGGTTGTCCTCGAAGAATTCGCTCACCACGCTGTCGAGCGCGGCCTGGGCAGCAGCCGGGTCGACTGGAGGTGTGACCTCTCCCGGTCCGGTCTCATCTTCGCAGGCGAGGACGGTGAACGAAAGGAACAGCGCAAGAAGGGGGACGTTTCTGAACCAGGCTTGCTTCGCTTTCTTCACTGCTACCTCCACGATCTAGCCCGCAAGGCGCGGACCTGGTTGGGGCGTCGACTGCCCGATCACGGTTTCGGACAGCGCGGCCGCAGCTCGCACGACGGCTCCGGCCGACGGTTCCAACAGCAAACAATTCTTGTTAAGCTAAAAACTCTCTTGTCGGCCGCAAGTTTTGTACTTTGGACCACATCGCTGTCCGCTAGGAACCTGGATCAAACAGGAAGTAGTCGTAGACGGCGCGTGATATCTGGGCGATGATCCGCTCCCGCTCCGGAACGTCGCGCTCGGAGTCCTTGACGAACGCGACGACGATGACGTGGCCGGCGTCCTCGGGTAGATGGATGTACCCAACGTCGTTCGTGGAACCGCCAATCGTTCCGGTCTTGTGGCCGACATCGACGTCTGGCGGCAAGATGCCTCTGATCCGGCTCCTGCCCGTTTCGACTCTCCTCAGGATATCCAGCAGAAGTTCCGTGTTCTCTGTGCTCAACGCCTCGCCGCGCCAGACTGCCTCGAGCAGAGCGGCCATCGCGCCGGGGGTAGACGTGTCGCGGAGGTCCGCCGCGAAAGCCTTCGCTGCTTCTTCTCGCTGGGCTTCGTCGAGCTCACGCCTCAACTCGCGGTACCGCTCCATGCTGATGCGGCCGTCCTCGGGGGCATCGACCCCTACGTAGTCGGCGATCAGCACGGACGTCGGACGATCGACGCTCAGTCCTACGATGCCCAGCTCCTGTAGCCGAGAGTTCACGGCCTGCGAGCCGCCAGCCGTCGCGAGCGTCAAATCTGTGGCGCTGTTGTCGCTGATCAACAGCATGAGCTCTAGCAGGTTGTGAACGGAGAGGATCACTCCCGGGTCATCGAAAAGTCGCGTCAGCGTGCCGCTGCCGGGATGCAGGTCCTCGGGCTCGAGCTCGACCATGTCCTGAAGCGAGATCTCGCCGCGGTCTACGCGCGTGAGCAGCTGTACGGCGATGGGAACCTTGTAGGTGCTCGCCATCGGGAAGCGCTGGTCAGGGTTGAGTATCACTCGGCGGCCCGTCTCGATGTGCACTGCGGCGACTCCCACGGTCCCGTCGCTCGTCTCGGCGATCCGTTCGATCTCGCGTAGCAGGCGTTGAAGGCCGGCGTCATCCTGCGGAGCGACGACCTGCGAGCTGGCGGTCACCGGCGCGATGGACAGCAGTAGCGCGATGGACACGGCGATGTACTTCGATCGAGAGTCCAGTAGCGTGATCACGGGAGCCTCCGTTTGTTTCGTTTTCGAGACGACGTGCCGCTGGCCACGAAGCAGGGCATTCGTCGGCAAGTGGCCAAGGTGACCCGGCGGCGGATATGTCGTTGGGGTTTGGCTGAACAAAGTAGCCGGCTGGAGATCGCGTGACCAGACAGGCAGCCCGATTAGCGACGCAGCATGTTCAGCCACTCTTCCAGTATGTCCAGATACTGCGGCGCGTAGTTTGTCCATTCCCTGCGTGGCCTATGCCGCCGCTCCTCCAAACAACCGGTCTCTGAGATGATGATGTTGTGGTCGGTGCCTGGAATCAGCTCGACACGGAAATTCGCGTTACCGGCGCGTTCCAAGGCCGACCGGTAGGCCTCGGCTCCCTGGATCGGATCGACTTGCGTATCGTTGCCGCCGAAAAAGGCCAGCACGGGGATCGTCGTCTTCTCGATCACGGTGATGGGATTCCAGAAGTACTCGCCCGTCAGATCATCGGCGTGCCAGTCGTCCTCGGGCGCGACCTCTATCCTGAACCCCAGCGCCGCGATCGCGGCCAGAGCGGGATAGTCGGAAAGCTGTGACTTGTGGTGGACGTATTCATCGTACGACTGGGCCCACGAGGCTTTGCTGATCAGGTACTCGACACGGTCCGCGTCCCTCTCGGGAAGACCTGCGCAAACCGCCTGAGCCGTGACCAGGAAGGAACCCTGGTCGACGCCGGACGCGCCGGGACAGGATACCGCGATCATGAAGGCGATGTCGTCGCTTCGCTCGAGAACGCGGGGCATCACATATCCCGCCTGGCTGATCCCCCAGAGGCCGATCCAGTCTGCATCGATTTCCGGGCGCTGCTTGATGGCGGCGATCGCGTCCAGGACGATCTGCGTCCGCTGTTCCTGCAAGCGGCCACGGTCGATGCGGCCGGTGGATTCGCCGGTGCCAGGCTTGTCCCAGGCGAAGGTCGCGTAGCCGGCGCCGTGCATGCGCTCCATGACAGGTGGGTAAGTCACACCCGAGGTGCGGTTGTTCGGCCCGTCTCCATGCACGAACAGGATCACTGGATATGGGCCGAGTCCCTCCGGCAGCTTGAGGTCACCCACGACCTCGAACGGCCCTGAGTGAAAGACGATTTCCTCAGTGCTTGGCTGCTGGGCTTGGCCCGCACACGCAAGGACGAGCAGTTGCGCAGCGATCAGCGGCGTGTTCTTCATCGTTCACCTTTTCGTGCTACTCTCAGGTCTTCGTGTCGGCTGTGCCAAGTCTTGCGCGCAAGCTCGATACCAACGCGTCGGGCGACTGATGTTAACTTCAGCGAGCGACATCGGTCGGCCCGCTGTGTAAGCGAATCTTGGCTTCGGCCCTTGCTTTGGAGCGAAGCCTATTTGAACGGACGGCATCCCAGCGGGAAGAGGACGGCGGGCCGACTGTTCGGTTCCGAGACCGCGGTTCGCGCAGGCGAACACCTCTGTTTGGTGCGTGCGCGGCTGAGAGCCCGTTCCGCAAAGGGAGTCTGTCGGCACGTCGTGTGCTAGGTAGACCCATACCCGACCGTCTTCTTGCCGACTGGAGGTTCGGCTCATGATCGGCATCTGGCAGGACATTCGGCACGGTAGCCGGGCGCTGTTCAAGACGCCCGGCCTGACCGCCGTGATCATACTCATCTTGACGGTGGGGATCGGCGCGAACGTCGCCATGTTCAGTGTCATCGACGTGGCGCTGATTCGGCCGCTGCCCTATCCGGAGCCCGATCGACTCGTGGCCGCGCGCACGACCTTCGAGGGTTCGGTTCGCTACTGGGTGTCGGCCCGCGACTACTGGGACTACCGCGACCTGTCCAAGTCGTTCGAGCAGCTAGCCGCATATTCGGGTTTTCCTCGTGATGTGACGGTCACCGGCGTCGAGGAGCCGGAGCGCGTGACCGGCCTCGTCGTCAGTCGCGAGTTCTTCGCTGCGCTTGGGACCAGGCCGCTGATGGGCCGGAACTTCAGCGCCGACGACCAGACCGAGACGGCGGCGCGCGTGGCGGTGATCAGCTACGGCTACTGGCAGCAGCGCCTGGGAGGAGCGCCGGACGTGGTCGGCCGCACGTTGGCCATCGACGGCGTGCCGACGGAGTTGATCGGCGTGATGCCGGCCGGGTTCCGCTTCAGGGAGCCCGTCGCGATCTGGCTGCCGATGCGACGAGATGACCCGTTCATCGCCGAGCGCGGCAAGACCAACTGGAGCGTGATAGGCCGACTCGCTCCGGGCGTGCCGATCGCGCAGGCGCAGAGCGAGGTTGACGTCATCTCCGCCCAGCTGGCGGAACAGTATCCCGACAGCAACCGTGGTATCGGCTTGGCTCTGACGAACCTGCAGCAAACCTGGACTGAGAACTACCGAGAGAGTCTGTTTATCCTCCAAGCGGCGGTGGTGCTTGTTCTGCTCATCGCCTGCGGCAACGTGGCAAGTCTTCTGCTCGCCCGGGCCTCGACGCGGCGCAGCGAGGTCTCGATGCGTGCTGCTTTGGGTGCATCGGGCGGTCGAATCGTGCGACAGCTGCTGACCGAGAGCCTGCTGATGTCGATTGTTGCCGGCGTCCTGGGCGTGTTAATGGCCGGGTGGCTGCAGCCGCTGTTGTTGCAGCTCACGTTGGTCCAACCGTCTACCGGCCCCCTGGCCGGCCCCTCCCCGATGGTACTCGCTTTTGTGCTCGTCGTTTCGGTCCTGACGGGCCTGATCTTCGGAACGCTGCCTGCGCTGCGCGCCTCGCGGCCCGAACTGGCACAAGACCTGAAGTCGGCTGTCAGGACGACCGACCGCGGGGGTGCCAAATTCCGCAGGGGCCTGGTCGTCGTCCAGGTGGCGGTGTCCGTTGTTCTTCTCGTTGGCGCCGGTCTGCTGATTCGAAGCCTGGCGAGCATCATGAACGAGGATCTCGGGTTCGATACGGCGAACCTGCTCACCGCGCAGGTCACGCCGCCGCGCGGCGAGTACGCAGATCCTGGGCGACGGATCCAGTTCTACACGGAGCTGACGCAGACGCTGCAGGCGGTTCCGGGAGTGGAGAGCGTAGGGCTGATCAGCCAGTTGCCGATCCGCCAACCGGGCAACAACGAGCCCGTCCACGATACGGAGGACCCGCCGGTCGGACTCGTCGACGCGAAGACGGCGTACTTCCGGTCGGTGCTGCCGGGCTACTTCGAGACGATGGGGGTTCCGCTACTCGCGGGTCGCGACATCGAGACGACCGACGTGACCGGCTCACCGTTGGTCTTCGTTGTGAATCAGACGTTCGCCGACTCGATCCTCAAAGGCCGTGAACCCATCGGCCGGCAGGTCGTGCTCGACTACGAGTATACGTTCGAGGTCGTCGGTGTCGTCGGCGACGTCATCAGCGGCGGATTGGGCGATCGACATTTCCCGGCGATGTACGGGTCCTACGCCCAGCTAACGTTCTTCGATATGGGGTTGGCGGTACGGACGGCCGTCGAGCCCCAGGCCGCGGCTCGTTCGATTCGGAGCGCGATCTGGAGCTTGGAGCCCGATGTCCCCGATCCCGAGCTGATCACGATGGATTCCGTCCTGTTGGACACGCAGGTCAGGCGCCGGGTGCGGACCGTCGCGCTCTCGATCTTCGCCGGCGTGGCGGTGTTGCTGGCGGTGGTCGGCCTCTACGGAGTACTGGCGCAGGCCGTAGCCGAGCGTCGCCGCGAGATCGGCGTGCGTATCGCACTGGGCGCCGAGCCCCGCGACATCACCGAGATGGTGCTGAAGCAAGGTCTAACACTGGTGGCGATCGGTATCGGCATCGGGCTCGTGGTTGCGCTCGCCGCTACTCGACTTCTGGAGCAGATGCTCTTCCAGGTCGAACCCACGGATCCCGCGACGCTGATCGTTGTCAGCGTCCTCTTCGGCGCTGTAGCCGTCGTCGCGTGCTTGCTGCCGGCGTGGCGCGCGGTGCGGGTGGACCCGGTCGCCGTTCTTCAGACGGAATGACGACCGAGGAGACTGCCGAGGCCAAGTCGTTTGAACGTGGCCCGAGTTCCATACCATGGGACCCGGTCCCGGCGCAGGGACGCATCCTCACGCTCGATGCGCTCCGCGGCGTGGCGGTCTTCGGGATGCTGCTCGTCAACATCTTATTCTTCGCGTTCCCACCGGCTTCGCGTGACATCTTCGGCGAAGGGACTGCGGGATCGGACCAGGCCGTTGCGCTGCTCATCGCGCTCTTCGCCGATGGAAAGTTCATAACGCTCTTTTCGATCCTCTTCGGGATGGGCCTGGCGCTGCAGAGCCAACGAGCTCGAGCGAGTGAAAGGTCTTTCGCGCGGCTCTTCGTTCGGCGACTGATCGTGCTTTTGGCTATCGGCATTGCGCACGGGCTTCTGTTTTCCACCGCCGACATACTTTCGCGCGATTGTCGGACTCGTCGCACTCTGGTTGCGGGGCATGCCTCCGAAACGTCTACTCGGCCTCGCCGTCGGTCTGTACGCGGCGGGCGTGCTGCTTCTCGGCGCCTATGCGGTCCAGTCTCCAGACGGCTCGCTGCCGTCCGAGCCGGATTGGCAAGCGCTGACAGGTGACCCCGCATCGCAGAGTGCTCAGGCATCCGCCCAGATCCTGCAGCTCACGCTCGTCTCTCTGGTGACAGAGCGATCGCAGACCGGCGAGCGTGACCTGTACGAGTTCATGGCGGACGAAGAGCGCATCTTCAAGAGCGGAAGCTGGGCGGAGAGGCTCCGGCACCGGTTTGTCAGCTATTTGCTTTTCGGCATGCCGATCAGGTTGCTTTTCGTCAGCTGGCGGGTTCTGCCGCTATTTCTGCTCGGGATCTACTTCGTCAAGCGGGGAATCTTCGTTGGCGCAAATGGCCCGCTCGACAAATACAAGACGATGCTGTTCTCGGGACTGGTGATCGGTCTGTTGCTGGAACTGGTCGGTGGGGCCGCGCAGATGTCGTTAGGACGTGGCGGCGACCCTGTTCTGATCACCGTCTTTCTCGTCGGCATGTTTGCGGGGGTCCCAATCCTCAGCCTAGCGTACGCCGGCGGTGTGGCGATCGTGTGCGCAAAACGCGGCGGGTCGGCGATCGTTCGCGCCTTCGCCGCGGTGGGCCGGACCGCGCTCACGAACTACGTGGGCCAGTCGGTCCTCGCCGGCGCGCTCCTCTACGGTCATGGGCTGGGGTTGTACGGCGAACTCAGCGCCGTCCAATGCCTGGGCATTGCGCTCGTAATCTTCGCCATCCAGGCGGTGCTGAGCGTTGTATGGCTGCGATCATTCCAGTTCGGTCCGCTGGAGTGGATATGGCGATCGTTGAGTTACGGCAAAGTGCAACCTGTGCTGAGAGGCTCTTTGGACTGACAATCTCTTCCGCCTTCTCCCTCATCGTTGTACGTGAAGCATGCGTCTGGTCGCCAAGTGGGTGTCCGTCTGTGGGACCGTCCGATCCCACGCATGGGCAGGCTCTGGCATTCGGCCACGCCTGGCGCCGGAGAACAAGCCGTTGATTCTTGCCTTTTGCGCGGTAGGCGTGTGGCATACTTCTTCCCTATCGAGTCGATGAGATTGAACGACGTGGACGGAGCGAGTTGTGTTTGTGCGTTGGCGGGAGTCTTAGTCCGGCATCTCGCGAGCGTCGACCGAACTCGAAAAAGAGACAGGGGATTCGCATGACGAAATATGCTATTGTCCCGGCCCTCTTCATCCTTACGGGAAGTGCGCTGCTGCTGCATGCCGCCACTGACAGCCGGAGCCTTCAGGCTGACCGGGAAGCGATCACTCAGGCCGCGCTCGACTATATCGACGGCTTCTACGAGGGCAGCGCGGAGCGTATGGAGCGGGCGCTGCATCCCGACCTGGCGAAGCGGAACATCGTAACCGATCGCGAGACCGGTGCGCAGAGCGTGCGGAACGTGACGGCCAAGCACTTGATCGAGGTGACCGGCTCGGGGATGGGCAAGCAGATCGCACGGCGGGATGGACGCCGGAGCGATGTGACTATCCTGGACATCTACCACGATGTGGCCACGGTGAAGATCATGGCGATCACGTGGATAGACTACCTGCACCTAGCCAAGGTGGACGGTGGATGGAAGATCGTTAACGTTCTCTGGGCGTGGTCACCGACGGGGGCGTCTCAGTAGTGTCGATGTACTCGAACTCGCTTTGGCAGGACATTCGACTAACCGCAAGACGGCTGTTGAGGGCGCGCGGTTTTAGCCTGGCGGTCGTGCTGACGCTGGCTCTGGGGATCGGCGCGAACAGCGCACTGTTCAGCGTCGTGAATGCCGTGCTGTTGCGTCCGCTGCCGTTCGAGGAACCGAGTGAGTTAGTCGTTATCTGGGAGACCCGCCCGGGACAGGACGCACTTGATGTGACCGTGTCGCTCGGCAACTTCGAAGACTGGCGACGCTCGAGCACGGTCTTCCAGCAGATGGCTGTGGTACAGCGGCGTCCGTACAACGTGACGGGTTCCGGCGAGCCGATTCGGATCAACGCCATCCAGGCGACGGCGGACTTGCTGCCCCTGCTCGGCGTTCACCCGGTGCTCGGACGCGGGTTCAGCGCTCGCGAGGAGCGGCCTGGTTCGGAACCGGTATGCGTCGTGAGTAACGGACTCTGGCTCAGCCGGTTCGGCGGTGCCCCGGACCTCAACGGCGTGCACCTGAACCTGGATGGTCGGAGTCACGCGGTCGTCGGCGTGCTGCCTGCGAGCTTCGAGTTACCGGGCACGGGCATCTCCGACATGGGCGCTCTCCAAGTGGTCACGCCCCTGATCTTCGACCCGAGGGATCCGAACTACCGCGGCAATCACAACTCGGTCGTCGTCGCTAGGCTGCGCGACGGCGTTTCCGTGGAGCAAGCAGATGCGGAGATCGCTTCGCTGGCGGGGAGACTGGAGACGCAGTATCCCGAGTGGAACGAAGGCGTAGGCGCTCGCGTTCGGTCGCTCCACGAGCAAGTCGTGCAAGGAGTCCGCTCCAGCATCCTGTTGCTGTTCGCTGCCGCCGCGTTCGTGCTGCTGCTCGCCTGTGTGAACATCGCGACGCTGCTGCTGGTGCGAGCATCCGCACGCGAGCGGGAGATGGCGGTCAGGGCGGCGCTCGGGGCGGAACGGACTCGGTTGGTACAGCACGTGTTGATCGAAGCGCTGATGCTGTCGGTCGTGGGCGGTGTCTTTGGGCTGCTGTTGTGCTTCTTCGCGATCGACGCGCTGCGAGCGCTCGCGGCCGCGTGGCTGCCATCGATCTTCGATCTGGCCGTTGATGGTCGGGTGCTCGGGTTCAGCTTCGCGATCTCGATTCTGACTGGACTCGCCTTCGGTACCGTTCCGGCCTGGATGCTGTCTGGAACGCGGGCCAATTACGTTCTGAGCAGCGGCAAGCGGCTGTTGGGTCAGCTGGGGCGGACGGGGATGAAGCGCGCCTTCGTCGCGACGCAGGTGGCCGCGGCGCTCGTGCTTCTCATAGGAACCGGGCTGTTGCTGCGAAGCTTCGCGCGCCTGACAGACGTAGAG
This sequence comes from Gemmatimonadota bacterium, assembly GCA_039588015.1. Taxonomy (GTDB): domain Bacteria; phylum Gemmatimonadota; class Gemmatimonadetes; order Palauibacterales; family KS3-K002; genus JASFMO01. The sequence goes on along the minus strand of JBDHAS010000075.1, from coordinate 14,345 downwards.
CCGGGCTACGAGTCTGGGGACCGGACCGCTATGTTCGTGAGCCTGCCCGGGGCCAGATACGGCGAGCGGTCGCAGGTGACGGCTTTCCTCGAGCAGCTCGTCACGGAAGTCGGAGCGTTGCCCGGCGTAAGCTCCGCCGGCGCGTCGATCGCGCTTCCGCTGGAGCCGCTGTTCTGGCAGAAGTACATGACCCGCGAAGAGGCGCCCGCCCAGCGGATCGCCGATGTCCCGGTCGTGGACCTATCGATCGTCACCGCCGGTTTCTCCCAGACGATGGGGATTCCGCTGATCAAGGGGCGTCGGTTCCAAAGTAGCGACCGTGCTGGCTCGCGGTACGTGGCGCTGGTCAACGAGACATTCGTGCGGACGCAACACGGGGACGCCGATCCGATCGGACGCAGAATTCGCCTCGGGCCACCGGATCATCTGCTAACGGAAGGTTCAGTTGCTCCGCCCTGGTACACCATCGTCGGCGTGCTGGGTGATGTGAGGAGACGCGGTCCGGCCACGGCGATAATGCCGGAGGTCTACATCCCTCAGGCGCAGGACATGGACGTGGCGCGCGAGTTCTTCATGGTGGTGCACACGGGTGGGCACGGGAGCGACGTAGTGGGCGCCTTGCGGCGAGCGGTCCAAAGGATCGATCCCAACCAGCCGGTGGCGCGGATCGTGGAATTGGACCGGATGCAGGCGGCTTCGGTCTCCCAGCCGCGCACGAACCTGCTATTGGTGGGCGGCTTTGGCCTGACCGCGCTGGTACTGGCGATCATGGGTGTGTACGGGCTCGTCAGCCAGTCGGTCGCGACGCGCACCCGCGAATTCGGGTTGCGACTGGCGCTGGGCGCTGCCCCCTGGGTCATCCACCGGGAGGTGACGCGTCAGGGGCTGACCGTGGCCGTGTTCGGAGTGATTGGTGGGTTGGGCGCTTCGCTAGTGCTCACGCGCCTGATGAGGAGCCTTCTCTTCGGCGTGGGACCGATGGACCCGCTAGTGTTCACCGTCGCTGCGCTGGCGCTTATCGGCGCCGTGCTCGTAACCGCATATCTGCCGGCGAGGCGCGCTTCTCGGGCGGATCCGGCTGAAGTCTTAAAGTGGGAGTGACCGCGACTACGGAGCGAGATCGCCGACCGCCTTCACGCGGATCCGCGTCGCGTTGCCCGGCAGGTAGGTGAGGGGCACTTCTTCGACTTCCACAACCTCTACGCTTCCAGTTTGAGCGCCGGCCTCCACGGCCCGGTTGACCGCCTCCTCCTTTGCCGAGGCCAGCGCATCGACTCGGCCGACTTGCTCGAGCGAGTAGACCTTCTCTACTTCGCCGCCCACCTGGGCGATGGCCGCGCCGATGGCGTTCGCCACCTCGGAGTGTTGCGGCTGCAAGACCTCCGACGCTCCGGCGAGGCGATCGCCGAGCAGCACGCTTCCCCCACCCACGAGTACCAGCGGCAGCGCGTCGGCGCTCAGCTTCATCCGGTCCACGGCTTCCTCTACGTGCCGCCGCACCTCCGCGAGACCGCGCTCGACCAGTTTGGCGTCGAGGTCCTGAGTCCGCGCCGGCTCGCCGATGGCGGCCTGGCCCGCGGCGACCGCCAGGTCGGTGACGGTCACCGTCGCGCCTCCGAACACGATCGCTTCCTCGGTTAAACGGGCGCCGACGCTGGCGGGGCCCACGCTCAAAGGCTCGTTCTGGACGATCGATCCGCCACCCAGGCCGATCGAAGTGAGATCGGGCATCCGGAAGTTGGTCCGCACGCCGGCCAGCTTCACCGCTGTCGATGCTGCCCGCGGGAAGCCGCGCACCAGGATCCCCACATCGGTGCTCGTGCCCCCGACATCGACGACGACGGCGTCCGTAATGCCCGCGAGGAAGGCCGCGCCGCGCATCGAGTTCGTCGGGCCGGACGACATGGCGAGGGCAGGGTAACGGGCCGCGTACTCGGCGTCCATCAACGTCCCGTCGTTCTGGCTGAAGAAGACGGGCACGGTCAGTCCCATGCCAGCAAGGGCAGCGCGGATCGCCTCGACCGTCCTGTTCGCGATGCGGCTGAGCGCTGCATTCAGCGCCGCCGCGTTTTCCCGCTCCAGCAGGCCGATTCGCCCGATCTCGGACGAGAGCGTGACGGAGAGGTCGGGGCACTCCCTCCGGATCAACTCGGCAGCCCGGGTCTCGTGCGCGGGGTTCACAGGCGAGAAGACGCCGCAAAGGGCGACCGCTTCCACGCCGTTGGCCAGAGCATCGATGACGGCGTCGTGAACGGCGCCGTCATCGAAGGCGGAGATCTCGCGGCCGTCATACTCGTGGCCGCCGGGCAGCAGATAGCCGTGTCCGCCCACCGCCGCCTTCGGTTGCGAGGGCCAATCGCAGAAGGGCCGCAGGAGGCGCGTCGATGGGCCACACAAACGGAAGACCGCGGTGCGCGCGAGGCCACGACCCTCGAGGAGCGCATTCACGAAGTGGGTCGTTCCCAGCATTACGGCCTGGACGGCGATCTCCGCGGTCCGGCCCGTGCCCTCCGCCAGCACGCCTTCCAGCGCGCGAACGATCCCGGTCGTGACGTCCGGCGTCGTAACGGTCTTGACCTTCCGCAGAACCCGGCGCCCCGACATCAAGACCGCGTCGGTGTTCGTGCCGCCCACATCCACGCCGATGCGCATCCCGCGCGCGCGCTCGTCGAGTTGGGCTCCCTGTGCCATAGTGCCCGTCACAGTTCGAGCGGCGCACAGGCCGCCTCGTAGCCGAAGGCTTCCGGGCCCACGACGGCCAGCGCTTCCGGCGTCTTCAGGAGCGGCGGCGCGGGTAGGCCCAGAACGCTGACCCGGAAGCCGTAGCGCAGCAGCTCCGTGGTGATCGGCTCGCCGCGCTCCGCGTCGACGATGCAGATCAGGTCCGGCACGGTAGCGATGACCGTGCCGTCTCGTTGTGCCACCAGGTTCTCGTTCTGGAAGTCCACGACCAGTCGCGCCCCGGCGTCTTCGTCTGTGCCCTCGATCGTCACTTGCCCCCGCGCGAAACCTTCTGTCGTGCGGCGCTCGACATCGACGATCTTTCCATTGAATAGGATGCGTCCGGGCACGGTAGATAGAACCGCCTCGATGGGGTCGATCTTCTCACGCTGGGCTCGGCGGACCGCGTCTCCCAGCGATTTCGCCAGCGATAGCGTTCCCGGGATCGCGGTGCGGCGAACGTCCGCCGCGGACATCGGCGCGAACGCGAAGACTGGGGCGCACCCCATCACGATGGCCACGGCGCGCGCCATTCTTTCGACCCAGATCGGGCCCAGCGCATCCTCGATGATTGCCGTGTTACCCTTCTCGTCGCAGATCGCGGTGGGAGTGGGCTCGATCCCGTAGATGAAGAAGGTCGTCATCTGGAGTTCGGGGAAGGCGCGACCCATTCCATCGCCGTCCACCATCGGCAACCCGGCCAGCGACGCGGGGATGACGGGCTCGAGCGAATTGCTGCCGCCGATCTCGCCGGAGATGAGCGCGGTCGCCCGCTGCCCCGTGTGCCTCTCGATGGCTTGAACCGCGCGGTGGGATTCGGTCCCGCGCACCTTCTCGACGCCGACCGTCGGCGCGCCCATGCCGCCGACACAAATCACCCGGGTGTCGTCGGGCAGCTCCTCCAGCCCCAGGACGCTGACCGGGCCGTTCGCGCGGACCAGCTCCCGTGCGCGCAGCATGCCGATGTAGGGGTTGCCACCGCCGCCGGTGCCGAGTATGCCGGCGCCGATGCTGATCGATTCCAGGGCGTCCTCGTCGATCTGCCACATGTGTGGCTCCCGCCAAATGATGAACGGCCGCTGCTCGCGACCCTCACGTTGCTTCAGTCTCGCGGGGTGTTGCTATGGCGTCAGGATGCGGGGCAGGACAGGTGACCGCAAGCGGAATGAGAGGCGCAGGCGTGCGCCGTTGTCAGGCCCTCGAGGTGCGCCGGGTGTTGCGGTTGCAGTCGCGAACCGGCTAGCCGTGTTTGATGAACGTCCCTTCACTGAGCTCAGCGTACGCTTGCCGGAGCTGTTCCTTCGTGTTCATGACGATGGGCCCGTACCATGCGACGGGCTCCTCGAGCGGCCGTCCCGAGACCAGCAAGAACCTGATTCCGTCATCTCCGGCTTGTACGGATACATCATCGCCGCTGTCGAACAATACCAGCGAACGGTTACCCGTCTCGTCCGTCGCCGAGGCGTCGGTTGGCGCAACCGCCGGTCCAGCCGCTTCTGTGCGGGCCGCGAAAGGCTGCGAAGCATCGCGGAAAGTGCCGGCCCCCTCGAAGACGTATGCGAACGCATGACGCGACGTTTCGACCGGCAGGGCTTTGCGTAGGCCGGGCGGGACCCACACGTCCAGGTAGCGCGGGTCTGCCGCGATGCCATCCACAGGACCGGTCTGTCCCCAGAAGCTTCCGCAGATGACCCGGACGCGGGTGCCGTCGTCATCGGTCACTTCGGGGATGTCCGGAGAAGAGACGTCTTGGTAGCGAGGGGCGGTCATCTTAAGAGACGAGGGAAGGTTCGCCCAGAGCTGGAAACCGTGCATCCTGCCCTGCGGGTTACCCTGCGGCATTTCCTGATGAAGGATCCCGCTTCCAGCCGTCATCCATTGCACGTCACCGGCTCCCAACACCCCGCTGTTTCCCAGGCTGTCGCCGTGGTTCACGGTACCCGTTAGGACGTAAGTGATGGTCTCGATGCCGCGATGGGGATGCCATGGGAATCCGGCCCCATAGTCCTCGGGGTTCTCGTTGCGGAAATCGTCAAACAGGAGGAACGGATCGAAATCGCCGGTGTTCCCGAAACCGAACGCGCGGTGCAACTTCACGCCCGCGCCCTCTACGGTGGGCTTGGCATCGACGATCCGCTTGATTGGCCTTATCGACACGGCTGCTCCTTGCTATACGCCTACTACCGTAGGCCATGTGAACACCTCAGTCCTTCTAATAGTTCCCTGTGGCATTCAATGCCTGAGTGGCGTTCTTGTGCGCCGGAGGGTCGAATCGAAACAGACGCCCCGGACATTCAAGACCATAACCCGAAAAGTCAGGCAGTACTGCAGACGGTGTTGGGCACGGTTCACCTTCAGCTAGAGGCTTGCCCAGTCGTAGACGGCAACGCCCTTGCGGCGGAAGCTGCGGTCACCACCGTAGACAAGTGCGGCGGGCGCCCGGCTCTCACCAGCCAGCGCTCGCCAGTAATCGAGCCCGGCGAGGAAATCACTGGCCACTGTCTGTCCGGACTTCACCTCGATGGGGACGAGTTTCGCGCCAAGCTCTAGGAGAATGTCGATCTCGTGCCCTGCCGAGTCGCGCCAGAAGTAGACGTCGGGCTCGAGACCCTGGTTCGCGAAGTTCTTGATCAATTCAGAGAGTACGAAGCTCTCGAAGATCGCGCCGCGGGCGGCGTGAAGAGTAAGCTCCCTAGCTGAGCGAATGCGAAGCAGATAGCACAGCAATCCCGTGTCGAGGAGATAGAGCTTAGGTGTCTTGACAAGCCGCTTCCTGAAGTTGCGGTGGTGGGGCCTCAGGAGGGCCACTAGAAAGCTGGTCTCGAGAACGGAGATCCATCGTTTTGCTGTGCTGTGAGTGACCCCGGCATCGCTTGCCAGTGACGAGAGGTTTAAGAGCTGGCCATTTCGGCCAGCGCAGAGTCGAACGAAACGGCCAAACGTCTCCAGATCACCGACGTTGACAATCGCCCGAACATCTCGCTCAACGTACGTCCGGTAGTAATCTGCAAACCAGCGCGCCGGCTTGAGCCGCTTGTCGTGAATCCTGGGATAGAAGCCGGTGAAGAGTGTGTTCATTAGGTCGCCCGTTACAGCCGATGTTCGACGTGGAAGGGATCGGCCGATGGCGCTCAGCGAGAGCGGTGAGCGACCTTGCAGCTCGCTCCATGCGAACGGGTGCAGGTGGAGAATTGCGCTTCGGCCGGCCAGCGACTGGCTGAGTGACTGCAGGAGGAGGAAGTTCTGCGAGCCACTTAGAATGTAGCGGCCTTGTTTCGGGTCCGCATCGACCAGCGTCTGTATGTACGAGAACAACTCTGGCGCGCGCTGTACCTCGTCCAGAACCACAGGTCCCGCGAACTGGGCTAGGAACCCTCGTCCGTCTTCCGTCGCGAAAGTCCGTAAGTCGGGATCCTCGAGCGACACGTACTCGTGTTTGGGGAACACGGCGCGAACGAGAGTAGTCTTTCCGGATTGCCTTGGGCCGGTGAGCGTCACGATGGGATAATCGGCCGCTGAACGCTTGAGCACTGAGGCCATTGCTCGCTTGATCATGCTGTGCAATATGAATATTGAATATTCAATTAGCAAGGCCGCCTGGGGTATGACGGCTGGCGTTGCTCGGGGCTGGCAGTCCGAGTCCTGCCCGCTCTAACTTGCGCCGACCCGTTGCCGACGCGGCGAAAACACAGCACGAGCGCCGCGGTCGGGTCGGTTCCCAAAACGCCGAGCTTAAACCACTCTATGCCAGCGGAACCCACTGACTCCTCGACAGGCGATGCCGGGCACCCGAGTGCGCGGGAGCCGCTCACTCTGATTCTCGCGCTCCTGCTCTCGGTAATCGGCGCCGTCATCGGGATGCAGATCATCACCAGCCTCGGCGTCACGCCGAACACGTCGATCGTTGCTGTGATCGTCGCGATCCTCGTGTCTCGTATCCCTCTCCGGATATTCCGGTCGTTTCGGTCCATCCATCGTCAGAACCTCGTTCAGACGATGATGTCGAGCGCGACGTTCGGTGCGGCGAACTCGCTGCTGATCCCGGTCGGCGTCCCGTTCTTGCTCGGGCGGCCGGAGCTGGTCCTACCGATGTTGCTGGGCGCCGCCGCCGGCATGTTGATCGATCTGGCGATGTTGTACTGGCTGTTCGATTCGCCGCTGTTTCCGGGCGAGTCGCCGTGGCCGATCGGGATCGCATCAGCCGAGGCGATCCTGGCGGGCGACCGCGGCGGCCGGCGCGCGCGGCTACTGGGGCTGGGAGCATTCGCGGGAGTCCTCGGCACTTCGGGGTTGTTCGGAGGTCTTCGTCTCGCCACGGGCATCGGCGCGCTGCCGATGGCCGCCTTCGGCATCGCGTTTCTGGGGAACGTGTGGGCGCTCGCCATGTTCGGTATCGGTCTTTTGGTGAGCGGCTACGCGCCGGGCGCTTTCGGCGTCGACCTCCGGGAACTGCTGGTGCCACACGGGATGATGATCGGCGCGGGGGTCGTGGCTCTGGGGCAGGTCGTCGCGCTCACGCTTCGCAAGCGTGTAGGCCATGGCATGGAGAGCGTCGGTCGAGCGCCGGAATCCGCCGACCAGCTCACGCGGACCCGACAAGAAGCAAGGTCGGGGCTCTTACGTGGCACCGGCCTCTACCTGCTCGCGGGAGTTCTCCTGGCTGCGGCCGGTGGTCTGTGGATGGAGATGGCCGCGCCGCAGCTCGTCGCCTGGATTCTGTTCGCCGCGTTCGCCTGCGTGGCCGCCGAGTTCATCGTCGGGTTCGCCGCGATGCAGGCCGGCTGGTTCCCCGCGTTCGCGACTGCTCTGGTCTTCCTGTTGGTTGGGCTCGCGCTTGGCTTTCCACCTGCGGCGGCCGCGCTACTGGTGGGCCTCGTGGCATCGGGAGGCCCAGCGTTCGCCGACGCGGGCTACGACTTCAAGACGGGATGGTACATTCGCGGGTTGGGTCGCGACGTGCGCTTCGAGCTTGCGGGCCGCCGGCAGCAGGGGCTCGCGGCTCTGGTCGGACTGCTCACCGCGCTCGCGATGGTGGCGCTCTTGCACCGGTCCTATTTCGAGGCGGATCTCTTTCCGCCAGTCGTTCGCGTGTACGCCGCGGCGATCAATGCGGGCATCGAGCCCGAGACGGTAGGGAAGCTGCTGACGTGGGCAGTTTTCGGCGCGGTGCTGCAGGCGCTCGGCGGAGCGAACCGGCAGCTCGGCATCCTCTTCGCAACCGGGCTCCTCGTCATGAACGCGCTCGCCGGCTGGGCCGTGCTGCTCGGCCTACTCGTCCGGGTTGCTTGGGCTCGGGGCGGGACGGCTGTAGAAGGTGCGCCGTCGACCGCATTCGCCGGCGGTCTCATCGCCGGCGACGCGCTCTGGAGCTTTGGTGCTTCGTTCTTTCGGTGAAGACCGCGCGAAACGTTGCGGTACCGCTCTTGAATATCCAACTCGAATATCGATTAGCCATTAATGAAGAACTGCTCTTGGAAATCCGACATTCGATGTAAAGTATTGGCAATTCAAAGCCCGCTCTACGTCAGTATCGCCACCAGGGCGCGGTCTGCACCTTCGGCATGTGTCGCAGCGCGTGCTGTGCGATCTCCTTCAGCCGCTCGGCGGTGCTCACCGGCCCGGACCAGCAGTGCCCCTCTCCCTCGCCGTACATGAAGAAGCCTGGGTAGTGCGGGTCTTCCGTCGTCTCCATCCAGGCCTGCATCTCGCGCACCGCGACGTCCAGGTAGAAGTTGTCCATGGTGCCGGTATATATATGTAGCTTGTCGATCAGCTTCGGCCCCAACGTCGACCAGTTCCGCTTCAGGTGCTCGAGCAAGTCGTAGTTGTCCCGCCAGTACTCCGCCACCTCGTGATCGATCACGCCCGTTCGCTTGTCGAAAAGCGGTTTGAAGTAGCCGTCGTCACCGAGTGGCCCGTGGACGGCAGACCAGATGTCCAGCTGTTCGCCCGACCGGCCCTTGGTCCCGTTCACCAGTTCCCAGCGGTTGCGTTGTTCCGAAGTCAGCCGGATCTCTCCATCGGTCTCGCGCGTATTCGGGGTAGGCACGCGCCGCCACTCGTGCTGCTTGTAGAAGGCGTTCTCGTCCTCGTAGATATTGATTCCCTCGACGTTCGTGAACGACACGGGGTCCGGGCAGTAGGACCACGTGCCGCCGAAGAAGTCGGGGTGGAAGATCTGCAGCGCTAGCGCCTCCCAGCCGCCGGTAGAGCCGCCGTCCAGAAACCGGGCCCAAGGCTGGCCGATCACCCGGAAGCGACGCTCGACCTCGGGGATCAGCTCCTCCATGATCGCATCCCCGTAGGGGCCGACGTTGACCGAGTTGACTGCGTAGGAATCGTCGAAGTAGGGGTTCGGGTGCTGGAAGGTGACGACGATCATGCGCGGGAAATCGTCGCGCATCCATGCCTGGTACAGCTCCGTACCCTCTTGGAAGCGGAGCGGCGGACGAAGCGAGAAATGCCCCTGGCGATAGAGGACCGGATACGAAATGGTCTCGCGGTCGTAGTCACGCGGAAGTAGCACCGTAGCGCCCAAATAGATGGGCCGCCCCCAGAATTCGGTTAGCATGGGGCTCTGGAAGCGGAACCGTTTCACGAAGCGGGTGTCGGGTGGGACCTCGACCGGCGGAACGACGCGGTTCGCCTCCAATTGCACAACGTAGCCCGCGTCCGCATCCAGCCGCACACGGACAACATCGCTGTAGAGGTTTCCAGGCGAGCGTTGCCACTGTTGTCCCTCCCAATGGTCCTCGGGCATCCAGACCACGTGCCCGTCCGCGCGCTCGTAGCGCTCGTACACGTTCACGAATCCCTGGACGTAGTACTCGCCGGGCGGGATCTCGGTCAGGCTCACGACCGGCGAGCCGAGGTCCGTTCCGTCGATCGCTGCCGGTTCGCCCGGAGCCAGCGACTCGACATCGCGCCCGAACAGCGGTACGCCCGTGCGATTAACCTGGGAGCGTGGTTCGGGCTGCTCGCGGCGTGAGATCATGACGTACACCCGGCCCGTTACCGGCTGCGAGCGGACCGACTGCGGAATCGAGATCTCGAAGCGGAGCGCACCCGCGTCTTGGACCGTTTCGTTGGTGGATGGACCGTAGGTCTGGGCTGGCAGACTTCGTGGCGCTGCGCCAAGCGCCAGCAGGCCGGCCAGGGTCATCGTGAATTGCCTCGTGGCGCGGGGCGAAAGGGGACCGATCATGAGTCCTCCTCGGTGACCGGGTCTAGACGAGAGACATCGGCAGCGTGTTCCATTAGAGGACAGATGGTACAGCCCTCGCGGAGTTAAGCAAGCGTGCCGCTGTCTCGAGTTGCGTGAGGCGTGAGCCGCTTCCATTCTGTATTGCAGACCGCACAGGAGGGGGTTCTCATGACCATCTCGCGCCGCACCTTCGTCGCAGCCGCCACAGCCACCGCGTTGCCGAAACCCGTGTGGGCTGCGCCTCTTGTACGAACCGAGACCGAGCCGGGCGGTCGGTTCGATCCCTGGCTCGAAGTCGATGCCGCGGCATTGCGTGAGAACGTGGGTGTTATCTCGCGGCTGGTACGCGGCCGGCCGATCCTGGCTGTAATCAAGAACAACGGGTACGGCCTCGGGCTGGCGACGGTGGCGGCCCTGCTCGAGCCACTACCCGAGATCGTCGGCTTCGCCGTCGTGAAGACGGCTGCGGCGCTGGCGCTTCGCGATGCCGGGATTCGCAAACCGGTCCTGTTGATGGGCTTGTTCGCCGACGAGGATGGCCCCGAGTTGGTCGCCCGCGATGTTCACCTCGCTTTGTGCAGCGAGGATGCGGCCGAGCGCGTCACGCGGGCGACCGCCAAGGCGAAAAAGCCGGCGCACGCTCACGTGTACCTCGATACCGGCATGAGTCGCATGGGCATCCCGTATCACCAGGCGCTTCCCTGGCTGTTGGACGTGACGCGACTAGAGAATGTGACGATCGAAGGCATTTTCACCGGGTTCACGGAAGAGCCGGACTTCGACAGGGAGCAGCTGCGCCGCTTCACCGACCTGGCCGCCGAGGCGCGGAGCCGCGGCGCGAATCTCGGTCTACTGCACGCCGCCTCGTCTCACGCCGTCTTCAACTTCCCCGAGTCGCATTTGGATCTCGTGCGGCCCGGGATTTCGCTGTACGGAGCATATCCGAGCAACGAGGGGTCCGAGCGGTCGATCGCTGAGCTGCGCCCGGCCTTTCGGCTTTGCGCGCGGGTGGTTCGTGTAGAACGTCTGCGTCCCGGGGACAGTGTGAGCTACGGGCGGAATTACCTGGCGGAGAGACCCACTTGGATTGCCACGGTGCCGGCCGGCCACGCCGACGGCTATCCGCGCGCGGCGGTGAACGGCGCCCGAATCCTCATCAACGGACGAGCCTATCCTGTGATCGGGGCCGTCAGTGCCAGTCACTCCATCGTCGAGCTCGGCGAAGAGCCGACGGTCGCGATCGGAGATGTGGCGACGCTGGTTGGCCCGGACGATCCCGCGATTCACCCGAACGCGCTGGCGAGCGCGGCCGGCATCTCGGTGTACGACGTACTGATGCACCTGAGCTGCGCGCTGCCGAAGCGCCTGGTTTAACTGCATCCTAGAGGATGTTCAGTGATAGCCGGCCGATATAGGGATAGCAGACGCGCTTGCGACCGCACTGAGTCGTCACTTCGAAACCAGGATCGATCCACCATGCGTGCCTTGCTCCAAAGTCTGATCATCTCAATCGCGACGATTAGCCTTGCGTGGACAGGTTCCGCTGCTCAATCCGCGCAGCCGTCACGAGGGACCGACGGCGTCACGCACCCGGTCGACTGGCAGATGGTGGCCCGCATCCGCGAGGAGGGGCTTCAGCGTTCCCAACTCGCGAACACCCTCTCCTACATGACCGACGTACTGGGTGCCCGCCTCACGAACTCCCGCGACATGAAGCGCGCCCAGCGTTGGGTCGTCGAGGAAATGCAGCGCATCGGGTTGGTCAACATCGTCCTTGAGCCGTTCATGGACTATGGCGTGAGCTGGGATAACGAGTACTTCTCACTGCACCTGATCGAGCCGGACTATCAGCCGATGGTCGGCTACCCCATCGCCCACACGCCCGGGACCGGGGGCAAGCAGGTGCTCAGCGTCGTCATCGCCCACGTCCAAACGAAGCAGGACCTCGAGAGGTACCGCGGCCGGCTCCGCGGGATGGCCGTACTCGCGACGCCCCCGCCGACGATCAACCTGAAGCGGTTTGCCACCGGCGTGCCTCGTCGAACGGACGAAGAGATGCGGCAACTCGAGAGAGATGTAGTGCCTCCGCCGTCACGTCCTGCGCCGCGCTTGTATCGGGACCGGCTGGAGAACCCGGACCGACTGAGTGCTGTGGAGCGGCTGGCCTTCTTCAAGACCGAAGGGGTCGCGGTCGTCCTCGAATCCAGCAGCGGCTGGCCGGGGGCGGTGCGGGGCTTTGCGCGTCCTGGCGCAAAAGCCGACGGGTGGTCACGTGAGGCCACACTCGGCTCGCTGCCCATCGTTGCCGTGACGCCCGAACACTACAACCGTATGTATCGGATCGTGGCACGCGACATCCCGGTGACCATCGAAGTCGAGATCCGCAACCGGATCGGGGAATCGGTCGAGCAGGCGGCTAACGTACTGGGCGAGATCCCCGGCAGCGACCTGGCCGACGAGATCGTGATGTTGGGCGCTCACTTCGACACCTGGCACGCCAGCCCCAACGCCAGCGACAACACGTCGGGTGTGGCGGTGATGCTCGAGGCTGCGCGTATCCTGCGGGCTGTCGGCGCAACGCCGCGTCGCACCATCCGGGTCGCGCTGTGGTCGGGCGAGGAACAGGGTCTCTATGGTTCCCGCGCGTACGTGAGGCAGCACTTCGGCGATCCGAACGACGCCGCTGTTCGCGTCACTCCCGCCTACGAGAAGTTCTCGGTGTACTTCAACCAGGAGGCATCTGGCTGCAGCGGAACGAGCATGTCCGGCAGACGTTCGCGGCTTGGATGGAACCGTTCAGAGACATGGGGATGACCACAATCTCGATACGAAGCGTTGGCAGCACCGATCACATACCGTTCGATGATGCCGGCTTGCCGGCCTTCCAGTTCCTTCAAGCCCGGGTTGGCGGCACCGGCGGTCACACCAATCTGGACTTCTTCGATACCCTTCCCATCGACGACCTGATGAAGAACGCCGTCATCATGGCCTCGTTCGTGTACCATGCGGCCATGAGCGATACCAGGATTCCGCGGAAGGGCGACGAAGAATAGGAACTGGCTCAGTCATATAGTGTTTCGGTCCGCGTGAACGGGCTCCGAAGCATCATCCATCTGGTCGAAGCTAGGGTGCCCGCGGGAGGCGAAGCATGAAGCGAAACGATCGGGAATTGGGGATGGACCGCGCCATCACGCGGCGCGATTTCATCAGCGGCGTGGGGGTGGCGATCACTGGCTCGGCGTTGGCGGGTCCGTGGATGGCCTCTAGGTCTGCCCGGGCCGAGAGTGCTGCTGCGGGTGCATCTGGGCTGCAGGAGGAGGCTGCGTACTACCCGCCGGACGCGACGGGGATGCGGGGCAGCCACCCCGGGTCGTTCGAGGTGGCGCACGCGCTGCGCGATGGCGCGCGCTGGGACGATCTGGGGCCGGAGGCCGAGACAGGCGAGCGCTACGACCTTGTCGTGGTGGGGGGCGGCCTCAGCGGATTGGCGGCGGCGTACTTCTTCCGCAAAGAGGCCGGACCCGAGGCGCGCATCCTGGTGCTCGACAACTGCGACGACTTCGGGGGACACGCCACGCGCAACGAGTTTCATACGGGGAGCCGCACGTTGTTGATCAACGGGGGCACGATCAACATCGAGGACCTCAGCGCGTACGACGGGCCGTCTCAGGAGATGATCCGCGAGCTCGGCATCGACGTTGGGCGCTACGCCGAGTTCAATGACGCAGAGCTGTATCCATCGCTGGGGCTCAGACCTGGTGTCTTCTTCGACGAGGAGACGTTCGGAGTCGACCGGCTGGTGGTCGGACGGGAGGAGCTCGAACTGCGCGAGTTCTTGGCCAGGACGCCGCTGTCCGAGCCGGCGCGCAACGACATCGCACGGCTCCACGAAGACCGGGTGGACTATCTACCCGGTCGATCGCTGGAGGAGAAGAAGCGTGCCCTAAGCCAGATGTCATACGTCCAGTTTCTCACGGATCTCGTCAAGATGGACGCCGGTGTGGTGCCCTACTTCCAGACCTGGCGGCAGGGGTACTGGGGGATCGGCAACGACGCGCTACCGGCAGAGATGGCCCGGATAACCGGCTTTCCGGGCTTCCAGGGCATGGGATTCCCCGATTCCGAGCCCAGCGAGGGGTTCTTCCCCGTAGTCACGCCCACCAGCGGGCAGTACTTTCGCTTCCCCGATGGCAGCGCTTCGATAGCGCGTCTGCTGGTGCGCCGCATGATCCCCCCGGCCGCTCCGGGCAGTACTGCCGAGGACGTCGTGACGGCTCAATTCGATTATACTCAGCTCGATCGCGACGGCGCACCCGTGCGGATCCGGCTGAACAGCACGGCGGTGCGCGTGCGACACGTCGGCCAGGACGAGAGCTCGGAAGAGGTGGAGGTCACGTACGTACGCTCGGGCCGTGCGCGC
>JBDHAS010000074.1:0-15903 GCA_039588015.1 Gemmatimonadota bacterium | reverse complement strand
ATGAACCCGGCAACCAGAATGGCAGCCATCGTTGCCCAGGGCCAAGTACGGGCCGTCAACTTCCCGAGCACACCAGCCATGAGTTTGCTCCCAAACGGGTTATTGTTCGATCAGCTGGACGAGAGCGATCTCAGCGCCGTCTCCTTTGCGCCGCCCCAGCTTGAGGATGCGCATGTAGCCGCCAGCTCGATCCGCGTAGCGCGGGCCTAGAGTGTCGAACAGCTTCTTCAGCGCTTCCTTATCATGTATCGTGCGGGCGGCCTGCCGACGGGCGTGAAGGTCGCCGCGTCGCGCTAGCGTGATCAGCCGCTCCGCGAACGGCCGCAGCTCCTTCGCTTTGGCATTCGTCGTCTGGATTCGCTCATACCGGAACAGGCTTGTCGCCATGTTGGACAGCATCGCCTTCCTATGGCTTGCCGTCCGGCTGAGCTGCCGCCCTTTCCTTCTATGCCTCACGATCTGATCCCCGTTCTAACCTACTGACTCTCGCCCTCGGCGTCCTCGCGCAAGACGTACATCTCGCCGTCCTCGCCTTCTTGGAAGCTCATTCCAAAGCTCAGACCGTGCGTCGCGAGGAGATCCTCCACCTCCTGCAATGACTTCCTGCCAAAGTTCTCGATCTGTAGGATCTCTTCCTCGCTACGGCGCGCGATATCTCCCAAGGTGCGAATGTTGCCTTTCTCAAGAGTGTGCCGCGAGCGAACCGATATGTCAAACTCCTCCAAGGGGCGGTCGACCAGATCTCTCTGCTTCTCGCTGACGGGCACCAGCTGAACCGATGGCGCCGCCACCTCACCGTTCCCCGCCGCGAAGCGTCGCAGATACTCGAGGTGCCTGGTCAGCAGCTCCGCGGAATACGCCACGGCCTCTTCCGGCCCCATCGCACCATTGGTCTCTACCGACAGCGTCAGCCGGTCGAAGTCGGTGCGCTGGCCGACACGCGTCTCCTCGACGTTGAAGTTTGCCCGTAACACGGGGCTATAGACCGAGTCGATCACGATCAGGTCGACCGGGTCATCCTTGCGTCGCGCGTGCTGATCAGCGAGCACGAAACCGCGTCCCCGCCTGATCCACAGTTCCAGGCGAAGCGGGCTATCCTCGGGTAGCTCCTCCTGGAGCGTGAAGAGGCCATGATCAGGGTTGAGGATCTCGACCTTGGGATTCTCTGTGATCTGGCGCGCGGTAACGTCGCCTGGAGCGCGAACGACGAGCTCCAGCTTGCCCTCGTCCTCCGCCTCGTCGGCCAAGCGGACGACGAGACCCTTGAAGCGCTGGATGATCTCGTGTACGTCCTCGATCACGCCGTTGATCGTCTGATGCTCGTGCACCACGCCGCTGGCCCGAAACGCCCAAATCGCCCAACCGGGCAACGACGACAACAGGATTCTCCGCGTGGCGTTCCCGAGGGTGTGCCCGTAGCCGCGCTCCAACGGCTGAATCACGAACTCAGCCCAGCGGCCATCCTCGGACGCTTCGCTTACTTCCACCCGCTCGGGCAGAACCCATCCACGTAGGTCTATCTGCACTTGGCGACCTCCCTGAGTGGCGGCCGTGCGGGCCGCAATGCCGGCTACAGTCGGCCGGCGCGTTTTTGTATATAGCTTCAGCTACGACTATTTCGAGTACAGCTCGACGATCAGCTGTTCCTGTACCGCGAGCGGTATGTCGGCACGTCCCGGTTTCTCGGTCACGTGCCCTGTCAGCTTCTTGTGGTCAGCCGATAGCCAGCTCAACAACCCATTGCCACCGCGCGATTCTACAGATTCCTGGATCACCGGCATCTCGCGGCTGGCGGCTTTCACCGAGATCTCGACGCCCGGCTTGACCGAATAGCTTGGCACATCCACCGGTCGACTGTCGACGAGGATATGACGATGCCGGACAAGCTGTCGGGCCGCCTTGCGCGAAGGCGCGAAACCGAGCCGATACACGATGTTGTCCAGTCGCATTTCGAGCGCAACGATCAGATTGTCGCCGGTGATCCCCTGCTCGCGAGCGGCTCGCTTGAACAGGTTGCGAAACTGCCCCTCCTGAAGGCCATAAATCCGACGCACCTTCTGCTTCTCGCGCAGCTGTACCGCGTACTCCGATACGCGACGCCGCCGCGCACGCGCGAGCCCGTGCTGACCCGGCGGATAGTTGCGACGCTCGATCGCGCACTTCTCCGTACTGCACCGTTTGCCTTTCAGGAACAGCTTCTGTCCTTCGCGTCGGCACAGCCGGCAAACCGATCCCGTGTGTCTCGCCATGTACCTCTATGCCCAGCCTCGGTTCGAAATATCCTAATAAGTCACTTTTGACGTCTCAAACACGCCGCTTCTTCGGCGGTCGGCACCCGTTGTGGGGAATAGGTGTCACATCCCGAATCGACCGGATCTGAAGCCCAGACGACTGGAGCGCCTGGATGGCCGACTCCCGGCCCGAGCCTGGGCCCTGGACGCGCACATGCACGCGCTTCATCCCGAGACTAAGGGCTTCCTTGGCCGCCTGCTCGGCGGCCACCGTCGCTGCAAAAGGCGTCGACTTCTTCGAGCCCTTGAAACCAGACTTACCCGGTGTTCCCCACACTACTGTATTCCCGGTCATGTCGGTTATCGTCACTATCGTGTTGTTGAAGGTCGCCTTGATGTAGGCAATCCCCTCAACGCCCACGTCTTTCTTCTTCTTGGGTCCCTGACTCTTCTTCTTAGGAGGCATCGGCTAATCCGTGTCCTTTGCTTTAGCTACTTCCGCGGCGCCTTCTTCTTGCCCGCCACCGTGCGCCGAGGACCTTTTCGGGTCCGGGCGTTGGTGTGTGTGCGCTGGCCGCGTACCGGTAAACCACGTCGATGGCGAATCCCGCGGTAGCTCCCGATGTCCATCAAGCGCTTGATGTTCATCGAGACCTCCGTGCGCAGGGCACCCTCGACTTTGCAATCGGCTTCGATGGCGCGACGGATCTTGTTCGTGTCCTCGTCCGACAGAGCGTGTACGCGTGTTTCGGGACTCACGCCCGTGTCGGCCAAGATCTTCTTCGAGATTGAGGGGCCGATGCCGTAGATGTAGGTCAACGCCA
Source organism: Gemmatimonadota bacterium (assembly GCA_039588015.1). GTDB lineage: Bacteria > Gemmatimonadota > Gemmatimonadetes > Palauibacterales > KS3-K002 > JASFMO01. Next base: position 12,848 of record JBDHAS010000074.1, on the reverse strand, counting down.
CCTCGACCCGCTTGTTATTCGGCAAATCGACGCCGGCGATTCGTACCATCTCTGATCACCCTTGCCGCTGTTTGTGTCTCGGGTTCCGCTTGCAAATCACTCGCACGACGCCGCGGCGCCGAACCAGTTTGCAGTCCTCGCACATCCGCTTAACGCTTGACCTTACCTTCACTTGTGTATCTCTCCAGCTTTTCAGGGCTAGCCATTGAAACTATCCGATCCAGATCCGATTTCAATGGCCCTGGCACGGGGCCTGCTTCAGCGCCGTAAGCGACGCACGACTCTCCTCCCCGTTGCCCGCTCACTTGTACCGGTACGTGATCCGCCCCCGAGTCAGGTCGTAAGGCGACAACTCCACCTGCACCTTGTCACCCGGGAGGATCCGGATGTAGTGCATGCGGATCTTTCCCGAGATGTGGGCCGTAATCTCGTGCCCGTTCTCGAGCTCCACCCGAAACATGGCGTTTGGCAGAGCCTCCACCACGGTTCCGGTCATCTGGATCGACTCTTCTTTCGCCAACCGTCAGACTCCTAGTCAACCGTCTTCGACGGAACAACGGTCAGCACCCGGGGCCCATCCTCGCTAACGGCTACCGTGTGTTCGAAGTGCGCCGAAACCTTGCCGTCGGCTGTCACAACCGTCCAGTCGTCGCCCAGCGTCTCGATCTCGCGCCGACCCAGATTGAACATGGGCTCTATGGCGAGGACCAGACCCGGCTGCAGGCGAAGCCCTTCACCCGGGCGTCCGTAGTTCGGGACCTGAGGGTCCTCGTGGGGTCGAGTACCGATGCCGTGGCCGGTGAGCTCACGCGGGACGCCACAGCCGGCCTCGATACCCACCTTCTCGATCGCGGCGCTGATGTCGCCTATGTGGGCCCCAGGCTGTGCCGCCTCGACGCCGCGCCGGAGTGCCTCCTGAGTGGCCTCGAGCAATTCGCGCACTTCCGAACCGACCTCGCCCACGCAAATCGTGACGGCTCCGTCGCCGAAGTAACCTTCGTAACAAACACCGACATCCACGCTCACCACATCGCCGACATTCAGCTTGCGCTGAGGCGACGGGATGCCATGAACGACCTCGTGATTGATGCTCGTGCAAAGCGTCGCCGGAAAGCCGTACAACCCCTTAAAGGCGGGGACGGCACCATTGAAGCTACGTATCCGTTCTTCTGCCCATGCGTCTAGCTCGGCGGTGCTTATCCCGGGCCGCACAAGCCCAGCGATCCGGTCCAGCACGTCCGCCACGATCTCGCACGCGTGAGAGATGATCTCTATCTCTTCGTCCGTCTTCAGCGTGATCACGGGCAACCCAAAGCGCCGAGCAAATCCTCGTAGACCGCGTCAACCGAGCCGGTGGCCGCCAATTCCCGCAACGGCGTTTCACTTGCCCGGTACCAATCCAGCAGTGGGGCGGTGCTTTCACCGTACACACGCAGCCGGTTACGGACCGTTTCTTCCTTGTCGTCCTCCCGGATCTCCAGCGTTCCGCCGCAAGCGTCACACGCATCGGCGGAGCTCGGTGGATCCGTGTGCACGTTGTAGACAGCACCGCAAGCGGAGCACACGCGGCGCCCCGCGAGGCGATTCACGAGCTCTTCATCTGGTACGTCAAAGTAGACCACGGCGTCCAGATCCAGACCCTTCTCGCCAAGCAGCGACGTCAACCCCTCGGCCTGGCTGACCGTGCGTGGAAACCCGTCCAGGATGAACCCGTCCCCGGTATCCGATGACGCGAGCACGTCTCGTATCAGACCCAGCACGACCTCATCCGGAACGAGCTCACCGGCATCCATGTAGCGCTTGGCCTCGACGCCCAGAGGCGTGCCCTGGCGAACGGCCTCGCGCAAAATGTCCCCGGTGGCGTACTTGGGAATATCGCAGTGCTTTGCCAGACGATCGCCCTGCGTGCCTTTCCCAGCGCCCGGTGGTCCCAATAGTACGACTTTCATTATTTCGTCGGCCACAAATTCCGTCTGTACCCTGGAGCCCTACATGTATCTCTGCCGCCCTCTGTACTTCACCCGACCCTTCTTCATGAACCCCTCGTAGTGGCGGAGCAGGAGGTGCTGCTGCATCTGCTGAACCGTATCGAGCGCAACGCCGACGACGATCAGCAGCGCCGTGCCACCGAAGAAGAAGAGCTGGATATCGAACCAGGCGAAGATCAAGAACGGCACCAGCGCGATCGCCGCCAGAAACAGCGAGCCCGGCAGCGTGATTCGTGTAAGAACGTAGTCTATGTACTCGGCCGTTCGTGCGCCGGGCTTCACGCCCGGGATGAACGCGCCCTGCTTGTTCAGGTTCTCGGCCAGATCAACCGGATTGAAGATGATCGCCGTGTAGAAGTAGGTGAAGAAGACGATCAGCGCCGTGTACGTGATGTAGTACAGCGTGTTGCCCGGCTGGAACAGTTGCGACAGTTGAGCGAGGAACGGGACGTTCGAGAACGAGGCGACGGTTCCCGGTACGACGATGATCGCCTGCGCGAAGATGATCGGCATCACGCCTGCGGAGTTGATGCGAAGAGGTATGAAAGACTTCTGCCCTTCGCGGATACGCCCCCGCCCGACGACCTTCCTAGGTATCTGAACCGGGATCTTTCGGGCAGCCATGGTCACCGCCACCGTGCCGGCGATGACCGCGATCATTACGGCCAGCAGCGCCACCAGCTTAAATGCGCTGATAGTTCCAACCTGGAGCGCTTCGAAGGTGCGCGCCACGGCGTTCGGAAAGCCCTCTACGATCCCAAAGAAGATCAACAAGGACATGCCGTTACCGATACCACGCTCGGTAATCTGCTCCCCCAGCCACATGATGAAAACGCCCCCGGTCGTGAGCGTCAGCACCGTGACCAGACGGAAAGCGACTCCGGCCGCCGGCACGATCGGCGACTGTAGACCGCTCTGGCTCTCCAGGAAGATCGCGTACGCGTAGCCCTGCAATACGCATAGGAGAACCGTCGTATATCGCGTCCACTGGTTCAGCCGCTTGCGGCCTTCTTCGCCCTCCTTCTGCATCTTCTCGATGGTCGGGAAGACTGCGGCGAAGAGCTGGAACATGATGCTCGCGGAGATATACGGCATGATCCCGAGCGCGAAAATCGTAGCGCGCTGGAGTCCTCCGCCCACAAACATGTCGTAAAGGCCGAAGAGAGTGCCCTGGAGCTGGGCTGCCAGGTCCCTCAGGGCTATGACGTCTACGCCAGGCACGGTGATGTGAGCGCCCAGCCGGTAAATCGCCAAGCACCCGAGCGTGAACAGCAGCTTCTGCTTGAGCTCGGGAGCGCGCAGGAGATTCTGAATCGGGTTTGCCATTATTCGGCCTCGCTCACTCCTCCACCCGACTTCTCTATCTTCTCCCGCGCCGTGCGACTGAACGCATGAGCCTTCACGCTGATCGCGCGGCCGATCTCGCCTTCCCCGAGGATTTTGACCGGCTTACGCAGCGAACCGATGAGCCCGGCGGCCTTCATCGTCTCCGGTGTGGCCTCGTCGCCTTTCACTTTCTCGAGGTCCCGCACGTTGACGACCTGATACTCCACTCGCCGGTACGGGCGGAAGCCACGCTTCGGCACCCGTCGCTGCAGCGGCATCTGGCCGCCCTCGAACCACGGCTTCGTGGACCCTCCCGAGCGCGACTTTTGGCCTTTGTGGCCACGGCCAGCCGTCTTCCCGACGCCCGACCCCGGCCCCCGGCCAACGCGCTTGGCCTTCTTCGTGACGCCCTCAGGACGCTTGATCGACTCTAGGCGAGCCATCTACCTCAGGCTCCCTTCTCTGCGTTGTCGGACACTGTTTCGACCTCAACGAGGTGCTTGACTCGGAAAATCATGCCCCGGACGGCCGGGTTATCCGGCTTGATCACGCTACGCTGGTGCTTCAGGCCAAGCGCATCTAGCGTTAGCCGTATCTTTCGGGGCGCTCCGAGCCCGCTCTTTACCTGACGGACCTTCAGCTTACCCACTTTTTCCTCCGAGCAGCTCTTCAACCGGGATTCCACGCTCCCGGGCTGCCTGTTCCGGCGTCACGAGCCGGGTCAGACCGTCCATCGTCGCGCGCACCATGTTGACCGGGTTGTTGGATCCGATGCTCTTGGTCAGGATGTCTTGAATCCCGGCACACTCGAGCACCGCGCGCACGGGGCCGCCAGCGATGACGCCGGTACCAGGGCCCGCCGGGCGCAGCAGGACCTTCCCCGATCCATGAGTGCCCATGATCTCGTGGGGGATCGTACCGTGCCTGACGACCGGAACCTCGACCATCTGGCGCCGCGCCTGCTCGAAGCCCTTGCGGATGGCCTCCGCCACCTGGTTGGCCTTCCCCAGCGCAGTGCCGACATGACCCTGCTGATCGCCGGCTGCGACGAGCGCTGTGAACGAGAATCGACGCCCGCCCTTAACGACCTTTGCGACGCGGTTGATGTAGATGACGTTCTCGACGAGTTCGCTCTCTCGCGACCTCGGCTCACGCTTTTCCCGCTTCTCTCTACCTTCCCGCTGAGTCGCCACTAGATCTTAAGCCCTCCCTCGCGTGCACCTTCGGCAAACGCCCGCACGCGACCATGATACACGTATCCACCTCGATCGAAGACGGCCTCGTCTATCCCTTTGGACTTGGCGCGCTCCGCCATGACCTGACCGGCGATGCGGCTCTGGGCTGTCTTGCGCTTGTCGTCCTCGAGCTTCGACTGGACCTCTTCCGACAACGTGGAGATGCCTGTGATGCAGATGCCGCCGTCGTCGTCCACGAGTTGCGCCTCGAGATGACGCAACGAGCGCCTCACGACGAGCCTGGGACGATCGGTAGTACCTCGCACCTTCTTCAAGATTCGGGCGTGACGCCGCTTCCGAGCTACCGCCCGAGTCGCCGCCCTTCCCTTTGGCTTCTTATGCTTGAGCTTGTGTATAGACATCAGATTGCCGTCTTACCCGCCTTACGGCGCACGTGCTCTCCTTGATACCTGACCCCTTTGCCTTTGTAGGGCTCGGGGGGGCGGAAGCCACGGATCTCCGCCGCAGCCTGTCCGACCTTCTCCTTGTCCACGCCCGATACCGACACAAGGGTCGGCGATTCAAGCGCAAGCGTAATACCCTCCGGCGGATCGTACGTGACCGGATGGGAGAAACCGAGATGAAACCGCAGCGACTTGCCCTGAAGCTCGGCTCGGTATCCCACGCCGACTATCTCGAGCTTCTTCTCGAAACCGTCCACAACGCCCTTCACCATGCCTGCCAACAGCGCCGCCGTCAGCCCGTGGAGCGATCGGTGGTCGCGTCGGTCACTGGGCCGGGTGACGCGCAGAGATCCGTCCTCCTGGACGATCTGCATCGCCGGGTCGAACACACGCTCGACCTCACCTTTGGGTCCCTTGACGCTCACCTGGCTGCCTTTGACGGTGACCGAGACGCCTTTGGGTACCGCTATCGTCTGCTTGCCGACTCGAGACATCGTTCCTGCTCCGCCGCCCTAGTGCACGACTGCGAGGAGTTCGCCGCCGACACCGGCCGCCCGCGCCTCGCGGTCGGTGAGGACGCCGCGGCTGGTGGAGAGGATCGCCAGCCCGAGGCCGCCTCGCAGACGCGGGATCTCCGATCGATCGACATAGGAACGCCTGCCCGGACGCGAGACGCGGCGCAACTCACGGATAACCGGCTTTCCATCGGGCGTGTACTTCAAGTAGAGCCGCAGGTACGCACGTCGCCCATCATCGACCACCTTGATGCTGTCGATGAAGTGCGCATCCACCAGCTTCTTCGCGATCTCCATCTTCATCTTCGAGAGAGGGACATCGACTCGCCGGTGCCCCGCGTGCAACGCATTGCGGACGCGTGTCAGCAGATCCGCAATCGGGTCATTCATCGTCATCGCGATTCACCTAACTGCAACGTTCCGTTCGGCTACCAACTGGCCTTGCGCACGCCCGGCAATTCACCCTCGAGCGCCTTGCTCCGGAAACAGATCCGGCAGAGGCCAAACTTGCGGATGAACGCCCGCGCGCGGCCGCATCTGCGGCAGCGGTGGTAGTCGCGAACCCCAAACCTCTTCTTCTTTCCAGTCTTCTCGATCAAAGCCTTGCGCGCCATCGCGTCACCAATGCTTGCTAGGTTTTCACTTACACAAGAACGGGTTCCACGCCGCGGAACGGCATGCCCATCTCACGCAGAAGGGCCAACGCCTCATCGTCCTTGTCAGTCGAAGTGACGAACGTAATGTCCATGCCGTGGATCTTCTGGATCCGGTCGTAGTCAACCTCCGGGAAGATCACCTGTTCCTTGACACCGATCGTGAGGTTGCCGCGCCCATCGAACGAGCGGGTCGGCAAACCACGGAAGTCGCGAATTCGCGGCACCGCCACGTTGATGAAGCGATCCATGAACTCGTACATGTGGGATCGGCGCAAAGTCACGCTGACACCTACGGGCATCTTCTCACGCAGGCCAAAGTTCGATATCGCCTGGCGAGCCCTGTTGACGATCGGACGTTGTCCTGTAATCACGGACAAAGCCTCGACAACGGAGTCGAGCAGCTTGGGATCTCGCGACGCCTCGCCGACCCCGACGTTAACGACGATCTTTTCCAGCCGAGGAATCCGATGTGCGTTCGCATGCCCCAACTCCGTGGCGAGCTTCGACCGAACCGTATCCTCGTAGTGCTCCTGCAATCTCGGCTTCATTTTTCTAAGAGACTTCCCTAGCTATATCAGCCTTCCGGAACGGGGATGGGCGTCTCGCATCGAACACAGAGCCGCTCCAAAGTACCGTCCGGATCGTGCCGCCTGCGCACCCGCGCCGGCGCCTTACAGTGCGGGCATACCAACATCACATTCGACGCGTTGATCGGCGCCTCGAACGTAACGATCCCACCTTCCGGGTTCGCCTGAGAGGGGCGCTGATGCCGCTTGCGCATGTTGATCCCTTCGACGACAACATGGTTCTTCTTCGGGATCACGCGAATAATTCGCCCCTCCGACCCCTTGAAGTTGCCCGCGACGATCGCGACCTGATCTCCCCTCCGAACCTGCATCTCTATACGCCCAATTAGGTTAGACGACCTCGGGTGCCAGGGAAACGATCTTCATGAACCGCTTGTCCCTAAGCTCCCTGCCCACTGGCCCGAAGATCCGTGTCGCGCGAGGCTCGCCCTGCTCGTTAATCAGCACGGCCGCGTTGTCGTCAAACCGGATATACGAGCCATCCTTGCGTCGTTGTTCCCGCGCCGTGCGAACGACCACCGCCTTCGTGACCTCGCCCTTCTTCACCGTACTGGCAGGCAGCGCATCCTTGATCGTCACGACGATCACGTCACCCATTCTTGCATACCGGCGCCTGCTACCCCCAAGCACACGAATGCACAGTGCCTCTTTGGCACCTGAGTTGTCCGTCACCCGTACTATCGATTCCTGCTGAATCATTTTCGGACTCTTCCAGCCGTGTGCCCGACATAGACTCCGTCGGCTACTCGGATCTCCTTATCACTTCCACCAAGCGCCAACGCTTCTTCTTCGAAAGCGGGCGCGTCTCTTTGATTTGAACCACGTCACCCACTCGCGCCTCGTTCTGCTCGTCGTGCGCGTAGTACTTCTTGTGACGCGTCACCTGCTTGCCGTACAGTGGATGCGCGAAACGCCGCTCGACGCTAACCACCACGGTCTTGTCCATGCGGTCGCTTACGACCGAACCCTCTCGCGTCTTACGCTGCCCTCGTGACATGCGCGGTTACTTCTCCTTCGCCTCGCGAGCTGCAGCCAGTTCTCGCTCGCGCCTTATCGTCTTCAGCCTGGCGATATCACGCTTCAGCTGGCGAATTTTCAGCGGGTTTTCGAGTTCCTCGTACGCACTCTTCATGCGAAAATCGAACAACTCGTCGATCAACTGCTCGAGCGCCTGTTCGATGTCCGTATCGGCCATCTCGCGGATCTCTTCAGGCCGCATCAGATACCTCCGCCTTCGCGCCTCAGAAAGCGAGTTCTCACAGGCAGCTTGGCCGAGGCCAGCTCCATCGCGCGCCGGGCGATGCTCTCCGAGACACCTTCCAGCTCGAACATGACCCGGCCCGGTTTCACTGGCGCTACCCAGGCTTCCGGATTTCCCTTGCCCTTGCCCATACGGGTCTCAGCCGGCTTCTTGCTGATCGGCTTGTCGGGAAAGATGCGAATGAAGACCTTCCCGCCCCTCTTGATGTGCCGGGTCATGGCGACACGCGCGGCCTCGATCTGACGCGCTGTGATCCAAGCGCGATCCAGCGTCTGCAGGCCGTATTGGCCGAAAGCCACCGTGTTGCCACGGCTCGCCTTACCCCTGACTCGGCCTTTTTGCTGCTTGCGCCACTTTATCCTTTTCGGAGCCAGCATTCTCTTTTCCTAGTCAGCTGCCCCGGCCACCGGCCGTGTAGGTCGTACCCATGCGCTCCTCGACTACTTCTCCTTTGAAGACCCACACCTTGATCCCGATCGGGCCGAAGGTCGTCTTGGCCGTCGAACGGGCGAAGTCGACGTCGGCCCGCAGCGTGTGGAGCGGCACGCGGCCTTCATGGTATCCCTCGGTGCGAGCTATCTCGGCGCCGCCCAGGCGCCCGCTGCACTGAATCTTGATACCCTCGGCACCCATCCGCATGGCTTGCTGTACGGCGCGCTTCATCGCCCGCCGAAAAGCGATTCGCTGTACCAGCTGAAACGCGACGCTGTCCGCCACGAGCTGGGCTTCGATCTCGGGCCGCTTGATCTCCTCGACGTTGATGGCCACTTCGGCGCTCGTGAGCACGGCCAGCTCGTCCCGCAGCTTGTCGACCTCGGCCCCGCGCTTCCCGATGACCACTCCCGGGCGCCCCGTGTTGATCGTCACGACGATCTTACCGGGCTTTCGCTCGATCTCGACTGCGGATATCGCAGCGTGCCCCAGCCGGGCCTTGAGGTAGTTCCTTATCTTCTCATCCTGCTCGATCAGGTCAGCGATGTTGCCCTCGGCGTACCAACGGGATTTCCACTGCTTTATGACTCCCAAGCGGAATCCGACTGGGTGCGTCTTCTGACCCATGCTACTCCTTCCGATCCACGATCACAGTTACGTGGCTGGTGCGCTTTCGGATCGGGCTCGCCCGGCCCATGGCGCGCGCGCGCCAGCGCTTCAGCGAAGGGCCCTCGTCCACGAAGGCACGCTTTACGTAAAGCTCGTCCACATCCAGGCGCTCGCCTTGTTCGTCAGCCTTGTACATCGCGTTGGCGACCGCCGACCGCAGAACCTTCTCGATCGGCCGTGACGCCCTCTTTCCGTTGAACTTCAGAATCGCATACGCGTCGTTGACGCTCTGGCCGCGGATGAGATCCACTACGAGCCGCACTTTGCGCGGCGATTGCCGCAGATGCCGTGCTATCGCCTTTGCTTCCATCGCTTAGACCTTCGCCCGCTTGTCCGCCAGCTTGCCCCCGTGCCCCCGAAACAGGCGCGTGGGAGCGAATTCGCCCAACTTATGGCCCACCATGTTCTCGGTGATGTAGACCGGTATGAACTTGTTGCCGTTGTGGACTGCTAGCGTGTGGCCAACGAACTCCGGCGTTATGGTGGAGCGGCGTGACCACGTCTTCAACACGCGCTTTTCACCGCCTTCGTTCATCTGCGCGATCTTCTTCATCAGATGCTCGTCGACAAACGGGCCTTTTCTTACGCTTCTAGCCATAGCCGTTCCGGCTCCTGAGCCGAGTACTCTCTATCCTAAGTGTCTACTGCGTCGCCTTGCCGCGCCGACGGCGCCGCACGATCAGCTTGTTCGATTTCTTGTGCGGATCGCGAGTCTTGCGACCCTCCGGCCTTCCCCAAGGGCTCACCGGGGGGCGACCGCCCGATGCTTTTCCTTCGCCGCCGCCGAGCGGATGGTCGACCGGGTTCATTGCCACGCCGCGGACTTTCGGCCGCCGGCCCGCCCAGCGCGAACGGCCCGCTTTGCCCCACGAGACGTTTTCGTGGTCCACGTTTCCGACCTGGCCGATCGTGGCCGTGCAATCGGCAGGCACCAAGCGGACTTCCGTCGATGGCAGCCTCAGGGTTACGCGGCCTTTTTCCTTTGCCACGACCTGCGCGGAACCTCCCGCCGAGCGGACGATCTTGCCACCCTGACCCGGGACCATCTCGATGTTGTGGACCGCTGTGCCTAGCGGGATTTCACGCAGCGGCACGGCGTTCCCCAGTCGGATCTCGGCGCCGGGTCCTGCAACCACGGTGTCGCCGACCTTCAATCCCCGCGGATGCAGGATGTAGCGCTTCTCGCCGTCCAGGTAGTGGATCAAAGCGATGTTGGCCGACCGGTTCGGATCGTATTCCACCGCAGCCACCTTGCCCGGCACGCCGAACTTGTCGCGTCGGAAATCGATCCGGCGGTAGCGACGCTTGTGGCCACCTCCACGTCGGCGCGTCGTGATATGGCCGTGATGGTTGCGGCCGCCCTTCTTCTTCAAGGGCTCGAGCAATGATTTCTCCGGCCTACTCCGCGTGATCTCTTCGTCACGCACCAGAGAGCGGAACCGCGTGCCCGGCGTATTCGGTTTGAACTTCTTGATCGCCATCCTAGAGCCCTTCGAAGACGTCTATGGTCTCACCTTCGGCCAGCTTCACAACCGCCTTCTTCCAGTTGGCTCGCTTGCCGACGTGCACACCCCGACGTCGCCATTTGCCGCGTTGCTGTGCCGTACGAACCTGTTGGACATGCACCGAGAAGAGCCGCTCGACCGCTTGCTTAATCTCGTGCTTGTTCGCTTCCGGCGAGACCTCGAACGTGTAGTGGTTCTCATTCATCTGGCCCGCCGAGGACTTCTCGGTGATAATCGGGCGAATGATGATCTGTCGTGGATCACGCATCGACGCCCTCCTCGGTCTCGGCCTCTACGTTCGCGTCCTCCACAGCCGGCCCGCTCTCCTCGAGCGCGCTTTCCTCGATAACGACCGTATCCGCCCACATGACGTCGTAGGCCGACTCGGTGCCGAACGTCCTCACTTCCACCGCCGGAATGTTGCGCGCCGACAAGTGAACCAGCGGCTGGTGCCCGAAGGTCAAGATGAGCACTTTGTCATCATGCAGCTCGAGCTTTTCCAGAAGCTTGACCAGCGGCCGCGTTTTCGGTTCCTCCATACGAAGGTCTTCCAGCACGATCACCTTGTTCTCCACCGCCCTGGCATTGATCGCAGAGCGACGCGCCATGCGCACGACCTTCTTGGGCAACTTCTTTCTGTACGAACGTGGTATCGGCGGGAAGATCACGCCGCCGCCGCGCCAGATCGGCGATCGGATGCTGCCGACGCGCGCGCGACCCGTCCCCTTCTGCCGCCACGGTTTGCGTCCGCCCCCTCTCACGGCCGACCGGTTCTTAGCGGAGGCCGTGCCTTGACGCCGGTTCGCCTGGTAGGCTTTCACCGCGGCGTGCAACGACGGTTCGTTGACAACGCCGTCAAAGAGGTCCGCAGGTAGCTTTCGCTCGCTGCCGGCTTTGCCGTCCGCCTTGTAGTACCGGGCTGTGATTGGTGCCGTCATCGTTCGCTCTAACGCTCTAGGCGCAGCAGACGCTACGCCGGTCTCACTACTGCTTGCGTACAAAAACCCAACCGTTACGTGCTCCCGGAACACCTCCCCTGACGAAGATCAGGTTCCGTTCCGGGTCGATCCTCACTACCGTCAGATTCCGCACAGTCTTCCGTTCGGTGCCCATGTGGCCGGGCATCTTTCGGCCCTTGATGACGCGCGACGGATCGGTGCCGGGGCCTATCGACCCGGCGAGCCGAACCGACGGGTGGCCGTGGCTCTTGGGGAACCCAGCGAAGCGGTGTCTCTTCACAACGCCTTGGAACCCGCGCCCTTTCGTGCGGCCGGTGACCCTAACCCGCTCGCCCTCACTGAACATCGAGACGGTGAGCACGTTGCCGACGCGCAGATCCTGCTGCTGCTGGGTGTCCGCGCCTTGGCTCTCGGCCTCGCCGCCTTCGTCACCAGCTTCGTCCGAAGCCTCCTGCACAACCGGCTTCACCGGCGTATGCGGGTCCTCAGCGATCGCCTCATCTTCGCCGAGTCGGAACTCGCGCGTGATGGCCGGGACATAGTCGAGTCCGGCGGAGGCGCTGTGTCCGACCTCGGGCCGGCGACTCCGCTTCTCCTTCTTGCGGCCATAGCCGAGTTGCACGGCACGGTAGCCGTCTCGCTCCTCAGTCTTCACCTGCACGATCGGGCATGGTCCAGCCTCGATCGCCGTTACGGGAACCACGCTGCCGTCTTCAGCGAACAGCTGTGTCATCCCGATCTTCTTGCCGATCAGCCCGAGCATCGCAGTCAGTTGGTAGTCGTTCTAGCCTAAAACCATGTACGGTGACCGGTTCACCAAGGACCGGTCGCCGACATATTCCTCAGTCCACTTTGATCTCGACATCGACCCCGGCCGGCAGGTCGAGCTTCGTTAACGCGTCTACCGTCTGCGGCCGCGAGTCGAGAATGTCGATGACCCGCTTATGCGTCTTCAACTCAAACTGCTCACGCGACTTCTTGTCGATGTGAGGGCTCCGCAGAACCGTCCAGCGTTGCCGCCGCGTCGGAAGCGGGATCGGCCCCCTCACCGTCGCCCCGGTCTTCTGAGCAGTTCGTACGATATCCGCTGCGGTCTGGTCTATCACCGCGTGATCGAACGCCTTCAGTCGGATTCGGATCTTATCGGACATCTCAAGTCCCGCTTACTGGTAAACAGCGCTCGGTGATCAGCGATCAGTGCCGATGACCGACGACTTCCCCTCTACTCCAATACCTTCGTGACCACTCCGGCTCCCACGGTCCGCCCACCCTCGCGGATCGCAAACCGCAGACCCTCTTCCATCGCTATCT
>JBDHAS010000073.1:0-18567 GCA_039588015.1 Gemmatimonadota bacterium | reverse complement strand
TGACCGACTTCCGGGTTGAAGTCGTAGCTCCAACGGATCGCGCCGGTTTCGATATCGTAGGCGTAGTACACGCCCGCGCAGGAGCCGACGTAGACCGTGTTACCCGCGACCGCGGGAGTGACAAAGATTCAACCGCCCGTGTCGTGGCTCCAAAGGCGATCGAGCTCGACCTGCGCAACCGCTCCGGTGGGAAGTATGCCGAGTCCAGCGAGTAGCAGCAGGGCCGTAGCGTTGGCTGGGCGCGATCCGTTCATAGATTCCGCCTCCGTTTCCCTAGAGAGAGTGTGTGCGCGACTGGCGTGTCTACAATAGGACGCCGGAGGGCCACCCACCGTTGGCAAGCGCGCTCGCAGCCGCGAACCTATCGCTCGCTGATGTCGCAACCGGATCCGGTTTAGAACACGGTGGTCACCTTTAGGAAGAACGTATTCCCCTGCCTGGAGCGTTCGCCGAACTCCGCAGTACCGCGCTGGTAGGCGAGCTGGAGCGTACCAAACGGCGGGCGGTAGCGATAGACGAAGACAGCCTGGACGTTGCGTCTATCGATCGCCGAGTTCGTCTGGAAGAAGAGTTTGATATACAGGTCGTTGGTGAAGAACTGGTCCGCACGCAGCACGTGAATCCAGGTGCTCTCGTCACCGGGATCGGGCTTCAAGGTCAGCCGCTCGAGCTCGTACTCGACGGACAGCTGCTCGGTCGGCTTGTAGGCCGCTCGCGCCGTCCAGAGCTGGAACAGAGCGTCGAAGTTCCTACCACCACGGAAGCCAACCTGCACCGACTCGAACTGTCGTGTGTTGTATCCGACCAGGATGCCGAGATGGCGGTTGCGGAAATCCTTCTCGAAGCGCTTGAACTCCTCCTGAAAATCCCACTCCATCGAGACGCGATTGCGGAATTCGAATTCCAGACTCTGGTCGATCTGCCAGCTTCGCAGGATGCCGCTCTGGCTCCAGTAGATGTTGTAGTTCGAGCCGTACTCCAGCCGCTGGAGCGCCCCCTCGGCGAGCCAGAAGGTGTGTCTCAGCGCCGAGTCCAGCTCGCGCCTGTCGTCGTCGCGGATGAATCCGACGACGTTCACGTTGTCGGCAAAACGGTCGCCGAGGTGAGTGTAACGCACATGGAAATGCGACGTCGGCGAGTCGAAGGCTGGCCTGACGAAGAAGGCAGCGGTCCCCCTGTTGAAAGGACCCCAGCTCTGCGCGGCCTGCGCGGTCATGCCAAGCGTCCGAGTGAAGAATAGCGTCGCGTCGGCGCTGATCGATCCTTGGCGCTCGCCGTCCAAGGTGCGGTTTGCAACCATGACCGCCGCGTTCGAGGAGCCGAAGACGTCACGTTGCGCGCGGGCGATGGCGTATGTGGCCTTTGGAGGCTTGGGGGCGTCGGGGATGTGGCTCTCGGGCAGCCTCGAGTAGGTGGCTATCCCGGACAGGTTCCACGGTCCGATCTTGCCCAACATCTGAGCGCCGGCTCGGATATCGGCGATGCGTCGCGTATAGAACGTGCGGATCCGCTGCCGAAATTGCTGGGCGCTCTCCAGAAAGAAGGGACGCTTCTCAGTCAGTGCCAGCTCGAATCGCGTCAGGTTTATCCGTTCCTGGTCCGCCTCGATCGTGGCGAAGTCGGGGTTTATCGTCAGGTAGCCGGCCAGCTCGGGCGTGAAAGCGTAGCGAGCGTCAACACCTGCCTCCCAGTCGGTTCGCCTTTCTTCCTGCACGCGGGTCAAGCCGTACGGGATGATTCGATGGCGGCGCGCGGGTGGCGCGATGTCGAGCCCGACCAGCGACCCGGCCTGCGACATGCGGGCCTCGTTCTCCAGCGGTCCGGCCCAATAGGCCAGCTCTAACGTACGCCTGTGGCTGCGGCCGAGGTTGATCCCCCAGGTTTGGCTTTCGCCCGCCGCATAGCTGATCGACGTGAAGGGGACGGCGATCTCGGCCGTCCACCCGAAATCGGTTCGTTGAGCCGCAGACTGCCAGGTCGCGTCCCATGTGTCATCGACGGTGCGACCGTCATCCCTGATCTGACCGTCGGCCTGTGTACCGAGCGGGTTGACCACGAAGAAGAAGCCCGACCGGTTGTCGTTGTTGCTGTCGAGCAGTACGACCGCGGCATCGTCGCTCATCAGCTCTGCATCGCGACGGGTCAACTGGGCGGTCGGCGGCTCGGAGTCGTAGAAGCGGAAAGCGACGTACAGATGGGTCGAGTCATACATCACCAGGGCTTGGGTGTTCAGCTGCGAGTGAGCCCCGAGGCGAGGTTGGTACTGGATGAAATCTCGCGCTACCGCGGCGCTATCCCATTCGCCCTCCGCGACCGCACCGTCGATGAGCGGCGGCTGCGTGGCTCTGACCGCCGGCAGCACGAACAGCGTGTCGGTTTGTGCGCGCGGCGCGGCCGGTGCGAGACCTGCCAGGACAAGAAGTGCGAGTGGCGCGGAGAGCATCTCTCATGGTGGCAATGGCGAGGACCGGGCGAAGAATAGCAAAGCAGTGCCAGGCGCGCCACACGATGACGTGACCAACCCCGTCCTTTGTGCACTGTTATTAGTGTCGGTGTGCCGACGCTGAAAGAGCGGGCTGTCACGGACGAGGACGGGACGTTATCGCTCGAGGCCGATCCTTTGCATCAGCGCCGTGAATCTCGGATCGGAGCGAAGCCCGTCGAAGTACGGATCGAGCCTGGGATACTCCAGCAACCACACAGCGCGTCCCTCGTAGGCCCGATCCAGGATCCTAAAGGCGCGGTCCGTTTCTCCGAGACCCACAACCGCGTAGAGTTGTGACTCGAGCGACGCCGATTCAGCTGCCTCGAGAACGGCGAGCGCTGAGTCTCGTCTACCCTGAGCGGTGTAGACGTACGTAAGCGCCGGATGGAGATCCGATACTTCGCTCAGAGCCGCCTTCGCCTCCTCGTACATCTTCGCCTGAAGATAGGCCAGGCCGAGCCCCCTCCAGCCGTACGAAAATTCGGGGTGCAGCTCGAGGGTCCTGACGTACTGCTCTATCGCCTCGTCATAACGGCGCGCGTAGTAGAGCGCGTCGGCAAGGTTCGCTCCTATTATGGCGGACAGCGGATCGAAGGAGAGAGCGGTCCGGAATCTCGCGATCGCCTCGTCCAAGCGCTGCGTGTAAGTCATCAGCGCGGCGTACCATTGATGCGCCGTCGCGTAGCTCGGACTTGCCTCTATCGCGCGCTGGAACTCCGTCTCCGCTGCCTGCCAATCCCATTCGTACCACAGCTTCACGATCGCCAACGAGGCGCGGGCCTCGCCGGACCTACCGTCTAGCTCGACGGCCTTGCGAGCGGCGGCGATGGCCCTTGGGTAAGCTGCTGCAGGCTCCCACTCACCATACCACGGCAAGACTGCGTAGCAATCCGCCAGCCCGGCATAGGCCCAGACGTACGTACTGTCTTGGCTGATCGCATCCTCGAAGTGGGCGATCGCCGCCTCGAGACCCTCAGCGGTTCGCTTGTTCCACCAGTGCCGACCGAGCGTGTACGAGCTGTACGCCTCCAAATTCCGCGTCGGCACCTGCGCGATCCTCTCCCCTTCCTCGTCCGTCATCGTCGCATGCAAGGCCATGGCGATTTGTCGCGCGACATCAGTCTGAATGGCGAACACGTCCGCGAACGTCCGATCGTACTGCTCCGCCCACAACGGCTCGTCGGTCTCAGCATCGATGAGTTGAGCGTTAATGCGGATCTGGTCGCCGATCCTCTGAACCTCGCCTTCCAGCACCGTGGCGACGCCAAGCTCTTCGGCGATCTGGCTCAGGCTCCGCTCGGCGCCTTTGTACTGCATGATCGAGGTACGAGAGATGACCTTCAGGTCGGCGATCTTCGAGAGGTGATTGATGATGTCGAAGGTGATGCCATCGCTGAAGATCTCGTCCTCGCCGCTGCCGCTCACGTTCACGAATGGCAAGACAGCGACGGATTTCCGGTCAGCTACCCTGGAGGCCCGCTCCGATCGCTCGGCAGCCGCATCGCCTTGTGGTGCGCGGCCAACGGTCACAACGGCGACGCCCGCAAGCGCGAGAATCGCGGCGACAACCAGCAACTCGATACCGCTCACGCGCTGACGACCGCGCTCGCCGTGATACCAGGCCAGCACGAGAGTGAGCACGAAGCCGATCCCGAGCAAAACGTGAACGGTACGCTGGACAGTTGGGGACAGCTGCCAGGGCTCGGCGAGCACCTCGATGCCCTGGAACACGAGCCAGGCGCCGGCCAGGTAGGCGATGGCCCATTGCACCAGCTTGCGTTCGCCTAGGCGCTCACGCAGCGACGGCATAGAGACGGTTCCCGCTAAACAGTGGTTAGTTGGTCGGGGTATTGTAAGATGCGATTCGGCTGCGTCAAGAAAAAGTGCAGCCTCGAGGCGCCGAGTTCCTGTCGAAGCAACGCGCTGCGGTTCGGCGGCTCAATTGAAGCGGGCGCCCGATGTCAGCCGGAGCGCCCACTTCAATAACGGATCTCGGTTTGCCGAGCGGCTCAGTCGATCTCCACCAGGAGAGCGGCGCCTCATTCCTGAGCGCGCTTAGCCAGATTTCGCCTAGCTTAGCACGGATTGGTGTACCATATCGTCGGCTCGTCGGCCACGCCGGCCTCCGACATCACTTCGCGCAAGCGCTCCGACCCCACGAAGTTCTGGGCTGACTGCAGCGTCTCGAAGTCGTGCGACACGGTCACGTCGTTCGGATTGTCCGCCGCCTGGTAGACCGCGTCGCCTATGACCCCCATACCCTTCCGCTCACCATCGAAATCGTCATAGGCCTGCTTCCAATGGGTGAAGTCGGCTACGGGGTGACGCACAAACATGCGAATCATTGTGACCTCCCGTGATGGCGCTGTGAGTTCGGCCCCCTTCACTACTGTGGTTGCGCAGACGACCGGGGCCGTCAGACGGTCGGCTGCACGTTCGCGTTCAGGCGAAACAGATTGCTCGGATCGTACTTGTTCTTGACCTGGACCAGCCGCTCGTAGTTGCCCCGGTAGTTTGCGCTGACGTTCGCGGCCGTGTGATCGACTTCCAAGTCGTTCGTATAGAACCCCTGGGTATACTTCTCGAGCGCCGTCCAATACTGCTTGACCCACTTGATGTGCTCGGTCGGGTCCTCGCCGTGGCGCCAACCGACGAAGGCCAGCATGTTGGCGATCGCGTCGCGGCTCGAGAACGCGGTAGCGTCCTTCGCCACCCGCCCGATCGCTCCGCCGCTCTGCTGGAAGAACATGGCGGTGCTACGCTCCGGATGCGCTTCGAAGTTCTCGACGATCGCCGAAATGAGGCCGGCCGGTATCTCGGAGACGAAGCCTCCTTTGAGATACGAACCTTCGGCCCGCGGATCGTCGGAGTCGCCGGATCGCTGGAGCGCCACATAGTCGGTAGGCTGGACAGCATCCATTATCGGCGTGCCCAACTTGCGAACCGGCGCGAGGACGCGGTCCGCCGCGTTCGCCGGACCAGAGTAGCAGATGCCGAAGCCGACCATGCTCGGCGCGCCGCCCAGCGGGCTGTACAGGATCAAGTCCATCTGGAGCTCGTCGGGTGCCCCCGGGCCGTAGTCGGCGTAGAGGCTCAGTACGTCGCGGGCCTTCTCGATCGGGAAGAAGATTAGACCGCCGACGACCTGCCGTTGCATCGGATGCAGCTGGAACTCGAACGAGGTGACGATCCCGAAGTTCCCGCCACCCCCACGCACTCCCCAATACAGATCGGGGTTCTCATCCGCGCTCGCGTGACGGAGTTGGCCGTCGGCCGTGACCACGTCCACCGCCACGAGGTTGTCGATAGACATACCGAAACGTCGTGCGAGCCGACCGAATCCGCCGCCCGTCACCAGACCACCCACGCCCGTGTGCGATACGGTCCCCATCGGGGCGACCAGATCATAGGCCATCGACTCGTGATCCAGCTGTCCCAGCAGGCTGCCGCCCGTCACCCGGGCTCTGCGAGCCCTCGGATCGACACGCACATCGCGGAAGTGAGACAGGTCGATCATCATGCCACTGTCGCACGTCGATTTCCCCGAAGAGCTGTGCCCTCCGCATTTGACCGCGAGCAGCAGGTTGCTGTTGTCCCTGGCGAAGTCCACCGCCGTCCTAACATCCGCCGTGCCGGTCACCTGAGCGATCAGCGCGGGGTGCTTGTCGAAGGATGGATTGAGGATCTGTCGCGCCTGGTCGTACGCTTTGTCGCCGGCAAGCAACAGACGTCCACGCAGTCGTGAACTGAACTCGGCGATGTCACTCCCCTTCAACGTGATCTCCTTGCCGGCGCCGGTGACCGCGCTCACGTCTGCCGGGCTCTGCCCAGCATCTTGGTAGAAGGCTGCCAGCGATTCCCTGGCTGGAATGGCGGTCGCCGCCGCGGCTGCGAGCGTGGATCGGATGAAGGTACGTCTCTTCATACGGAGCCTCCGTGGGCTGGTGGGACGTCAAGCCCGCGGACCATAGACTGGGCAAGGACGGAGGCGTGCAGGTAGGATGCTCGAATCCCGGCCGAGCACCGTCGACGGCTGAGCCGCCGGCGTGTGTGAAGCACTGACACCAATCGCACGAGTCCTGTCTACGAATCGTCGGGGCTAACGATTATCGCTAGAATTTGATGGAACGACCCTACCGACGCAACCCGGCACATGTAAGTAACCAGGTTGGATAACGATCACCGGCGGGAACCTGAGACACACAGCCTCGGTACAAGCTTCGCCGCACTGCTCGTGTGTCTCAGCCGGCGGGCGACAAAGCACGAACCGCTTGCCGGGCAGCCTCTACTCGCGGCTGAAGCTCGGGATCGGCGGAATCCCATAGATCTACCAACTTGCCGTAGTAGTGAACGGCGTTCGCAGAATCGCCGCGTTCCTCGTACAGCTGCCCCAGACGCTCATACGTCGAGGCCAGATACGCGGCATCAAGGCTCAGCCGCCAGATGTCGTTCGTATTCAGGAACCTCTCGTAGTATTCAATCGCTTCGTCCGGCCGCCCAGCAAGATCGTAGGCGCGGCCCAAGTGTTGGTTCGGGTTCGTACGCCGACCGGAGGACGGATCCCAGAGTAAGAGCTCGGATACGGCTTCTAACGGGTTCCCTTCAGCCAGAAGCACAAGCCCCGTTGCCCCGTGCAAATTGAACTTCTCACCGCGACGCACCTCGGGCGCGACCGCAGATTCATGATCGGCCAGAAGGGCCCTAGCCCGATTCGGCTTGCCGGCCAGCGCGTAAACGACTACGAGTCCCTCGCTCTCCAGCTCGTCTCCCAAGTAGGGCTGGCTGAATGACGCGATGGAGTCCAGCGGGTAGCGGTCCAATGTTTCCTCGATCACACGCAGGCCACGTTCCGGATCGGCTCTGAGCAGGATGTTCATCTTGGAAAACCGCATGGCATTACTCAGGAACATGGCGTCCTCACCTTGCCGCATCTTAAACGCCATCTCCTCACGCCAGAAACGTTCGGCATCTGCCAGCTTGCCTCTCACCTGCGCAAGGCAGGCCAGCCAGTAGTAGGCGGTTCGCCTCGGACGTAGAAGGCCTCCCGGTTCGGCGATCCATTGCAGAGCCTCGGCCTCCGCGCTGTCGTAGTCGCCCCGAGCGGCATGCAAGGCTATCGACCGATCCACAATCCACCCACTGTCTGGGCGCCGCTCGCGGCCGCGCTCGAGCACAGCTCGGGCTTCAGTGAACTCGTCGAGCGATACATGCCACCGGGCCAGGTTCCGGTAGGGGAAGGTGTTGCCGGTGTTGGGGTACACATCGAGGAACCGGCGCAGCAACTCGATGGCCTGGGCGTATTCGCCCGCATCACCGTACGTCTGCGCGAGGTTCCCAAGCGCTCTGAAATGCGTGGGATCCAGATCGAGCAAGTTTCCGTACGCGATGATCGCTTCATCGAGCTCGCCCACCACCTGGTAGTAGGTGCCTTCTACCAGGTACCGCGCCCCCTCAGTCAGACGGTCGCGATGATAGAATGCCTTGGTCAGTGCATATCTCGAGCGCCCGAGGTCGCCGGCATTGAAGTAGTGAACCCCGAGCATCCGGTACACCGCAGCAAACCCTGTATCGATGGCAACTGCTTCCTCCCACAGCGCGAGCGCTCTATCTCGCTCGCCGGCTCTGAGCGCTCTCCCGCCCAGCGTAAACTTCCGCAATGCAGGCAGCGAAGGACTCGCAGCCCTCCATAGCGGCAGGCTGGCCCGGATCGATACCAACGACTCGCCGATTCCCTCTCGCAGCCGCTTCGACAGCCTGTCGGTCGCGGGAATGATCTCCGTCGAATCAGACGCCATCTCGCGATCGGCGAGCAGCTCTTCCCCTGTCTCAGCGGCGACGAGTCTCACCGAGACCGAATAGACGCCGCCGGCGGTTCCGATCCCAGCCGACAGCACCGCCTTGAGTCCCATTCGAGTCGCTACCTCACGGGCCAGATCGAGATCGAGCGGACCCGCAGGGTCACGCTGCATCCGCCACAGCTCGGCAGCCGGATCCACGAGGCTGACGCTCGAGGATTGGGAAAGATCGATTTCAAAGAGGTCCGCTATGACGAACGCCAGGGTCGAGTCACCTGTGTGGTTCTCCAGGTCGGCCAGGATGATCTGGTCGCGTGGGTTCAACTCTGCGGATCTTGTGACGGAGTCCGCGGAACCCGGTCCAAGCACACGTATCACGACGTAGCTGGCGATGACGACGCTGAAGACCCCGGCAGAAACCGCTCCGGCAAGGGGAATTCTTCCCAGTCTGCGGAATCGGCGTGCGCCGGCAATCTCGCTGCCGGCGTGCTCCGCTCCCGCGTCAGCACGAATACGGACTGCCGGTGGCGGCGCAGACTCATCATCGGGCGTAAATGCCACCGCCGGGGGCGCCTCTCTCAGTTGCTCAGCCAGGGTGACTACGTCCGGTGGGAGTTCCATCTGGAGCTCCGCCCTCAAGAAGCGTTCGTGCTCCTGCGCGCACTGGATCGCATTTGCTGGATCCCCAGCAGCCGCCATCGCCTGCATCCAACGCAGCACGAACCGTGAATTGTAGGGATCGCTGGCAGTCAGTCTCTGCCACCGGACGACGGCCTTCGGGTGGTCACCAGCCGCCTCAGCCTGGTCGGCGAGCTCTTCTAGAGCCTTCTCGTAGCCACCCCTGAGACGCTTGCGCTCCGATTCCACCCACGCATCGAATTCGCTGGATCCGCCCAGATAGAAGCCGTCCAGGAACGGACCTCCGTACGAATCTACCGCGCTCGATAAATCCTCTCGCTCCAGCTCGGCCTCGAAAACGCCGACGTCAGTGGATATCAGTTCGCGGTTCAGCCGCAGCGACTCGCCCGTCACGAGCACCACGTCGTCTCCGAGGGCCTTGCGAAGCTCGTAGAGGGATCCCGACAGGCGATGCCGTGCGCCTTCCTGATCGTTCTCCGGCCAAAGCAGGCCAACGAGCTTGTCGCGAGTCCATCCTGCTTCGCCACCCGCCCCCAGCACCGCCAGCAACGCTAGTTGCCGACGCTGGACGGCCTTCCCCGACACGGGGCCCGAAGGCCCTGCCAGAGATACGCCGCCGAGGAGCTGGAGCCGGTACATACGCGCTCCCAGAGTACAGAGGAGAAGAAACTGATAGAAGGCGGATAAAAATATGATGCCTAAGCGACAAATATAGGTCCAAAGCGACGATTCTAGCCAGAAACTGTTCCGGGAGCCCCAACAGCTCCGGAGCCAAGCGGCAGGAGGGACGCCATGAACGCGGGTTCACATGTGCTGAGGCAACTGGTCAGGCCGGTCGCAAACCGGGGACCGCCTTCAAATCCGATCGAAACCGGCTGTCTCGTATCAGCACTCTAAGAGGAAGGTGAATCATGCAGAATCCACTCATTAGTTGTTCGGTCGCGCTGATCGCAGCCCTCGCCCTGCTCGGCTGCGACGAACCGCCGGCGGAACCCGACATTCCGGCGGTGTCTTCACTGAGCGTCGGACCTGCCGCACAATGTCCAACCTCCGCCAACGCGGTCGTCGGTGACGAAGCCGGTCTCGTAGCGGCCATCGCTGTCGCAAGCCCGGGTGACGTCATCGCGATAGAAGGGTACTTCGGGATAACGGCGGACATCTTCATCACGATCGAAGACCTCACGCTGACCTGCGCGACACCGGGCTCGGGTCTATATGCAGAGTCCGGCGCGGGCGTCATCGACATTCTGGGGGCCCTAGCCGATGGCGTGACTATCGATGGCCTCGTCCTCGACGGGAGTAACACGAGAGATGAGCCGTTCTTTGCCTGGCAGGCTGCCGGCGTGCGGTTCACGAACAACACCGTCACTTGCGGTCCTTACACGTGCGCGTTCTTCGGCTACACGCCGGGCACCGTCATCGAGGGCAACTACTTCGAGTCGCATGGATCAAGCTCAGGCGTACATCTGCAAAGCGGAATAGACGGGAGCGTCGTCAGGGGCAACACCGTGGTATCAGTGGCACCGTCCGGGCATTGGGCCTGGGGCGGGATCCGCCTGATCTTCGGCGACAACGTCGTTGTTGCCCAGAATGATGTGAGCGGGCCATGGCAGAACTCGATGAGTCCCTGGTTCATATCGAACAGCAGCTTCAGCAACAACACGGTCGAGGGCGCTGTGTGGGACGGTCTGTTCTTCCGGTCTGCATGGGACAATGTGATTCGCAACAACCGGGCGACCGGCTCTGGAGACGCCGGAGTATTCGCTTGGCATTACGTCTGCGGAAACACCTTCCTGGGCAACAATCTCAACGGTAACTACAACGATTGGGGCGTGATCTTCACGCAGCTGACGGGGGCGAATTCGATGGCCGGCAACCAGAACGTCGTCATCGATGACGGTAATTACGACTGCGACGACGACGACGCGGTGGATCCCAATATTATCACGGGCAGCGGCGCCGTGGAACACGGAGTCATTCTCGGAAGAGTCATCAGCGAAGCCGCAAATTCGGGTAAGTACGAGTAAGGAACGCCAAGCCCTGGTCTATCATGGAGCCAATAATGCGGCCGCCTACATGGAGGACACTATGAGGTACCCCGTTCTAGCAACTGCGATAGTCGGTGTCGCCTTCACTGTTGCCGGTTGTGACGATCCGACACCCACCGAAGCTACGCCCGCTCTGTCTGGCCCTCAGCACGCCGTCACGGTGAACGAAAAAGATCTCCCGTTCGGTCCTGCAACCCTATTTCCCAACCCCGTATGCGGTGACGAAGTCACGGCCGTAGGAACGGATCATTGGGTTGAGAAGTACACTGAGACACCGAACGGCCGGATTCTCATCAGCTGGCGGACCAACTACACCGGTACAGCGACGGGGTCCCCGAGTGGCCACACTTGGAAGATGAGCGGACAGTGGGGGGGTCAGGCAACTGTAGATGCCGACGGGTTCCCGTATGTGGAGAGCGATGTGAACTCCTACAATTTGATAGGACAAGGAAACGTGCCGAACATCGTGTTCAAGGCGCGTTATCAATTAACAATCAACGCGCCCGGCGACATAGTCGTTGACCGCCTGGTCATCGATGCGAAGTGTCTGGGAGCGTAGTACACTCCTTACAGCTCGGGAAGCCTGTCAACGATCCAGGGTGCAGCGTCGGCTGCCCTCTCACGCTATTGGCACAAAGCCGACACTTGGAGCCCAACCCATCCGGCGATGGAGCGGAAACAAAGGGTCCACGGGGGCCGGATATTAGGCCGGCTTCCGGTCAGACCTGCGACGCCCCGACTTTCTCCGAGTCAAACTGTCCGTTGAGCCGGCGAACCACGTCGGTGAGGTGGGCAAGCAGCCCTTCGACGAAATCGAGTGGTCGCGCGCACTCCGTTGTACTGACGGCTGGGTTACTGGCTTCCTCTCTCACTGATCTCGGCGTTCGCTTCCTCCCAGAGCTGCTCCAGCCGGTGCGAAGAGACTAGGCTTTTGATAGCGCTCAGAATCGCCTGCGCTTCAGTGAATCGGTCGAGGGCTGTGAGCGAACGGGCGAGCAGAATCGCCGCCCAGCAGCTATAGCGCGTCGCGCACATCGCGGCGGGTTCCTCAGGGGTCTCGCGTGCGAGAGGTTCCTGAGCCGCGAGCACCTGTTCATGCCGGCCTAGTTGGAACAGCCGATACACATACAGCAGGCACATGAAGTCGTCTGCCGGTTGGGCCTCGAGGTAATCTGGAACCAGGGTCAGGAATGGCGCGGTCAGATTGGCCCGAAACATGGCATGCAGAAACGCACGGCGGATGCCAATGTGAGAGCTGTTCCACATGGGCAGAGCCCCCAAGGGATCGAGTCGCACCTCGCTCAGCAGAACCGCGAGCGTGTCCTCCACCAGTTGTTCGCGGCTCTCGGCAAAGTCTTCTGCGGCCAGTGAGCGCACGACCCGGGTGCCGTCGGCGCCGACCAATTCCACGTCGAGGTCGTAGGGAATCGTACCGGCCTGCGAGATGTGAACGCGGTGGACCCAACCATCCTCTATTGCTTGCGATTCCACACGCGCCACATCGAACTCGATCCGGGCATCGCCTCGCATCCAGTTATCGAAAAACTCGGCGGCTCCCGTCGCGCCAGCCGCCTCGAGGCGGCCAGCGAACTCGGAAACGGGCAACGGCTTGAATCGGTAGTCCCGTAGGAGCTCGCGCTGAAGTTCGAGGAAGCGTTCCGTGCCCAGCCGGCGTGCCTGAAGGTAGACGCCGACCGTGGCCTTGCCGTGACGGATGAGGGAGTTATAGTCGAAGCCGAGCGAGCCTTCCACATCGCGCGGAATTCCCAGACGCTGCTCCCGGTTTTCGAGCATGGCTTCCAGATAGTCGACCAGCATGTCGCCGGCACCGGGCTCACGCAGTACTTGCTCGATCGTTCTGCCCGACGTCTGCGCGAGGTACAGGTGATCGACCCAGATGCCGTTTGCCAGGTTGAGCCAGTCGAGCCGCTCGCTCGTCGCGCTCAACACGTAGAGGCCCCAGTAGTAGTGACCCAGCTCGTGGGCGGTGATCCATCTGAGAAATTCCTCCCCCAGGTTGCCGCGATGGACCATGAAGACATTGGGGAGCGGAAAGCCTCCACTCCAGCGCCGCGGCCCAGGTATGATCCCGATCTGCTGCACCGGGAAGAACCCGTACGTCTGACGATACCAGCGCACGGCTTCCGCCGTGAGCTCGACCGCCAGTCTGAACGCATCGGGCTCGTCGGGTGGAAGCAGGCCGACGACAGTGGTGCCCTCGCCCTCGAGCTCCAGCAACTCGAATCCTTCACCGAGGCTGAGAGAGAACCCCTCCACGTGCTCTGAACCGAAGGTCGCTCGGAGCTTTCCATCTCCTAGTGTGGCGGACCCCTGCTGAATTCCCGTCGTGACCGCCGTGTAGGTCTCCGGATAGTCGATCGTTACCTGGAAGTCTTTGAAGTCCGCCCGCGCGCCGCCGGCGCCGACGACGTCCGGGTACCAGTAGTCGCCGGGTTCGTGGGACCAGAAGCTGTAGTAGCCGAGCTGCTCGTAGCTGTCGTTGAACGCGCAGGAGTAGCGCACATCAAGTGGGATGATTTGACCCGGCTCAGCCGCAGCCGGCAGAAGCACGCGCAACCGGTCGTCAGTGTCCTCGACGATCTCTATCTCCCGGTCAGAGCCCACCGATTCCACAGTCAACAGCGCGCGGCCTAGTGAGTCCTCACCCGCCGACAACAGGTCGAGCCGAATCTCCGACGCTGACCAAAGCAAGGAGAACGGTATCTCCAGGTGCGCCTGCCCTCTGATCACTTGTTGCTCTACATCGACGACGGCTTCGATGCGGTAGGAAAGGTCAGGATGAGTCTGAGCCGTCGCCGAAAGAGGAACGACAAACAGCAAGCTGGCAATGATGACTACGAAACGTTCGGCTACTCCCATGATGGAGGCTCCTTGCACTCAAAGACGCGCCAACCTAGCTCGAGCGGCGGGAGCACAGATTCCGCTCCCTGAGGGACTGCTCCGCGATCCACTCTCCTCGAGGATGGCTCGGTGGTCCGTGACCAAGAGGAGGGCCAGCACCAGTCTTAATCATGATCTGGATCGGGACGGATGTCGGCAGGCAGGGCAGCGGGACGGTGATTCGCGTCGGCAAACAGCACTCGCCACTCCCCGCCTCGGCGCTGCCAGACGAAGATAGTCGTGCCACGGTTGCGAATCAGCTCGCCGGCATTGGTGACGATCGAGTCGCGAAACTGGAACGAGGCAACCGCAGCATCCTGTCCTAGCGGTGTCACTTGGAGATCGTACCAATCCGTGTGGAACAGGGCCAAGCCGGCCATGAACTCGCGAGAACCTGCGGCAACCTGCTCGTAACTTAGCCGGGACCCATCCGCGAGCATCGTGTACTCAGGCCACAGTAGCCGGATCACCGCTTCGGCATCGCGAGCCGTGTCCGCAGCATGGAACGCCCAGACCGCCGCCTCTACCTCGGTCTTAACCTGGGCGAGATCTGATGCTCGCCTACGTGTCTCCTCGGAAGCCCGCGTACATGCCGCTGACAACATGACGGCCACGGCCGCGAATCGCACGAAAGGCGAGTGGATAATCATGGGCCAGCAATCTACCGGCTTGCAAGA
This sequence comes from Gemmatimonadota bacterium, assembly GCA_039588015.1. Classification (GTDB taxonomy): domain Bacteria; phylum Gemmatimonadota; class Gemmatimonadetes; order Palauibacterales; family KS3-K002; genus JASFMO01. The sequence goes on along the minus strand of JBDHAS010000073.1, from coordinate 4,022 downwards.
ATAGGGCGCAACGATCTACAAGAACTCAGCGACTAAAGGCGCATGCTTCGACGACAAAACAGAGGCTCGCCTCGCGGCTCTACCTTTCCATCAAGGGCAGTTGGGGTGGAGGAGGTAGACTCCTATGTGAATTGCCGCACTGCCAGGCGAGCCTCGCGGACATCCTAGCGTCGGGCCATCAGCGGGCTGTCAACTGGCCGTCATCTGGCAGTCACCTTGATGCGGCAGACCACAGTCAGCGTGACGGTGCAGGCACTGCTTCCGTGAGATCAGTCACCGTCGCGATTGATAGTGGAACGTGGTTACCTTTGGCGCTGCACAGCCGGCGGATGTTACGAAGGCTGGCTAGGTCACGAACTCCACCTGTGCACTTGGAGATAGGGATGAGAAGAATGGCCGCCACATGGGGCCGCGCTGCAGCCCATTTCATGCTTGCGGTCTTCGTGGGCAGCGCCTGCTCTGCTGGAGGAGAGCCGGAAACTCTCGCCGAGTCCGAGAGATTCGCTTTCGTTCACGCCTCGGTCATACCGATGGACCGCGAGGACGTGCTCCCGGATCAGACGGTGATCGTCGCCGAGAACCGCATCGTGGGGATCGGCCCCACTCGGTCCACGGAGATTCCCGAAGGGGTTACGCGAATCGATGCCACGGGTCGGTACCTGATCCCCGCCTTCTGCGACATGCACGTCCACTTGTTGGGGGACGCATGGAACATCATGCTGCCGCCCGAGGCCCGCGTCCCGATTGACGATCGCGACAGGGCGTCGTTCCTCTTCGCGCACGTAGCGAACGGGGTCACCACCGTGCAGGTGCTGTCCGCGACGGAGGATCACATCGGTCTCCGCGAGCGCATCGGGCGCGGCGAGATCCTCGGCCCGAGGCTGATACTCGCCCGCATGATCGACGGGCCCGACCGAGCCTGGCCGCCTCCCTTGAGCACCTGGGTAGCCTCTCCGGCCGAAGCCCGCGAGGCCGTTCTCGCCGCCCAGCAGGCGGGTTACGACGCGATGAAGGTCTATTCCTTTCTCGATCCGGCTTCCTACGAGGCGATCATCTCGACCGCCAACGAAGTCGGGCTCGACGTGATCGGCCACATCCCGATGGCGCTTTCGGTCGAGCACGTCCTGGGCGCGGGTCAGAGGCTGATCGCGCATTCAGAAGAGGTAATGAAGCACGTCCAAGGTGATTTCAGTCGAGAGAGGATTGATCGGCTCGCGCAGACGATCGCGGCGAGCGACACCTGGATCAGCCCAACCACAACCTGTACGAGCCCATCCCCGATGCCCAGCGTCAAGCAATCCGCCTTGGATTCGAGCAATTCCAGCGCCCGTTCACCCGTGCTCTGCATGAGCGCGGGGTGAAGTTGCTCGCCGGGACGGACGCGCCTCTTCCGACTCTGGTGCCGGGCTTCGCACTGCACCGGGAACTGGAGGAGCTGGTGGCCATCGGCCTTTCTCCGTACGAGGCCTTGAGGTCTTCCACGACTCACCCGTACGAGTACCTAGGCGAGATCGATCAGGCGGGGACGGTGGAAGTCGGCAAACAGGCCAACCTGGTCCTACTGGAAGAAAACCCGCTGGCTGACATCACCCACACCCGAGGTATCGCGGGTGTCGTCGTACAGGGCCGCTGGCTTCCCGGCGATCAGATCCGCGAGCGAATGTCGAGACTCGCGGAGGGGTCACAGGGCCGCCCCGAATCGGGAGATCGATAACCTCCCTGCGACCTCGAACGCGGGGTGATGATGAGGCTCAGATTCAGGGCCATCGCTACTCCCCTCCTCCGATCGACGCCGCGGCCGCGGTTGGCTCGAAGAAGCGACGCTTCGCCCAGAGCGACACCTGCACCAGGCCGATCATCACCGGCACCTCGACCAGCGGGCCAATGACCGTGGCGAAGGCCGGCTGCGAGGCGATTCCGAACACGGCAATCGCCACCGCGATGGCGAGCTCGAAGTCGTTGCTGGCGGCTGTCAGCGCCACCGTCGTCGTCTCCGGGTACTCGCCACGCAGCAGCCGGGCGCCGAAGAAAGTGATCACGAACATCGCCACGAAGTAGATCGTCAACGGGATCGCGATTCGGACTACGTCATATGGAAGCTGCACGATCAGCTCGCCCTTGAGGGAGAACATCACGACCACGGTGAACAGCAATGCTGCCAGCGTGACCGGGCTGATGCGCGGGATGAACACGCGCTCGTACCACTCCCTACCCTTCAGCTTCAACAGCGAAAAGCGCGTGATCAGGCCGGCTAGGAACGGTATCCCCAAGTAGATGAAGACGGTTCGTGCGATCTCTCCCACGCTGACGTGCATCTCCGCTCCCTGAAATCCGAAGAGCGGCGGCAGCAGCGTGATGAAGATCCAAGCGTAGAACCCGTAAAAGAGCACCTGAAAGACGGCGTTAGCCGCCACCAGGCCCGCCGCCAGGTCGTGGTCGCCCTCCGCCAGGTCGTTCCACACCAGCACCATCGCGATGCAGCGCGCGAGGCCCACCAGGATCAAGCCAACGGCGTAGCCCGGCATGTCGCGAAGCAGCAGCACCGCGAGAAGGAACATCACCAGCGGCCCGATCACCCAGTTCTGAAAGAGCGAGAGGGCGAGGATCCGCTTGTGTCGGAGGACGACCCAAAACTTCTCGTAGCGGACCTTGGCGAGCGGCGGGTACATCATCAGGATTAGGCCGATCGCGATCGGGATCGACGTGGTGCCGATTTGGGTCGCGCGGTTCAGCGCCTCGACCGGGTCCGGCCACAGGTAGCCGATCGCCACTCCGAGGGCCATCGCGGCGAAGATCCAGACCGTTAGGTAGCGATCGAGGAACGATAGTCGCCGTGCAACGGAGAAATCAGCTTTTGATGTCACGAGTTGCCCTCCGCGCCGCGTGGCGAAGTTGCAGCCTGTTCAGCCGAGGTCGATTGACAACGCTCGGAGCGCATCGCGGCGAGTTCGTTTGCAACGTCGGGAATGGGCATGTCGGCAAGCATTCGCTGCACGGCTTGGCATCCACTCAGAAAAAGAACCGGTCCACCACGCGCTCGACCAAGGCCCCGGCTGCCCACGAGCCCAGCGGGATGAGAAGATAGAGCGCGAAGCGAAGATATGTGGACGTGTTGAACGGCCACTCCGGGGCCCGATCGACCAGGCCGCGGTAGGCCGCCAGATCCGCAATCGATCCGACCCGGCGGTCCTCTCCCGACTCTCGCAGAGCAGTCCTGCTGGCTCGAAGCTCGACGTCGATCCACCCAAGCTCGCTCTGTTTCTCCTGCCTGATACGCCTCTGGACCCCACGTACTGGCATGACGAGCGCTGCTCCCGCGACAAACAGCGTGACTACACCAACGACCGTCGCCACAGTGCCCATGCCGGTTTCGATCAGGAACAGGCTCGAGAGCGACAATAGACCGATGGCCAGCAGCGCGTTGGTCAGTCCCTGCTGCGTGAACGGCGCCAGCGGCTTGATGTCGAACAGATCGACGGAGGATAGTCGGCTCGCCAATTTCGACAGCCGTTTAGACACGGAAAAGATCGCATAGACGAGCCACGCCAGCCACCATCCGACGATCGGACCCAGTATTCTGTGCCAGGCCACTTCCGCGCTCCAGGTAGTGGGATTCCAGAGCGACTCGGGAACCGGCGGAACCAGGTAAGGAGTGACGAACGAGAAGGTCGCCCCGATCAAGCCGGCGACCAACAGACCGCGGCGGGTGAAACGGATGGACGCGGCGAACTGGCGACACTCCTCCTCCGTGCAGGCGAGGGCGTCCTGCAGGGCATACACCGTCCTCCTGCCACTGCGCAGCACGTATAGGAAGGCGGCCGGTAGGTATCCGGCCAGGAGACAATGGACAACCGCAAGGCGAAGATCGCGAAGCAGGCCTTCGGGTCTGCGGGCGAAGGGATCCAGCGGACCCTCCTGGATCAATCCTGACCATCGGTCTAGGAGCGTTTCACTGACCAGCAGGGCCGCTATGAGCACTCCACTTGTCGCCAAGCCAAGACTGAGTGGCGAAACCCGCTGCA